>JANQOV010000144.1 GCA_028285645.1 Hyphococcus sp.
CTAGTAAACATAATTACCTCCGAAAAGGTCGCCACGTGGCGACCTTTCTAACTCTACTTAAATACGCTTTGCGCAGGCAGCCATTTGCGCCTCGTCGAGCGAAAGCCCTCCCGCGCCAAACGGCGTTTCACCCGTCCAGGAGGCAATAGTGAGAAAGTCCGTATGGCGGTTGAATTCCCGGCTGAGCTCATCGGCGCAGGCCGCGCCAATGCAACGGGCAATCTGCTCTTCGGTAATCGAGAAGGCCTTCACGATGCTTTTTCCGTTCGAATATCCGCTTCAAGCGCTTGCTTATAAGCATTATCGAGCCGATCAAACAGCGCCTGTTGGGACACGCGCCACACATCGGCCGCCTCGTAGGCCGCTCGGCGAAGCCCCGTAACACTGCTTGTCAAAATCAACGGCAATTGCCTGATCTCCTGTTCCGAAATCGACCTTTCCGTCACCTTAACGCCCGCCCGCTTGGCGCAATCAATAAGAACAGACCGGACGATGCCCGGCAACGCTCCGTCACTGATCAGCGGCGTCGCCAGTTCGCCGGCGTCTGTGAGCAGGAATAAATTTGCGGCGGCAGCGCAAACAGCGTCGCCGCGGGCGTTGAGCATGATGGCGTCGTCCCTGCCCGCCTCTGCCGCCTCGTTGGCCGCCATGACATTATCGAGATAGTTGAGGGTCTTATGCCGCGCGGCAAGACTGTCCATTGGCCTTGGGTAAGCGCTGATCATGACGTTGGCGACGGCGCTGCTAGGCGGCTGCGCTGGCGCAATGGTAAGAAGCACCGTCGGCGCAGCAGCGTCTCGGCTCGGAAATTTAAGCCCACGCGGACCAGGGCCCCGGCTTACCGTCAATCGCGCAACCGCCCTTCCCTTCGCCAGCCCTGCGGCCTCTGCAAGCTTGCCGATGGCGTTGCGCAGGGCGGTGTTGTCGATACTTACGTCAAGCTTCAGCGCGGAGAGCCCCTCGCCTAGCCGTTTCAAGTGCGCCGTAAGAAACGCCGGCGCGCCATCGACAACCAGCATGGTCTCGAATAATCCGTCCCCCAACAAAAAGCCGCGATCCGCTGTAGATAAGGCGCCGGTCTCGAGAAAGTCTCCATTGAGCCAGATCATTGTCACGCCGTGTTTCTTGTGAGATCGAGAAAGTTCCCGATTAATTGTCTTCCTGCGGGAGTTAACACCGATTCCGGATGAAACTGCACGCCAAACCAAGGACGATCCACATGGCGCACCGCCATGAGTTCGCCTTCTTCACTCCAGCCGATAGCTTCCAAGGGCGAAGCTTGAGGCAGGCGGGATATGAGCGAATGATATCGTCCGACTACAATGGGCGAGGGAATATCCTCAAGCAGCCCCTTCCCGTCATGGCGCATCATGCTGGCTTCGCCATGTAACGGGCGCGACGCCCGCATGGTCTTGCCGCCAAACGCTTCCACAAGGCATTGATGACCAAGGCAAACCCCAAGCAGCGGGGTCGATGGCGGCAATTGTTCGATTAACGGTCCGGAAATACCGGCGTCAGCGGGCCAGTTCGGCCCGGGCGAGAGGATGACCCCCGCCGGCGACAAGGCAAGACACGCTTCGACGGAAGCTGCGTCATTGCGAATGACAGTGGTCTCGCCGCCGGCCTCGCGCACATAGCGGGCAAGGTTGTGGACGAAGGAATCGTAATTGTCGATAACGAGAATCAAGACCGCCCGTCCCAATCTGCGCCGAGCCCCGCCAATACGCCCCGCGCTTTAACCAGCGTTTCCTGATATTCAGCCGCCGGATCGGACCGCAGGGTTATCCCGCCGCCAACAGGGAACGTTAGTTGCGTTTGGACGCCCTTGTTGGCGAGAACGGAGGTGCGGATCGCAACAGAAAAATCCGCCGCGCCAGAATCGTCAATATAGCCGATGGCGCCGCAATAGGGGCCGCGGCCAATTTTCTCGCGCTCGGCGATCACCTTCATCGCCTCGACCTTTGGCGCGCCGGTAATTGATCCGCTCGGAAACAAAGCGGCAAATATCTCTTGCAGTCCAATGTCAGGTTTCAATTGGCCGCTGATGCGCGACACCAAATGATGGACCCGGGTCAGCGACATGATCTCACAAAGCGTATCGACGTTGATCGAACCGTCTTCGCAAATTCGCGACAGATCATTACGCATGAGGTCTGCGATCATGATGTTTTCAGCACGGTCTTTCGGGTCTTCAAGCAGCTCTTGCGCAAGACTCGCATCAGTTTCCGAATCTTCATCGCGCGGCCGGGTTCCCTTGATGGGTTCAGCGGAAATGCGGCGGCCTTGCTTGTGCGGCGTGATGCGAAAAAAGCGTTCCGGCGAATTCGAGATGATCGCGCCTTCCTCAAACTGTAGCAGCGCGCCATGTTCTGCATCGCTTTTTTCGGCGATACGCCGAAAGAGGCCAAGACCGGATGAAGGCTCCTTGCTCACACCGGTGATTTGATGGGCCAAATTCGCTTGAAACAAACGGCCATTGCGAATTTCCTCGATCGTAACGGCGACGGCGTCCATGTGAATGTCACGGGTTGCATTTGACGTGAATGCCCAATCTGCATCGCTGAAGTCGTCAGCTGCATCACCCCCGCCCAGAGCTTCCTGCAACCTGTCACAAGCGCGCGCATCTGCGCCAGTAACAAACGATTTCTTGTCAACACGATCGAAGAGCGCTGCCGCTTCATAGCGGCCGAACGCAACATCCGGCAGATCGAAAGGCGACGCAGGCAAAGAGAGTGACGGTTCAAAATAGGGCGCCATCTCATAGCCGACAAAACCCACCAGACCGGATTGAAAGGGAAGCGACACACCCTTCGTCGTCACGCGGTTATTGATGACAAGCTCCTGAAGCTCGTCAAAAGCACTGCCCTCTTCCAGCGCCCCATCGAGGTAAAGCACGCCTTCCCGGACAACGACTTTCCGCGTCGGAAACGCAACGATGATCGACCACCGCGCATCCGCCGATTTGTCGCCGCCATGGAGAAGATGCGCCCATGGAACGCCGTCTAAGGGCGCAAAAGCGCCATAGGGCGATCGCCAGCTTATCTCACGCGTTTCCATTCCGCCTTTGCTAGCGCCTAATCGACAGAAAACAAAGCAATTGGCGCGCGGAACTGCGGGCGTCACCCCTAGCCGAAACCGGCAAATCGGCTTAGCCGCAATTATCGACTTTCATGCGGAGCGCGTTGATGCCCGACAGCCTTTCCAATCATGGGATCGCCCGGACGTTTTTCGGGCTCGCCATTGCGATCATGATCGGGTTCATCGCCTATATCGGGCGCGGCGTCCTCATTCCGCTGGTGGTGGCGGGGTTCCTTTGTTTTTTGATTTTCACCCTCAAGGACAATATCAAACGCGCACCCGTCATCGGCAAATTCCTGCCCGACTGGTTTTGCTATTTGATCGCTTTTTTGCTGATCGGCGCTGGCATGATGATCTTTGTCGAAATCATCAAGGCCAATGTGGAAACGCTGCTGGAGACATGGCCGTCCTATGAGGAACGGCTGCTGACGCTTGCGTCTGAAGTGTTGGCCTTCGCCAGGACCATCGAGTTTATCCCGGAAGAATTCCTCGGCAGCGTTGATCAATTGCAACAGGCCGCGCTCGGCGTTATCCGCCCGTTATTGGCGCAGGTTGCAGGTTCCTTACGCGCGCTCACCTCGAACGCCCTTACTTTTGTCAGCGTCTTTCTTTATTTGGTTTTCATGCTGATTGAACGGGGCCGGATCTTCAAAAAGATTAACCTCTTGAGCCGGTCTTCTAAACAACGCGCCGCAGTCAACGAAACCATAGCCGACATAGGCGTCCTCGTTCGGCAATATATCACCGTTAAGACTATTACCAATCTGATCACGGCGGTCATCAGCTTCATCATCATGACGGCGATCGGCATTCAGTTTGCCGGCTTTTGGGCGCTCTTGATCTTTGTTTTGAACTATATCCCCATCTTCGGCGCCGTCTCGGCGATAACGCTGCCGGTGCTGCTTGCGCTGGTGCAGCCCGATGGCGGCGGCATTCGTATGGCGCTGATCGCGCTTGTCAGCCTTGTGGGGGCTGAACAACTGATGAGCAACGGCATCGAACCGCGGCTGGTTGGCCGCACGCTGAATTTAAGCCCGTTGGTGATTTTGTTTTCCCTGGGCGTTTGGGGCTCAATCTGGGGATTTGCCGGCCTATTGCTCAGCGTTCCGATCACGGTGACCGTGATGATTATTCTGACGCAATTTGAGTCAACGCGCGGCATCGCCATTATGCTGTCGGACAACGGTAAGATCACAGACATCAAACACCCCCGCACAAAGCCGGAAACCGCTCGAAGTCCTGCTGGCTAGATAAGCTTCCGAATAATATCGGCGATCGCTTCAGCCTCGTCTCGGCGCCCCGATCCTTTGCGCCAGGCAACGCCGATCCGCCGCGACGGTTTTGGTTTAGCGAAGGGCAAAACGACAAGCCCGGCGCGTTTTGCAAGGCCGTCCTTCACCGCAATGCCTGGCAGCAGTGTGGCGCCAAGGCCGCTTCGGGCCATCTGGGTCAGCGTAAAGAGACTGGTGCCCCCATAGGCGGAGCGCACGCCATTGGCCACGAGATCACAAGCGTCAATGGCGTGATCGCGCAAACAATGACCATCTTCGAGAAGCAAGAGATCGCATTCTCGCATGTCTGATTTTTTAACAACGCGCTTTTTTGCAAGCGGCGCATCAGGGGCGCAGGCAAACCAAAAGGGATCTTCACCGATCTCGATCACGTCAATGCCTGGCAGGTCATAAGGCACAGCAAGCAGTGCTGCATCAATCAGCCCGGCGGTAAGCCGCTGCGCCAGATCGGCAGTGAGGTCTTCACGCAAATAAAGCTCGACTTTCGGATAGGCCTTTTTGATTGCGCGCGTCGCCTTAGGCAGAATGAAAGGCGCAATGGTCGGAATGACGCCGAGATGAAAGGCGCCGTCCAGCGGGGTCCTTCCCGCAGCGGCGCGCACGAGATCTTCTGCTGATGCTAAAAGCGCCTCCGCACGGGCGGCGACTTCTTCACCGGCGGGCGTTAGTGCAAAATTACGGGTCGAGCGATCAATCAATTGCTGATCCATCAGCGTTTCAAGCTCTTTAATCGCGGATGACAAGGCTGATTGCGAAACCAGGCATTCTTCTGCCGCGCCGGAAAAGGATTGCCGACGCACAAGCGCCGTGAAGAACTGAAGCTGCCGCAAGGTCGGCAAGGGGGTCACGCGGGATCGCTCCAACCATTCAAAACATCAATACGAAAGAGGATATTTACAGGAATAATCGATGATAGCAATTTGTCGCCGCCGGCGCACGACCCGCTGATGCGCCGATCGCCCAGGTTAATCGCCCCGCCGGCGCGCTTCGAACTTCCACGCCGCCGGCGCAGTCACACCACCGAGATACATTGGCCCCAACTGGTGAACAGCAATGTTTTTGGCGCTTAAGGATCCACTCACTGATTGCAGCATTTTTTCATCCATCGCCGCTCCGACCATTGCGTTCATGCGCGCTGCATAGACGTCCAGTTCGGCAGCCACGCCATCAAGCCAATGCAGCACTTCCTGACGCGCAAAGGCCTGCGGGCGATTGACGAACCTTAAGACAGCATCGACGACATATTGGACGACAGGACGCGCTGGAACATCCGCAGTCTGATTGCCCCGCAACACATTTGCCGTGTTCATGATCTGCGCGGCGTCCTGCTGATGCGCTTGTACAGCGGAAAAAAACCGCTTTGTATCATCGATTAAACCGCTCCGGCGGATAGCGCCGACCATCTCGGCGTTGTTGCGGCATTCTTGATGGATGGCGCCGTCTTTGTAGTGGATGATGGCGCGCATTACGCCCTGCGGCGCCAGAAGGCGGCCTGCTTCTTCAAAGGCGCTCATACCCGCATATTCCAGGCCGAATTGACTGACGATAATGTCGAAGACCTGATCCTTGAAGGGCGCTGCTGTGATAGCCGCGGCGACGCCGGTGGTTGCGCTTCCGGGTCCGGCAAGGTTTGACGTCTGCCGCGCCGCGGCCTCCGCGTAATCAAGGCCGACGAGCAGCGCATTTTCGTTGAACGCAGGAACCGCTTTCGCGCGGGCAAGCACAAGACCGGCGCCGCAACCAAGGTCAATGATCCGGTGCCCTGCGCGGTCAGCGCTTTCCTTTAAGAAAAACGCGTCCCAATCAGCAGCGAATACGCGGTTCTGATCGAGCGATGTTACCGCGCCCGCGCCGCCAGCTTGCTGCTGGCGCCAATAGGACTGCCAATGGGCTGCATCTTCGGTTCTGGGGTCTGTTCCGGTCATGGGCGCAACGGTTGACCGCATGACACAATGCGGATGAGACAGCAACCATTGTGGAAGCTTAACGCCCTTGAACACATCAAGGCCGCGCCTCGTTGCGCACGCCCGGCCGCTGATTTGGCTTTGAGGTGAGCCGTAAAAGAAAACGGCGGGCTTGCAGCCCGCCGTTCTCAAGTTTTTGTATTCGACTCTTTTGCTTAGAAGCGAACCGAAGCGCCAAAGAAGAACTGGCGTCCGAGCGTTTCGTAAGTCGCCGGCCAGGTGTTGGCCTGCTCGTTACAGCAATCGCCAAGCAACGGCGCATCCTTACCAAGAATGTTTTCAACACCTGCGTTAAGCGTGAGGTTCTCGCTTACGTCGTAGATCATCGAAACATCGAGGTAGTTGAAGGAGCCGATAGAGCTGACAGCCCGTACGGTTCCGTCTTGGTCGTTGAAGTCATCAACGCCGCTAATATAGCGCCAGCGCAGAGACGTGGTCAGCGGGCCATAATTGTGTGTGGCGCGCATTGTGTGCTTCCATGTCGGGTTAGGCTCACCGGCATTACCGTTATAGAACCCGGCATAGTCTTCGAAGTTTGACTGCGGAAGCGCTTGGAAACCGTATTCCATAGCATAGGTGCCGATGAACGAGAGGCTCATCGAACCGATGTCGCCAGCACCGATATCGCCGAGATCAAACTGATAGTCAGCAAGGAAGTCGATGCCTTTCGCCGTCAAATTCGCAGCGTTAATGTTCGTCAACAGAACGTTGTCGATGTTACCATCGGCGCGCCGTGTGATGAACGAGCAGGAATCTGCATTAGATCCTGCGGTAGTGTAGCAGCTGTCAAGCACGATCTGGATCGGCGTTGAACCAATCGCATCTTTTACATCAATGTTGAAGTAATCGATCTGTAGCGTCAGGCCCGGAATCTGCTCCGGCTGCGCCACCAGGCCAGCTGTGATCGTGTCGCCGGTTTCCTCTGACAGATTTGGATCACCGCCAAACGCGCCTTCGATTTGCGAGTTCGCCTGGAACCCGGCGCCGAAGACCTGGGCGCCGATGCCGCCGCCTACTGTGGCGCAAAGCCCTGCGTCTGCAGCCGTTCCATCAGACGTTGTGCCTTCAGAACAAGGATCGTCTGCGCCCGGGAAGCCGTTGGTGACAGGCGAGAACAGCTCGGCCACGTTCGGGGCGCGAACAGCGCGCTGGAACTGACCGCGAAGACGCCAGCCCGGGGAAACTTCCCAGGAGATACCGCCAGCGAATGTGAACGCGCCGCCGACTGTCGAGTAGTCAGAATAACGCGCCTGACCATTGATCGACAGCTCTTCGAAGAACGAACGGCCCTGAATGAGCGGAATGTTCAATTCGCCGAAGACTTCGTAAACGTCGTAGCGGCCAGAGATCGGAAGTGACTGGTTGAAGCCAGACACGTCTGGGCCAAGCACAGAGTCCGGACGGAAGTCGCTGGACTCTTCGCGATATTCCAGACCGAAGACAAACGCGCCAGGTGTCGTCGCTGAACCAACCGACGGCAAGTCGCCACGCATCGTAGCAATCAGCTGGAACTGGTCCGTTGCGCCAATCGCAGCACCGGTGCGTTCAACAAGAGCCACACAATCCGGTGAGAAGTTACCCTCGCCGAAGATATTGCAAGTGCCGCTTCTAACAGCTTCCTGCATCGCAGAAATCGAGACGTTGCCCGACTGGATGTTGGAAAGTGTTGTCCGACCATACTGGGACTCAACAGCCCAAGCCAGGTTCAGATCACCGCCGAGATCGCCATAAAGACCGCCAGCGAACTGGAAGGCCGAGCGTTCTTGGCTGGCGTTCCGAACACCGACTTCAAGCATCCGGCGACCGATGAAGACCTGAGCGTCTGCAACGCCGTTACCATCCGCATCGCGCTGGTCTCCCGCCGTTACAGACATGCTGCTGTCGTTATCGAGAATGCCGGCCAGCGGGTTAGCGAGATCGGCATATTCGCGCACGCCGATCACATTGCCGTCATCGTCACGATCGAAACCGCGATCAGGTATGCCATCACCATCAGAGTCTGACAGTTCGGCTAATACACTCAATGACGCCTCTTCGGTTGCACCGAGGAACGGATTGTCGAGGTTGATCGTCACCGTTGAGAAGAACGGCGTCGGCGCCAACTCGTTCGGAACGACGTTGTTGGAGAAAATACCGCGAATTTTCGCCTCGATGTTCTCTGTGATGTCGTAGCTCGCGAAACCAGCGATGTTGAAGCGCTCCTGCGGCACCTGCAGATAGTTAAACGGTGCGTAGTTAAAGCGCGTCGTGTCCGGACCAGCATTGATCCACGGGAACAAACCGCCGCCCGGGGTAAAGGTGAGGTTGCTGCCGCAGTATTCGTCGCCTGATGCGGCAAGCGGCCGGTCAAACGCATTGGCCGGATCGTTTGTCAACGAACCATCCGGGTCGATGACAGATGCGGAACCGCCCGGCAGGCCGGAATCGTCACAGGTTCCTTCAAGGAAATTCACACCGTCATCATCGGTCATGACCGTAGGATCAATCACCGGCGTGCCGCCGCCAATGCCGCCTACATCGCCGTTAGCGAAGATGCGCGTTCCGGGAACACCAGCAGAACCCGTTGGGTCAAACTGCTCAAATCCTGGGATAGAGCCAGTGTTGCCGAACCCGGGATCGTCAAATGTATTAGACGAGAAGTCGCGATCGCCTTGAAGCAGCGCGCGACGATTTGAGTAGCTGATAAACGCCACTGCGTTACCGCGACCGTCAGCGAAGTTGCCGCCGCCGATGATGGATACGTCAGTGATCGAACCGTCGGTGCGACCGGTGTATTGCTGAGAACCGTCGATCTGGATGCCTTCGAAGTCATCCTTCAACGTGAAGTTGATAACGCCCGCAAGAGCGTCAGAACCGTACACCGCCGAAGCGCCGCCGGTCACAACGTCGATGCTTTCAACAAGCGCTGACGGGATGTTGTTCAAGTCGACAACGCCGCCTGAGCCTGACGGAACATAGCGAAGACCGTCAACCAGAACGAGCGTGCGCTGCGCGCCAAGGTCGCGAAGGTTCGCCGTCGCCGTACCGTTACCAGGGTTGTTCGATGATGAATCGAGGCCCGGAATAACCTGAGGCAGCGTGTTCAGGAACTGTTCTGAGTTAACCGTGTTTGACAGGGTCAACTGCTGTTCGCCGATGGTCGTAATCGGGCTTGGCGCTTCAAGGTCAGCCCGCTGAATGCGCGTACCGGTGACGATAATGGTGTCTTCGGCTTCGCCGTCTTGGGCGAGAGCCGGCAACGCCGCAGCAGCGGCCGCGCCGGTTAGCATGGTGGTGCGTAGGTAACGCCCAACAAGACGTTTCTTTGACATTATGATTTCCCTCCGAGTTTAACACAAATCACGCGCCCCCTGCCCCGAGATGACAGGAAACCCGCTAATCTTCGCCCCCCCGAGATAAAGGGCACGATTTTACGCCGGTGGCAGACCGGCGGCTAATCGGCAAGCTATGGCCGTGAACACAATCCCGTCAACACGCATGTATCGCTACAGGACACTCTGACGACCAGTGTGGCAATATCACAACAAATAAGCTTAACCAGGTCTTAACGACGAAACGCCGGCGCGAGATCAAACGGCGCTGTCACACGCTGCGATGCAGCAGAGAACCTTTCGACGCCGTGCCACATGTAGGACGGGAACAATATGACCGTGCCTTCAACAGGGCGCAGCCACCGTTCCGCGGGCAGATCAAGGCCGATCACCCCGGATGCGCCAAGGCGTAGAAAGCCAGCCTTTTCGTTCTCTGTCGCCCGAACCTCCTCAGGCACCCTGACGTAATAGCAGCCGCTGAGCCATCCATTTGGGTGAACATGATCCACATGGCCGCCGCCCGAGGACAACATCACCGACCATGAGCCGGCGCATCTTACATTTTGGGTCTTCTGCCTCAAAAACGGATGGTTTGGATCTTCAGGCAACTGCGCAACGAATTTTAGGGCCGCAGCCAACAGTGCTTCGCGCAAAGTTTGAATGATAGGGAGAGGTAAAGACCACAACGACCCCAGAGATTGAGTGCCGCCATAGAGCGTTTGGTCTATGGGCTGGGTTTGCGTCGGATGCAAAGGCTTGAGCGCTTCGCAAAGCGTATCGTTGAACGCTTCAAGGCTTTCAAAGCCCGGCGGTGTTTCAATGGTCAGCTGGGCGGTGAAGCGGTCATAATCGTAGTATCGCCGATAGGCCTCATCGCCCGAGGCGCGCAAAGCCAGCGCTTTGAGGCCAACATGTTGTTGCGCATGTTCGTCCGGGCAATCGCCTTCCAGCAGTCTCGCCGCCTCATCATACTGACTGTCCGCCAGCAAGAGCTCTGCGAGATCATGACGGGCGTCAAAATCCGCCGGCGCGATCTTGAGTGCAGCTTGCGCCGATCGAATGGCGTCTTTGATTCGGTTCAATGCGCGGAACGAACGCGCCTCCATGCGCAGGGCGTCGACGGATTGCGGATCAATTTTCAATGCAGCGCGCGCCGCCGCGCCAGCGCCGTGAAAATCGCCGGCGCGCGAACATAGGTCGCTGCGCAGGATGTAAAGGTCGGGCGTTGGATGCGCCGCGATCGCGTTATCCAGCACGGTCAAGAAACGACCGGCTTCGCCAAATTCCCAAAGCATTTTTGCGTAATCTTCGTGTACGTCCTTTCGGGTCGGATCGCACTCAATCGCTTTTTGATAGGCGGCTTCCGCCCCGGGCCGGTCTCCCGATTGTCTTAGAACGTTAGCGAGCTGGTAGTGGGCTTCAGCCAAATTGGGCGCAAGCGCGACGGCTTTTGTAAGGTCTTTGAGCGCTGCGTCGAACCGCGTGATGTTTCGCAGGGCCGCCCCTCTGTTCACAAGCGCGGAAATCATGTCGGGCCGCTGCGCAAGGGCTTCGCCGAAATAGCCGATCGCCTCCTCGCTGCGTCCAATGCTCTCCAGCAACACGCCCAAATTGTTCAAGAGGCGGGCGTCCTTTGGTTGCGCCGCCAGTCCGTCCCGAAGCGTTTTTTCAGCGCGCGTCGGTTCATCAAGAAGGCGCAGGGTATTCGCCAGCCCCAAATACCCATCGGCAAAATTCGGATTCGCCTCAATAGTTTTCGTGTAAGCGGCAGACGCCTCATTCAACAAGTCGTTTTTTTTGAGCAAGTTGGCAAGGTTGCCAAGCACCGCATGGCGCGCCGGATGCCGTGTAGCGGCCTTCTCAAAAGCCGCGATAGCCTCGTCAATTCGCCCGAGCCGGCCAAGCGACAACGCTTTCAAATGCAGCGATTCCGGTTCGTCAGGCTGCGCCGCCAATATGCCTTCACACAAGCTGAGCGCCTCATTATAGGCGCCGCGGTGAAACGCCGCCGAAGCCTTGAGCAATTGCTGGTGATGAGGACCGACCATGGCGTCCAAAATAGCGCGCGCCGGGGTATTTTGCGAGGTCCGCGCCAAGTTGACGCAATCGCCGCTACAGTGTGTAATCAAGTGGAAAAGTTGTAATTTTTACAAGGGAAAAGGTTCGTGAAACGGTTTTGTATTATCGCCGCTTTGGCTGCCGGAACTGGCCTGTCCGCGTCATACGCGCAAACGAGCCAGAGCTCGGCAATTGACGCGACAATCGCCTGCCGCGCAATCGAAGATCAGGATGAGCGGTTAGCGTGCTTTGATGCGGCCGCCGACACGTTAGCCGATACGCGAAACCTTGCCGGTTCGGCTGAACCAGCGCCGCTTGCGAGCGCGCCCCTGCAAGACAGTGAAGCGCAACAATCAGAGCCCGCCGTCGCTGCGATTGATCCCGTCGATGAATTTGGGTCCGAAGCGCTGCGCGGTAAGAATCGCGCCAAATATGAAAAAGACAAACTCAAAAGTTTCACGGCGGATATTGTAGAAATTTCTTTGACCAGGAAAGGAAAGGTCATTGCTTCCCTGGACAATGGACAAAAATGGCGGCAGCTCGACGCCGATTCAACGAGCATCATCCTGTCAAACCGGCCAAAGCAATACACCGCAACAATTAAGCGGGGATTTGTCGGCAGCTACTTCATGAAAATCAACGAACTCAAAAAATCCGTCCGTGTTCGCCGTATTGAGTGATATCAAGACTGCTTACTTCAGCGCGCCCGTTTGCACATCAACGCCTTCATTTTCTAAAGCCGCTTTTAGCGGCGCCAAAAAGTCTTCATAGGACCCATATTGCCCGGAATAGTTCTTGCTGACGGATTTGCGAACCTGCGCACGCGAAAACGTCGCCACATCGCGCTTGACTTTTTGCGGCGACAGGCAGCTTGGGTCCCATTCAAGGCCGCAAAAATCTATGAGCCTGCGCGCTTCAGATTCAAAACTGTCAACAACATTGCTATATTCAACAAACAAAATATCATCAGGACAAAGACTTTTCCAATGAACCATATAACGCACATGAAGACCGTAGTACCGGCCAAGGTCGGTAAGATCGTTCGCAAACGGCCAGAATTTTGAAAAATTTCTGCGATAGATGGAAAAGCAGGTTTCAAGCGGAGAGCGCCTTATATAGACAATTGGCGCTGCCGGAAACATCTGCTTGATCAATCCGACCGCTTTGAAGTTGAGCGGTTGCTTGTCGACAAAATGAGGTCTGGCTTCAGCGTCCACGCCTCTCGCTTCCGCCAGATATTTTGCGCGCGCTGCGTCAAGCCATGAACCCCATTCATCGCTGTCCTCCGCGGCGACGGGCGCGCGACTTATATACTCATCAAGCAGGGCGGGCATTTGGATCATTTCGCCGGCGGCGAAGACATTGCGATGGGCGGCGAGGACCCCTTCCATAAGCGTCGTGCCTGAGCGCGGCATGCCGACGACGAATATGGGCGACAAACCGATGTCCGCGGGCGCTGGCGCGGCCATCTCGCCCAAGGACCGTTCCTTTGATGACCGCTGTTTTATCGTCTCAAACCGCTGCTCCTCTGCATCATGGCTGTATGCATGGCCTTCAGCCGAAGCCGCGCTCAACAAGATATCATTTGCCGAACGATAGGACTGTGCGGCGCGGTCAAACTCGCCCCGAAAATGATGCCCGTCGCCCAGCGCAAAGAAGATTGTCGCTTTCAATGGCATGGCCAACGCCTTATCGCGCGTCAGCGCTTCCAGTTGCGCCATATCTTTGTCGGTCATGTCGCCTTCAGTGATCGCGGCAAGCTCCTCGTAAGCTGGAATGAGCGCCGGATTTGATTGAAGGGCCCGGCGAACGGACGCCTCGGCTTTTTGTAAATCGCCCTTATGGGTGGCGATGCGCGCTAAACCGAAATGCGCATCGGCATTGTTAGGGTTTTTGGCAAGCGCTGTTTCAAAAGACCGTTGCGCCGCCTCTAACTCGCGCGCGGCCATATATAAGCGGCCTAAATTTGCGTGCACGGAAGGATCATTGCCGTTTATCTCAACCGCACGCTCGTAAATCGACGCGGCCTCGGGATAACGGCCAAGCTCGAACAACGCACGGGCGCGACGATTAAGCGCCCCGAGTGCGTTCGGAAACGCTTGCGACCATTCACTGGCGACGTGCTCAAGGCGCGCCCATTCGCCCATTTGCTCTAAGATGACGGCGCCGGTTTCAAACGTTTTCATGCCGCCCGCGCCTGCCCCATGGACAGCGTCCAAGATCTGTAATGCAGCGGCGGGATCGCCCGCCCTGAAATGCGCGATCGCCGCCTCGCATGCGTCGGCCTCGGTTACCGAGGCGTTACCGATGGCGGCGCGATAGGCTCCCGCAGCGGCGCCCCAAATCTCCGCGCGCGCCAAGGCCCGTGCAGCGGCGATGATGCGCTCCGGCGAACCGCTGCGTATTGCTGCTTCAGCCGCCCCCTGCCCGGCGCGCTCGGCGTCTTGCCTTCTTTTTTGGGCCGCCAGAAAGGCGGCGTAACTTGCGTGGATGAGCTCAGCCGACGGGGCAATTTGGACGGCTCTTTTATAGGCGGCTTCGGCCTCTTCCAGTCGCGACAGGCGTGCGAGCGACGCGCCTTTCAAACACAGCGCATCGGCGTTGTCAGGACCGCACGCGTTAAATAATGCAGCGGCTTTCTCAAAGGCGCCTTTCTCAAACTGGGCTACCCCTTCGCTGAACTTATCGGTCATAAATCTCTAATCGATCGTTTTTGCGTAAAAGAAGGACCGGGGTCTCGAACAATTCTGTGCGCTGCTCAAGGCTCATTATGGAGATCCTATCGCGCCGTTAAGATGCGATATGTCCCATGCAAAAAACAAGCGTGCCTGTAAATGTTTTTGGACTTTCGGTTTAATCCCGATCCGTATAAGGCAATCTGGTAGTTACTGAATCCACAAGCGTAGAAGTCAAAATAGCTAATGACCGAACTTCTTTTTTCGAAGGCCCGAGACCTTCACCAAAAGGGTGAAAGCCGGCAAGCTGCGCTCATTTACAAAGAGGCGCTTGAGAACACGCAAGACCCTAAACTGCGCATCGAGGCGTTGGGCTTTCTCGGCGGCTGGCGCCATGCTGAACAGGATTACGATGAGGCCGTGGAGTATTTTGCGCAATGCGCCGCCCTTTGCGGCGATCACCCAAGGCTTGAATTTGAGTGGGCGAACGCTATTGAATTATCTGGAAGGGTCGGCGATGCACTTCCGCATTATCTCAAGGCGTTGAGGCTGCACCCAAAAAATGCGCGCTATCTTCTTTATGCCGGCGCCGCCCTTGATGCGCTGGGTCGCCACGAAGAAGCGCTCCAAGTTTGGTCGATCGGCGCCGATGTCGATATTGCGTTGCGCAAAGTAAAAGACGATCCAAACGCTGACACCGAAACAAGAGATAAATCGCACGCCGCCGACAGCGCATTGCGCGCCGCCTTTTCAGACTTACACCGACAAACTGTTGGCGACGCATCCGAGCTACGCCGCGTCCGCGATGCAATTTGGGTGCAAACTCACGATGGCGAATTCCAATACAAAAATCGCATGCAGCAGCCGCATGTTTTTTACATGCCGGATTTGCCTGCGATCCCCGTCTTCCACGATCTTGAATGGATGCCAACGCTTGAACGGCATTGGCGCGACATTCGCGAGGAATATCTTACCGCTGCGCACGCTTTAAGCGGCGCGCCCTATATAGAGAAGAACGCCATGCTTGGCGCGGAGTTCAACCTGCTGAAGGGATCAATGGATTGGAAGTCTATCCATTTGTTTCAAAACGCCGCGCCGAATGAAGATGTCATACGCCACTTTCCAAAAACTGTAGAAGCGCTGCAGAGCGTACCGCTTGTCAGGGTTGACGGGCAGCCTATGGAAGTTTTCTTTTCGGTACTAGCGCCGAAAACGCGCATTCCGCCGCATTTCGGTTTGGCGAACTCACGCATGACAACGCATCTGCCGCTGATCATTCCTGACAATTGCAGCATACGCGTCGCTGATGAGACCCATCAGTGGCAAGAAGGCAAAGTGTTTTCGTTTGACGACAGCTTCCGGCATGCGGCGGCAAATGACGGCGAAGAAACGCGCGTCGTTTTGATATTTGAATCCTGGGCGCCGGATTTATCGGCAGCCGAACAAGATGCAATTTCTAAAAGCTTTTCGGTGCGCACCGATTGGCTGAAGCAACGGCGCATCCCGAATGCTTGAACATCGCCCGTGTCGTAAGAAGGAATGAATAAACCTATGGAACCTCAGCACAAACGAATTGGCGTCGCGGCAGATATTTCAGTCGCGGTGCGGATCTATGAAGGCGGCGACAAGACGCCGGCTTTGTGCATCCACGGGCTGACGCGCAACGCCGGCGACTTTGAAGACCTAGCGCCGTTAATCGCCAAGACCGGCCGCAATGTTGTCGCTGTCACGCTTAGGGGGCGAGGCGCTTCTGATCGCGACCCGAATTATCTCAACTATCATCCCCTCACCTATCGCGACGACATTGTGAAAGTGCTCGACGCGCTTGAAATGAAAGAGGCCGCCTTTGTTGGAACATCACTGGGCGGCATTGTCACCATGGTGACCAATGAGGCGGCGCCGGCGCGCGTTAAAGCGGCAATATTGAACGACGTCGGTCCCGAACTCGCGCCTGAGGGTCTTGCGCGCATTGCCGGTTATGTTGGCGCCGACGCGGGACCCGCTGCGACGATTGAAGAAGCCGCGGACCGCATCAAGGCGATCAATGGGGTCGCTTTTCCTGACGCTTCAGACGAAGAATGGATCAAGTTTGCTTACAGGACGTTCCGGAACACTGACGACGGCAATTGGGAACTTGATTACGACCCCAATATCGCCAAAGCGCTTGCGGAAGTCGGCCCGGCGCCGGATCTTTGGCCAGCCTTTGGAAGTCTGAAAGACACGCCGACGCTAGTCGTCAGGGGCGCGCTCAGCGATTTGTTGTCACCAGAGATCGTTGAAAAAATGCGCGCGGTGCATCCTTCCTTCGACTATGTGGAAGTCCCGCGCATCGGTCACGCGCCGATGATGACAGAGCCGGCGGCGATCAGTGCTATCGAATCATTCCTGAAAAAGATCGACTGACGCCGCAGGCGCATGGATGCCGCATTCGGTTTTGGCGGCGCCCCGCCAGCGCCCGGCGCGCACGTCATCGCCGTCAGCAACCGGGTGCGTGCAGGGCCAGCAACCAATGGACGGATAGCCCTGCGCCACCAGCGGATGCGGCGGCAACTCATTGGTTTCAGCGTAAGCGTCGATGCGCGGCTTGTCCCAGCGGATCAGCGGATTGACTTTGATGTGGGCGCCCGATGCTTCGAACGCCGGCAATTGCAACCGCGCGCCGCCATGAAACTGTTTGCGGCCGGTAATCCAGGCGTCAAAGCCTTCAAGCGCGTCAGCCAGCGGCTCGACTTTTCGAAGCGTGCAGCAAGCATCCGTATCATGGCGCCATAAGTCGCCTTTTGGA
The DNA here is from genome assembly GCA_028285645.1 of Hyphococcus sp. GTDB lineage: Bacteria > Pseudomonadota > Alphaproteobacteria > Caulobacterales > Parvularculaceae > Hyphococcus. The sequence goes on from JANQOV010000144.1 coordinate 17,164, forward strand.
TCGCGCTCTTCTAGCGCCGCCGCTCCGGGCCGAATATTGCGCACATCCGTAAGGCCAAGCGTGCGCGCTAATTTCGTCCGATAGCTGATGGTTTGCGCAAAGTGCTTGCCGGTCTCAAGAAAGACCACCGGGATTGACGGATCGATCTTCGCCGCAAGATGCAACAGGACGGCGGACTCAGCGCCAAAAGACGAGACCAGCGCGATCTGTCCAGCGAATTCATCCTTGATGGCGATGCGCAATATCTCTTCGGCGCTCGCCGACGCATATTGCATGGTGAGCCGCCGCGCCTTGGCCGAAAGATCGGTTTCAACGCCTGGGGCTTCAGGCGCCCGCTCACGCAATAAGGCTGCTGCTTCTGGCATGAAAACGCCCTTCAAATTTAAGCGGCTTTGACGCGCGACAGACGCCGGCGCCAGATCGGCTCGTCTGTTACCGCGCCGCGACTGTCGGCGGCCCGTTGATAGGCAAAGGAAAATTCCTGCAGCGCTTCATTGGCGCTTGCCGCATCGGCGTGCGCGGTTTCAAAACCGTCAATGCCGCAGCGCGCCATGAAGAAAATTTGGTCGCGCAAGACGTCGCCACGGGCGCGAATTTCGCCCTCATAGCCGAACCGCTCACGCAAGAGGCGCGCTTGCGTATAAGCGCGGCCATCGCCGAAGCGCGGAAATTCTAAAATGATGACGCTGAAGGCATGAACGTCACAACGGACAACGCTTAAGTCTTCGTCATTGGCAATAACCAGCGCTGTTGCGCCCGCATGGGCTTGCGGATTATCCAGCCAATCGGCGAGCGATACTTCTTCAAGCGGCTCCTCAACCGCCGGCGAGAACGTTCCATGATTTAGTTTAAGCAGCGGCATAAAGCGCCTCCTTGAAAGGTTCAGCGCCGAGGCGCCGATAGGTGTCTAAAAATCGTTCTTTGTCCTGACGGTTGTCGCGATAAAAACCGACAAGCGTTTCAACGGCATCGACCACATCGCCGGAAGAAAGGCCGCGCCCGACAATTTCGCCGAGGCTTGCGTCTTCCGCCGCCGAGCCGCCAAGGGTGATCTGGTAAAATTCCTCACCCTTCTTATCGACGCCGAGAATGCCGATATGACCAACATGGTGATGGCCGCAGGCGTTGATGCAGCCGGAAATCTTGATCTTCAGTTCACCAAGATCCTCTTGCTTCTCAAGATCGCCCATGCGCTCAGAAATGCGCTGCGCTATGGGGATCGAGCGCGTATTGGCAAGGTTGCAATAATCAAGCCCGGGACATGCGATGATGTCGCTCGCAAGGCTGGCGTTTGCGGTTGCAAGGTCAGCTGCTTTCAGCGCTTGCCAGACGGCAAAGAGATCATCCTTTTTGACGTGGGCAAGCGTCAGGTTCTGTTCGTGGGTCGCTCTGATCTCGTCGAATGAATAGCGCTCGGCGATATCAGCGACCGCTTCCATTTGTTCGTCTGATATATCGCCAGGGATGCCGCCGATCGGCTTCAAGGAAATATTGACGATGGCGTAACCGGGAATCTTGTGGGGAACCGTATTGACGCGCAGCCACTGGGCGAATTCGTCATTGTCTTGACGGCTCTGATCAAGCGCTGCGCTGTCAACAGATAGAGCCTCAAATGGCGGCGGGGCGAAATAAGCGTCTATGCGCGCCATTTCTTCCGCTGGCAGGTCGATCTCGCCGCCCTTGATGGCTTCCCATTCCGCTTCGACTAATTCACCGAAGCGTTCCGCGCCTTCTGTATTCACCAAAATCTTGATGCGCGCCTTATAGAGATTGTCCCGCCGGCCCTGGGTGTTATAGACCCGCAAAATTGCTTCCAGATAAGAAAGCAAATGCTCCTTGGGCAGAAATTCTCTGATCGTGTGGCCGATATAAGGCGTGCGGCCGAGCCCGCCGCCGACAATCACTTCAAAGCCGGTTTCGCCAGCGTCGTTTTTGTAAAGCCGTAAGCCAATGTCGTGCACGCGTGTTGCCGCCCGATCATTGTCTGAGGCAGTGACGGCAATCTTGAACTTGCGCGGCAGGAATGAAAATTCCGGATGAAAGGTCGACCACTGACGGATCATTTCAGCGTAAGGCCGCGGATCTTCGACTTCGTCCGCCGCTGCGCCTGCATATTGGTCAGATGTTACATTGCGGATGCAATTGCCGGAGGTCTGGATCGCGTGCATTTCGACTGATGCGAGATCATCGAGAATATCAGGCACGTCGACCAGCGCCGGCCAGTTATATTGAATGTTCTGGCGCGTCGTGAAATGCCCATAGCCCTTGTCATATTTACGCGCCACATGGGCGAGCATGCGCATCTGCCGCGACGTAAACGTTCCATAGGGAATGGCAACGCGCAGCATGTAAGCATGCAGTTGCAGATAAAGCCCGTTCATCAGCCGCAAAGGCTTGAACTCGTCTTCGCTTAACTCGCCGGAAAGCCGCCGCGCCACCTGACCGCGAAACTGTGTCGCCCGTTCAGCGACCATGGTCGCGTCAAATTCGTCATAACGATACATCAGGCGGCCTCTTCAACAGGGGCGATGGCAAGATCACGTTCAACGCGCGCGATCCATTTTTTGACGGCGGGAAAGTCATCGAGATCAAAGCCACCCTCGGGCGCAACACGCGTATAAGCAACGAGCGCGATGTCAGCGGCGGTCAGCCGGCCGGCAACAAGGTATGGGGTTTTGCCAAGCTGCAATTCCATGCGTCCAAGCGCACGCCTTCCCTTGGCAAGCAGGTCAGGATCGATCTCAGCGTCGCTCTTGCCGAGAAAGGCTTTTTGAAAACGCCGCACGGCGATGAAAGGTTCGTGAGAGTATTGCTCCCAGAACAGCCACTCATCGACTTTCGCGCGTTCATAAAGATCAGTCGGCAACAGTGCGCTGTCGCTTAGACCAGCGAAATAGGAAACGATCGCGTTCGATTGCGAAAGCGTACGCCCGTCAGGCAGGATCACCGCCGGCACTTGCCCGCTCGGGTTGAGTTTTAAAAACTCTTCAGTACGCGTTGACCCGGAGACGACGTCAATATCGACCCACTCATAATCAATGCCGATATGGTCCGCGGTCCATTTGACCTTAAGGCAATTGCCGCTGCGGCAATCCCCGTAGATAGTGAATTTCTCATTCACGCGCAGCACTCCGACTGGCGTCCAAGATCAAGCCGCACGGTGGGCCCGGCGCTGCGGATCGTTTCGCGCAGCCTTTCCCGCGCTGACACCGCGCCGTCTTCATCGACCGGCGCAAGATAAGCGCCGGCGATTTCCTCAACGCGGCTCTCAGCAGCGGCGAGCACATTTTCCGCATCCTGATCGTCAAACTGCGCCGCATCGGCCAGGCTCTCGGTCCAGCGGTCGTCATCGCCGAGATAGACCACCGCGCCGTCTTCAAGACGATTTGCCGTTACAATCTTCATGCGATGAGCCTTTCCTGTTCCAAAAACGGTTGAACGAACTCGGAGATGGATTGGTCGTGAGCGAGGGCCGCTGTTTCGCCGATCACGAGAAGCGCTGGGCCTTTGATCCCTGCAGCGTCTATCAGTTCCGCGAGTTCGCTAAGCTCGCCTTTGACGATTTTCTGATTGGCGCGGGTGCCGTTCTCGATGACCGCCGCCGGCGTCGATGCGGCGCGCCCGTGGTCAATCAGCTTGCGGGAAATATTCGCCGCGGCGCCAACGCCCATATAGACAACCAGCGTGTTTTGAAGCGCCGCCAGCGCTTTCCAGTCGAGGTCAGGCTCGCCGCCGCTCTTGGCGTGGCCGGTAACAAAGGTCACGCTTTGCGCGAAATCGCGATGGGTGAGCGGCAATCCGGCGGCGGCAGCGCAGCCGGTCGCGGCGGTAATGCCTGGGACAATGTAGGCATCAACGTCAGCGCGCTTTAGCGCCTCGAGTTCCTCGCCGCCGCGGCCGAAGACGAATGGATCGCCGCCCTTAAGGCGCACAACGGTTTTACCCGCGCGCGCCATATCGATCATGCGTTGCTCGATTTCGCGCTGGGGAACAGAATGGTCGGCTTTCGCCTTGCCCACATAAAACCGCTCTGCATCACGTCGGGCAAGGGCAAGAATTTCATCGCCGACAAGCCGGTCGTATAAAATGACATCGGCAGACTGCAGCAGCCGCAGCGCTTTGAGGGTTAGAAGATCAGGGTCGCCCGGGCCTGCGCCAACAATATGCACAACGCCTTGAGCCTCGCTTCGGTTGTCCGTGTCCGAACGATTAACGGTGGCGAGCATGGCCTCATGGGCTTGGCGTTCGTCGCCGGCGAGGACGCGCGTAGCGACAGGGCCGTCAAAAAACTTTTCCCAAAACGCTTTGCGGTCGTGCTGTGCAATCTTGGCCTTAACGCTATCGCGATGGCGCTGGGCGAATGACGCAAGGGCGCCGATGCGTTGCGGCAGCAAGGCTTCAATCTGCGCTCTGAGTTTTCGGCCAAGCACTGGCGCTGCGCCGTCGGTCGAGATTGCAACGGTTACTTCCCCGCGGTCGATAATCGATGGCGTAGTGAAATCGCAAAGGTCTGGCTGGTCGACCACATTGACCTGCGCGCCGGCGCGCTTCGCCAAGGCGGCAAGCCGCGCTGCTTCATCAGCGTCTTCGATGGCAAGAAAGACAAGGCGCGCGCCGTCGAAATCCGAAGCTTCGGGCTTGCGATGATGAAAAGCGGCGCGATCAGCCAGCTCTTCGGTCACGGCCGGCTCGATCTCCGGCCAGATCAGGTTCACCTTGGCCCCGGCGGCGATGGCGAGGCGCGCCTTAGCCAAAGCCGCCTCGCCGCCGCCAATCACTGGAACGGGTTGCGAATTCAGGTCAAAAAAGGCCGGGAATCTTTTCATTGATAGTTTTTCTAATGCTAATTTTAGGCGGAGCTGCTCGGGATCGGCTGTGTTCGGAACCTAGTGGGCGAAAATTCAGCGCTCAAACGATAATTATTATGCAGAAGAATAGGGAATCTGATTGACCGCCAAAACATGGGAGGCTTGGCTTGATTTATTAGCTATCCTGTCTAATGTCTCACTCACTCGTGAAGTGGCAAGCTTTGTACATTTTGTTAGGTTTGCTCACTGAGTTAGGACGCCAGACAAAGGCGTCAGAGGTGAAAAATGAAGCAAATTCCGCCCCTTAATAGCCTTCGAGTGTTCGAAGCCGCCGCCAGACATTTAAGCTTCACTAAAGCTGCTGAGGAGCTGCACGTCACCCCCGGCGCGGTCAGCCAGCAGATCAAAGCGCTGGAAGATTTTCTGCAAACGCCGGTGTTTCGCCGGCAAAAGCGGTCCCTCCTGTTGACCGATGAAGCCCAGGCGAGCCTGCCGATCCTGCGGGAGGGCTTCGATAAGCTGGCGGAAGCCGGCAAGATGCTGGGCGCCCGCGCCGATGCAGGACGGCTTACCGTTTCTGTTGCGCCGTCGCTCGCGTCGAAATGGCTGGTGCCGCGGCTCGATACGTTCCAACAGGCGCATCCTGATATTGACGTCTGGGTCTCAGCCGACATGGACGTGGTGGATTTCGCCGTTGACGATGTCGACCTTGCGATCCGCTATGGCTCCGGCCGCTATGACGGCCTTCAAGTCGAACATTTGATGGCGGAAAAGATTGTTCCGGTTTGCAGCCCTGAACTCTTGCGCGGCGATCACCCCATCAAAAAACCGGAAGACCTGGTGCATCACACGCTGCTCCATGACGGTAGTCCGGATAAGGATGAAAGTTGCCCAACCTGGCCCATGTGGCTTAAAGCGGCGGGGGTTTGCCACAAGGCAGGCCAACGCGGGCCGAAATTCAATCAATCAAGTCTCGTCATTGAAGCCGCGGTCGCCGGCAAAGGCGTTGCCCTTGCAAAATACGCGCTAGCGTTAGCCGACCTTGAAGCTGCGCGCTTGGTCATTCCTTTTGACATGACCACGCCGGCCGAGTTTGCGTATTACATTGTGCATCCGTCGTCGAAGGCTTCTTCGCCATCAGTCAAAGCTTTCAAAGCCTGGTTGATTGAAGAAGCCGCTTCTTCAGTCGAGGCGCCTGAGCCGCTCATCGCTGCGCAGTAGTATCGCGCAACGCAATCAACCATATCGACATATGAAAGCCCGCGCTGTCGGGGGAAAAACAGCGCGGGCGCATGCAAAGCAACCGTGTCGTTTGGGGGAGAGAGCGGTTGCGTTCGCTTGATTGACATCTGGGAATTCGATGTTGGATTCGCAAGTCAGCCGATCGCTTGAAAGATGCGCCTCGCGGCATCGTGAAACGGTCGGAAACCAGTGTGCGCCTTGATTACGCCACAGTCTCCCGATCTTCCGATCCATTGAAACCAAGCTGATCGAGACAATCAGCCACCGCTTCAAAGACGAGCATGGTTGACGCGTGACGCTGCGGATAATCGCGAATGGGCTCAAGCATCGCGAGCTCTTTCCAGCGCTCGCCCGATGGCGGCGGCCTCTTTTTTTTCAGCATCGCGCGCATCTCATCACGCAATTTCAATAACTCGGGCGCGCCTTCGCCGATGATGTTGCGCGCGACAATGGAAGCTGACGCTTGCCCCAGCGCGCAGGCCCGCGCCTCCATGGCGAAGTCAGCGACAACGCCGTCAGAGACAACGATATCGACGGTCACTTCAGAACCGCATACACGGCTCACCTTATGAGCGCTAGCGTCCGGCGACGGCAGACGGCGGGCGGGCGGAATCGCCGCCGCCGCCTCCAATATGCCGCCGGAATAAAGATCGCTGATCATCGCTGCTATGTGGCGCAGAATTTACGCCAAATCAAACAGGAGGATTTCACCGTCGGCGAGGGCGATGAAGGAAAACGACTGCAAATCCTCGATCTTGGCGCCGTCGCCAGCCTGCATGATTGAACCTTCGGGCAATTCGATCCCGCCCTTTGCGACTTGCAGCCAGCCAGCGCGGCCTTTTGCAAAGTTGTGCGATACCGCATCGCCTTCCTTGAGGACCGCGGCATAAAGATCGGCGTCCTGATTGATCTGTAAGGAGCCATCGCGGCCCTCACCCGATGCAACAAGCGCTAACGCGCCATTGCGGGCGTCACCGATTTGACGCTCTTCGTATCGAGGTTCATGGCCGGCGCGGTCCGGCAAAATCCAGATCTGATAAAGATGCGCCGGGTCTTCGTCTGACGCATTGAACTCCGAGTGCTCAACGCCCGTGCCAGCCGCCATATATTGCACCATGCCCGGGCGAATAATCCCGCCGCCGCCGGTCGAGTCCTTATGGGCTAGCGCGCCCTCAAGCACATAGGTGATGATTTCCATGTCCTTATGGGGATGGGTCGGAAAACCGGCGCCGGGATTGATGCGGTCTTCATTGATCACCCGTAAGGAGCGAAAGCCCATATGGTCAGGGTGGTGATAGTTAGCGAAAGAAAATGTATGGCGCGCGTCGAGCCAGCCATGATTGGCGTGGCCGCGATCGACGCCCTTGCGGATCGTGATCATGGGTTGCCTCAATTTGTTGGAGGAATAATTGAGCATCATATAGGCGTGGGTTTATCGGGTTAAAGACCCTTGAAGTCACGACATTGAGAGGCGTCGGGATAACCGTTTTACCGCGCCAGGATGATCGCCGCCGTCAATAGCACCAGCAAGAACACCAGCACGGCGGCGTTGACGCGCACAGCACGGCCGGCAGATATTTTCTCGATCCAGGTGCGCGGGCCAATGCCCTTATAGGCGAACACTGTCAGCGCCGCGAGATTGACGCAAACAATGTTGACCGTCAGCAAGAGCCCCGCCCTGAACGCGCTCTCCCATTCGCCGCCGCCAAGAAAAATGCCGACCGCAGCAGAAGGCGGCAACAGCGCCACCGCCACCATGACGCCGACCAGCGCCGCCGGCAGTCCCGCGGCAATGGAAAGCGCCGCCGCACCGCCTGACGCGAGGGCGAGTGCTATTGCGTCGAGCCCAATCGCCGTGCGCGACGTCAATTCTGGACTTGTAAAATCAACTGGGAACAGCCCGCCGATAAAGATCGCAATGACGGCGCCGAGCGCCAGCCCCGCCATCGCCGTGCGCGCTGACTTGAGCAACAAGCCAAGATCGCCGATCGCCGCAGCAAAAGCGAAAGCAAGCACCGGCCCGAGCAAGGGCGCAATCACCATTGCGCCAATCACAACAGCGATGTTGTTGGCGGACAGACCAATGGCGGCGACGATGGTGGAAAGCGCGGTGAGCAGAAGAAAGTCGCCGGAAAGCGCTGCGCCGGCGGCAGTGTCCTGATAAATCTCCTCCCGCAAGGCTGCAGTTTTCCGGCGGCGATCGTTTTCAACGACTTTCGGTTCCGGCCGCGGCGCTGTTGCCTCCACCGGCAAGACGATGATGCGCCAGTTCTTTTCATCTTCGAAAAGCCCCTGAAGCGCATCCACCAGTTCTTGCGCAGCGCCGCTATCGAATACCGCGCGCAACACGCAACGACCATTTGAATCCGGATCGCTTAGGCGCCAATGGATCGCCTCCGCCAGATCAGCGTATTTCTTCACCTGATCGCAATAGCTCTCCGGAAACTCCGCCTCCACGAGACGCATGAAACTCTACTCCCGTCGCCAGGTTGCGCCATCTGGCCCGTCTTCAAGGATAATCCCTTGCGCGGCAAGATCATCGCGAATCTTGTCTGCTTTTGCAAAGTTCTTCGCTTTTCGGGCGTCAGCGCGGGCGACAAGCAGCGCGTCGATTTCATCTGCTGTCGGACCGTCGGTCGTTTGCCCCTGAAACCACGTTTCAGGCTTTTCATAAAAGAAACCCATGAAGCGGCCGGCGGCGCGCATTTTTACGATGGCGTTTTTACGCGGTTCGCCATCCATCTGGCTTGCAATGTCCCTGAGCTCATGAAGCGCTGCATACGCCTCCGGCGTGTTGAGGTCGTCATTAAGCGCTAACATCAGGCTTTCCGGCGGGTCGCCGCCGTCCTCCGTAAACTCTATCTCTTCAAGCATCCGATAAAAACGATCGAGCTGGCGTTTGGATTGCTCCAGCAGTTTTTCCGTCCACTCCAGCGGCTGCCGGTAATGGGCCGATAACAGCGCCCAGCGCAAAACCTCCCCGGGCCATTGCTTTAACAGCTCATGGGTGAGGAGCACATTGCCCAGCGACTTCGACATTTTGTCGCTCCCCATACGGAGGAAACCATTATGCAGCCAATAGCGGGCGAGCGGCGCCCCCTGATGGGCGCACGTACTTTGCGCGATTTCATTTTCGTGATGAGGGAAACGCAAATCCTGACCGCCGCCATGAATGTCGATAGTTTTTCCCAGCTGTTTTTCAATCATCACCGAGCATTCAAGATGCCAGCCAGGTCGGCCGCGCCCCCAGGGCGACGGCCAGCCGGGTTCGTCGTCCTTTGACGGTTTCCATAAAACAAAATCCGCGGGATTTTTCTTGTAAGGCGCAACTTCAACCCGCGCGCCGGCGATCATTTCATCCTGATCAACGCCGGAGAGCTTGCCGTAGTCAGCGAACTTTTCGATGGCGAAAAGCACATGCCCCTCGCCTTCATAGGCCGCGCCCGCCGCAATCAGATTTTCGACAAGCGCAATCATCTCCGCCAGGTGACCGGTCGCCGCCGGTTCAAACGTCGGCGGCAGCGCATTCAGCGTCGCTAGCTCTGCGCGATAGATCTTAGCGAATTTTTTCGTGATCGCTTCTATCGGTTCGCCAGTTTCCCGCGACGCATTGATAATCTTGTCGTCGATGTCGGTAATGTTGCGGGCGTAAGCCACATGCGCCTCGCCATAGTGATGGCGCAAGACCCGAAACAAAAGGTCGAAGACAATCGCCGAGCGCGCATTGCCAATATGGGTATAGTTGTAGACCGTCGGCCCACACACATACATGGTGACGCGGGACGGGTCAGCCGGCGTAAATTCCCGCTTTTCGCGGGCCATGGTGTCATAGAATTGGAGCGCCATATCGGTTCTTTCGAATTCCCGCCATTCTGCTAGCGGCAGTCCGCCGCGCACGCAATATAGCGCACTCACATTGCATGAATGAGCGCGGCCCGGTATGCGAATGCATATGTGCGCCGACAAACCATTCGCCGATCCGAAAAGCCTCAACGACCCGATTGAGGAAACCACAGCCTTCGCGCCAAAATTCGGCGCCGACGGGCTTATCCCGGCGGTCGCCACCGATGCGAAAACCGGCGCGTTGTTAATGCTCGCTTACATGAACGAACAGGCGCTCGCCAAAACTATCGAGACCGGCGAAGCGTGGTACTGGTCGCGCTCACGACAGGCGCTATGGCGCAAGGGCGAAACTTCGGGAAATCTTCAGCACATTGTCGACATCCGCACCGACTGCGATCAGGACGCGATCCAGCTTGTGGTCGAGCAGACAGGCCCTGCATGTCACACCGGGCGAATGTCGTGTTTTTACCGTACGATTGAACGCGATGACGGCGGCGTTGTGCTACGGCAGCGCGATTAGTCTGTTGATTGTGACGTTCTATTCAGCGCCGCGCTCGAAGCTTGCGACAGCGTAAAGCCTGAAGAACGCGCCAGCCACCGATCCGTCTGGAATACGTACTGCTCGCCGGTTTTCGCATCGATCCAGATGTGGCCTTCCGCCGGATCGACGGGCCGGTCGAGCTGAAACGAAATCGGCCCCTCGGCCTTATGGAACATTTCTTCCTGCGTTAGTCGCGCCTTGTCATGAATCTCGCATGCTTGCGCCAAGTCTGCCATGGGCAAGGACGCCGCAACAACAATCAAAGCAAACGCTGGTCGGGACATGGTTTCATCCTCTATGGGGTCATCGACAAACCGATCCCGATCATAGGAATAGGAAAAAAAAGAAACATGCGTTGAAGTATCTGCAATGCGCATCTCGGCGTTTACCATTGGCTAGGCAAATTTCATCGGACCGGCGCACCGGCAAACAGGGCGGTCACCCCATCCCCGTGACGCCGCGGCGCACGCGATGTTTCTTTCGGTCGCGCAAGTAAGTCGTGATCGCAACCGTTATCCAGGCGCCGTGGAATACGAAGCCGATCAAGAATACAGCAAAGCCGCCAATCGGGCCGATCGCCATGCGCTCAAAAAACTGATCCATAGATTCAAGCGGCGTTGGGTGAATGATGATCTTACCGTAATAGGCGACCGCCTGAAAAAGAAAAATCCACATATAATTGCGTCGCACCCGCCGGCCGAGCGCGCGCCAAAAGCCGATATGATATTCCGGGATCAGATAATCTTTTGCCAACACATCCTGCCACTCGCCAGGTTTTGGACGATGGGACTGAAATAACATCGGCGCATAAAAATGTTTTTCTATCCAGCGCGCCCGCGCACGCCAGACATTAAAGTAACGGTAGCGGCGCGACTCGAGGATCAGAAACAAGCCGGTTAAAAGGCCAACGATTAATAACGGCAGGGCCGACGCATCCGGCGCCGAATAGCTGATGGACAAAGCGATACCGAGGGTCACCACCGACCAGTTTGTCGTCATGTCGAGGCGCTGGCGCCAAATCGTCGAACGATAGACTTCGCCACGGTAGAGGTGCGCCAGCGCGCTGATTTCCGCGCCGTCAAAACTGTTTCCCGTACCGCCTTCAGGCGTTTTCCAGTGAAACGGATCATCTCCCTCGTAGGGCTCGGACATTTTTTTCCTTCTTGCCGGTTAAACAGACTGTCGCCGAATTTGCACACCCGTGACAAGCTCGAATGGGAAGCGTAAGCCGCATCCTTCATGACCAATGACGCACATCTCCCCGGCGACCGCACCGTAACATATAGGCGCATCTTGCGTCTCGCCTTGCCAGC
>JANQOV010000158.1 GCA_028285645.1 Hyphococcus sp.
GTCGAGGCCGACATATTGCAGGTGTACAACTGTAAAGATGGCGGCCGAAAGAAGTGCTGCGCTAATTGCCGAAAAGCGTTGATAGAGCGCGCCAAGGACATAGCCGCGGAAAAACAACTCCTCGACAATCGGCACAAAGGCAAAACTGCCGATCGCCATGAACAGCCAGAATTCAGCCGTCCACGCACTATTGTAGATGATATCCCAAATGGGCGGCGCCACGCCCAGCGGCGCAATGGTGAAGTGATACCAGCGTGGCAAGATGGCAAGCAGGTGTAATGGTATGGCTATCGCGACGCCGAAAAGAGCAAGCTGAACAATGGAAAGCGGCGGGGCGACGTCGCTTACGGGACGGGTGAGACGATAGCCGCGCATTCTTGCCAACACCCATGCAGCGCCAAGCAACAGGCCCCATTTTATGGTTTGCGTTTGCATTAATACGGACGCCGCATCGCCCCATCTAGGCGGCGACTTAAGGAGCGCTTCGTCAGCTGCGTTTGAATCAATGCCGGCAGTTGTTGCAAGATATCGGGCAAGCAGCCCCAGCGCGACCAGTAGAATGATCGGCTCGACAATTAGCCATGCCCGAGATTTGAATATGGTCATTGGCGCCCTCCCGCCGGCGAGGCGCACTATATCAACAATTCACCGATGATGATGGCCGCTGGTCGCCGTGACGGCTCGTTTTACCGAGCAGCGAAGCCAAGCTACTTACTCTGGAACGGGTGGTCCGGCTTTGCCTGCTTTTTCAGCTGCTTCGCGCTCTCTTTCCGCTTTCCAGGCGCGATAACCAGCTTCTTTTTCGGCTTCCTTGCGGGAAAGGCCGATCAGGCTTTCCTGCGACAGCGATGATCCGGCGCCGTCGTCGCCTGAGGAATAGCACAAGGTTTCCCGTTCCGAGCAGCGTTCGTAGCAAGCTGATTGCGCAGGACCGCTGTCGATGTCTTTGCAGGCGTTGCGGCACTGATTGTAGGCGCCAAGACATCGATCTGCAGAGTAACTGAAGGGCGCAGCACAGCCGATCGTCAGTCCAAGGAGAAAAACAAAAAGGGGGATGCGGATGCTCAAGTTGAATTGATACATGTTAACTCCAAACAGCCCTACGCCCGATGCAGAAATAGCCGGAGCGCGGATGCTTGATCAAGAGGATGTTAGGCCGTTTGCCGGTCCATTCTGACCCAGCCTTTTGCGGTCAGCATTTCCAGCGGCTGGAAATTGATTTTGTAGTTCATCTTCGGCGAGCCATTGACCCAATAGCCGAGGTAAACATAGGGCAAGCCCAATTCTCGGGCGAGCGAGACATGATCAAGTATCATGAAGTTGCCGAGGCTGCGATCGGCTTCGTCCGGCTCGAAGAAACTATAGACCATGGAAAGTCCGTCTGTGAGACGGTCGGTGAGAGCGACGGCGGTCAACTGTTGTTCATTGGTTTCCGGTTCATTGATCAAGTATTCTAGCAGCATTGTGTCTGCTGCGGTTTCCTCAATCATCGATGCGTAATCAAGGACAGTCATATCCGCCATGCCGCCGTCGCCGTGACGGCTGTCGAGATAACCTCGGAGCACCGAGAACTGCTCAGCCGTTGCTTTCGGCGCCCGCATCCGGCGGATGACGTCAGCGTTCTTTGTGAGCGTGCGCCGGCGCGATTTCGTAACCTTAAAATCGTCGACAACGATCCGCACCGGCACGCAGGCGCTGCAGCCTTCGCACGCCGGCAGGTAGATAATGTTTTGCGAACGACGGAATCCCCGACGGGTCAGAAGCGCATTTGTTGACGGCGCCGCATCGCCGCCAAGATAAGAGAAAATCTTGCGTTCGCGGCGTCCTTTCAGGTACGGGCAAGGCGCTGGCGCGGTTATATAAAACTCGCCCCCCTCAAGTCCGAACCGCCGTGCAAATTCTTCGTTACTCATGAACTCAAATCCTAACATGGGAATCTTAGCGGGCGATTATCACAACCGCAATGATCGAGCCGGTTTGCGGCCTCATAGGTTAAAGTAAAAGGGCGCGATCGCCGTATAAACGATCCAGATCAGGACAATCAGCGGCGCTCCGACCGTGAAAAAGTCCCTAAATTTGTAATGACCTGGCGTCATCACCAACAGGTTAGTCTGGTAGGCGACGGGCGTCGCGAACGAGCAGTTCGACCCGAAAATCACCGTCAGCACAAGAAAGTGTTCGTCGATGCCAGCCTGCTGGGCGGCGCTGACGGCGATCGGCGTGAAGAGAACAGCCGTTGCGTTATTTGACAGGACATTGGTGAGCGCCGCGCAGATGATAAAGAACGCTGAGATCAGGACGACGGGGCCAAAATCCGCGGAGGCTGTCGCCAGGGCGTCGCCGATCAGCGCTGCGCCGCCGGTGCGTTCCAGCGCCGCGCCCATGGCGAGGGATGCGCCGATCAGGAGATAAATGCGCCGATCAATGGCGCGCGCCGCCTGACGCACATTAAGGCAGCCTGTCGCCACCATCGCCGTTGCGCCTGCGATAGCCGTGATAGCAATCGGCGCAACGCCAAATGCTGTGGCGGCGACGACGCCTGCAAAAATAAGCGCAGCAATCCGCGCGTTTCGCGGATCAGGCAGACCGGTCATTGACCATTCCAGCAACAAGATGTCCCGGTCGGCGCGCAGCGCCCTGACGTCGTTTAAATCGCCGAGGATCAGCAGGACGTCGCCGGCCTCCAGCCGGATTGTATTCATTTGTGTCCGGATCATGCGGCTGCGGCGCTCGATCCCCAAAATCACGCAATTGGTCTGATAGTGAAAGCCGATCTGCGCGATGGACCGGCCGATCAGGCGTGAGCCGGGCGCGACAATCGCTTCGACCATGGTCAGTTGGGTGGAGCGTTGACTGGTGCCGTCTTCGTCGTCGCCAAGGTTGGTTTCTGAGACAAGCCCGTCAAGGATTTCCGGGTTTGATTTGAGGAGGGAGGTGAGGGCGCTGCGGGTCGCAGCGACAATAACCACGTCGCCGCTGCGAAACTTGAAGTCATCGAAAGGCGGAAGGATCGCCTTGTCGCGCCGTTGCACCATACGCACGGTGATGTCCGGCAGATCGACAAAGAGACCCGCGACCGGCCCCTTGCCGATCAGCGGGTGGCCGCGGTTGATTTCGATCTGGGCGATGAAATGCTTGCCTTCGCGCTCAGTAACGATTTCCTGGTTGGGGTTTTGCCGCAACGGCATCAGCCAGCGCCCGACCGTGGCCATGTACAAGATCCCAACGCCGGCGAGAATCAACCCCATGGGCGTCAGTTCGAAAAAGCCGATCTCGCCGCCGGTGGTCGCGCGATAGGATTCTGCCGCCAGGAGGTTCGTCGAAGAACCGATCAGGGTCGTCATGCCTCCGAAGATCGACAGAAAAGACAGGGGCATCATCAGCCGCGACACCGGGATTTTGCTCTGCTGGGCAATCGCCGCCATGATCGGGATGAACATCACAACGACGGGCGTGTTGTTGAGAAAGGCGCTGACCACCATGACGAACAGGAAAACTGCTCCAGTAATGAGCAACGGCCGACTGTCATAGGCGCGCAGAAGATATTCGGTCGGGTGCTCTAGCGCGCCGGATTGAAACATCCCCTGGCCGATGATTAACAGGCCGAGGATGGCGAACAGCGCGGGGCTTGCAAAACCAGCCAGCAGCGCTTGTGCAGAAAGTTGGTTAACGCCGTTGATCTCAAGCGGCGCCGCCTGAAACAGGATGAGCAGCGCAACGATGGCGCCGGCGGAAACCAGTTCCAGGGAAAATCGGTCAAGTACGTAAAAGCCGACGACGACGCCGATGATCGCGAGCGTCGCCCACATTTGCCATGTCGCCGTCCAGTTTGCTGCGTCGGCTATTTCCATGTCGGCAAACTTCTGGTGATCCTCAGCTTTTGTGAACAGGCGTTCGGCCGCGGCATTTTCCGCGATTGGCGCCGATCGCACAAGACATAAATTTTTCAATATGTTATCAGCTATGCTTCCAGCAGCAGGAAAACCGGAAATATGGTCGACGCTTTCAGGCCCCTCAAAAACGCTTTTGGCCGTTTCGCCACGGGCATTGCCGTTGCCGGCTGTGTCAACGAGGCGGGAGAGAACGTAGCCCTAACGATCAACTCCTTCACTTCGGTTTCCCTTGATCCGGCGTTGGTGCTTTGGTGTGTCGAGAGGCGGGCATCCACTTTCTCGGATTTTGTTTCGGCGCCGAGTTATTCGGTAAGTATATTGCGCTCCGAGCAACAGGCCGAAGCCGAACGGTTTGCCGGATATAAAGCGCCGCCGCTGCAGGAAAACGAAATTGAAATTTGGGAGACCGGAGCGCCGATTTTGCGCACTCGCCTTGCGGGCTTTGATTGCCGCGTTGTCGAACGGCACAAGGCTGGGGATCACATCGTTTTAGTTGGCGAAGTCCTGAAATTTGACAGCCATGACGGCCATCCGCTGCTCTATTTCGCCAGCGATTTCTCAAAGGGCCCACTGGCGAATTCTGCGAATCCGGAGGGGTCGTGAAGGTCGCGTTTTTGGGGCTCGGCGTTATGGGTTACCCCATGGCAGGGCACCTTGTGCGGGCAGGCCATGAAGTAACGGTCTATAATCGCACCGAAGCAAAAGCCGCCAAATGGGCCGCGGAGCACAAGGGCGCCTTTGAGCCGACACCCGATTGTGCTGTTCGCGATGCAGAGATCGTTTTTTCCTGCCTCGGCGATGATCCGGATGTGGCGGCGGTGGTCGAAGCTGTTGAACCTGCTTTGAAAACCGGCTCAGCGTTTGTGGATCACACAACCGCGTCGCCATCTCTGGCGCGGGCGCTTCATGCGAAGTTAGGGGACAGCCATGTCGGTTTTGTCGATGCGCCGGTATCAGGCGGCGAAGCGGGCGCTCAAAACGGAAAGCTGTCCGTGATGTGTGGCGGCGACGAGGATCACGTCGAAAAGGCGCGGCCCGTCATGGAAGCTTACGCCGCGCGCATTGTGCATATCGGCGACGCAGGCGCCGGCCAGCTCTGCAAAGCCGTGAACCAAGTTTGCATCGCTGGCGTGCTGCAGGGCCTTTCCGAGGGTGTTCATTTCGCAAGCGCCGCCGCTCTTGATGTCGACAAAGTGCTGGAAGCGATTTCCGGCGGCGCAGCTCAAAGTTGGCAGATGGACAACCGCGCTAAAACCATGGCGGCAGACGATTTTGATTTTGGTTTCGCTGTCGACTGGATGCGGAAAGACTTGCGCATTGCGCTGAACGAAGCCCGCGAGATGGGCGCAAGACTGCCGCTGACTGCGCTGGTCGATCAGTTCTATGCTGACATTCAGGCAAAAGGCGGCGGGCGTCTTGATACGTCGAGCCTCATTCGGCGCTTGCAGGGTGGGGATTAAACGAGCGATACAGTCAGTACCTCAAACAGGGCGCACGTTTATTGAGCGCTTTGAAACATGGAGGCGCCAGTGACTCGTCAAGAAGTTCTCGACTACATCAGTCGGGGTCGCACGGACCTTGTTTTTGAACTCATCAAACTGCCGGACTGGAATTCGGCGTTGAACGCCAAGCCGGTGAGCCCGTTATCGTGGTTCATCTACTATAATGACGTGACAGCGCTTCGCGCCGTGCTTGACGCCGGCGGTTCGCTCAACGCGATCGATCTGAATACTGAGCTTAATAGCGCAGCCTTCTTCGGTCATTGGAAGGTATGCGATTTTCTGATTGCGAACGGCGCTGATCCCACGCATCAATTGCCGGATACGCGCGAAACGGCGCTCCACAATGCGCTTTGCAAGGCCGGCCGCCCATATTTCATTCACACTGTTCGGTTGCTGTTGGAAAAAGGCGCCGATCCAAATGCAGCAACGGCGCCCAATCACGAAACCGGCGCATTCATGCGTGACGCTCGAACGAAGGGCGAAACGCCGCTGCATCGTGCAGCAGCATTTGCGGACGCCGCAACAATCCAATTGTTGCTGGACCACAGCGCTGACAAACAGGCGAAAGACGCCTTTGGCGATACGCCGCTAAGCTGGGCGAGTTGGCATTTGCGGCCCGGCGCAGTTCTTCAATTGCTGGCCTATGGCCCGCATAAGATCAGCGACAAACATGTCCAAATGAACACGAGCGATCATGGCGAAGGCTGGGGCAACAGCATGGAACGGAAATTTGTGGGAGACTATCTGCCGCTGAGCTGATGTCCTTACGAACCCACTTACGACCATTGCGCTACTGCGTCGGACGCTTGTCACATGGGCTGCAAGCGCGCAGAAATACAGGCGTAACAATCTGAACTTGGAGACTTGGCCCATGTCCGCCATTCAAACCGCAACGCCCGCCTGGAAGACCGACGAACTCGTGCTTTTCGAAGATGAGATCGGCAAGTTTTTCAAACGCGAACTGGCGCCGCATGTCGAGAAATGGCGGGACCAGGGCAAGGTCGACCGATGGGCATGGGAAAAGGCAGGCGAACAAGGTCTGTTATGTATGTCGATGCCAGAAGAATATGGCGGCGCTGGCGGCACCTTCGCTCACGAGCAGATTTTCATCGAACAACAGCTCAAGGCCGGCGTCGAAGGCTTTGGCGCGGCGCTCCATAATTGCATCGTTGCGCCCTACATCCTGCATTACGGGACCGAAGAGCAGAAAAAGCGCTGGCTGCCGAAACTGGCGTCAGCCGAATTGATCGGCGCAATCGCCATGTCGGAGCCAGGAACCGGGTCGGACCTTCAAGCGGTCAAAACGACGGCCTTGAGAGACGGCAACCAATATGTGGTGAACGGTCAAAAGACCTTCATCACAAACGGCCAGACTGCAAACTTTATTATTGTTGTCGCCAAGACCGACCCGTCTGAAGGCGCCAAAGGCGTTTCCCTGATGGTGGTTGAGACCGACGGCGCCGAAGGCTTTGAGCGTGGACGCAATCTCAAAAAGCTTGGCAACAAGGCGCAGGATACGTCAGAGCTGTTTTTCTCAGACGTAAAAATCCCCACGGAAAACCTCCTCGGTACAGATGAGGGGCAGGGTTTTTTCCAGCTGATGGAACAGCTGCCGCAGGAGCGCCACCAAATCGCCGTCCAGGGCATGGCGATCATTGAATCCGCGCTAGAGATGACGATTGACTATGTAAAGGAGCGTCAGGCCTTCGGCAAGCCAATCCTTGCGTTTCAGAACACTCAGTTCAAGCTCGCCGAATGCAAGGCGAAAGCTACGATGGCGCGGGTTTTTGTCGATTACTGTACGGAGCAATTGATTGCCGGCAAGCTTGACGCGGCGACGGCGTCCATGTCGAAAATGCTGCTTTCTGATCTTGAAAATGAGATTGTCGATGAGTGTTTGCAGCTCCACGGCGGCTATGGCTATATGGATGAATATCCCATCAGTCGCATGTATGCGGATAGCCGCGTGCAGCGCATCTATGGCGGCACCAACGAAATCATGAAGCTCTTGATTGCGAGAACGCTATAAGACCGACGCTGACGTCGGTTGCCAACAGCTCTGTCGTTTGCCCGCGGGCTTGAATCAGCCCAGCTCTGTCCTTATGGACACAGCCCAAATATTCGGCGCGCTTAACGTCATCGGCTTGTTTGTGTTTGCCATATCCGGCGCATTAACAGCGCTGCGCAACGACATGGATTTATTTGGCGTTGCCATGATTGCCTTTGTTACGGGCGTTGGCGGTGGGACCATCCGCGATGTCTTGATCGGATCGTTTCCAGTCTGGTGGGTGCGCGAACCCTCGGCAATTTTCGTATGTCTTGCGGGCGCTGCGGTGGCGACATTGGCGCAGCCGTTACTCGCGTCGCGCCTTAAAACGTTGATCTGGGCTGACGCCATGGGACTGTCGGTGTTCGCAATCCTGGGCGCGCAAGCGGCGCTTGCGGCCGACGCGCCAATGATCATTGCAATTTTCATGGGTGCCGTGACCGCGACCTTTGGCGGTGTTGTGCGCGATGTCTTGCTCAACGAGGCGCCGCTAATCCTCAAACAGGACATTTACGCGACAGCGGCGCTGATTGGCGCAGGCGTTTATGTGGGACTTTTGTCATTGCAGGCAGGCGACAGCGTCGCAGCGGTTGTCGCGGTGACCGCGACCTTTCTCATTCGCGTCGCAGCGATCCAGTTCGACATCCCATCGCCGAAATACGCCCGGCCGCGCAAAAACGAGCTGGAGTAAACGCCGCCAAAGCTTGAATCTAGCGGGATCGGCTGGGCAGGGTGCCAGGCCTTGCACTTGATTTGAATTCGGACTTGCGCCTTTGCAGATATTCGCTATCTAGTCTGTCTTCAACGCGGGTATAGCACAATGGTAGTGCAGCAGCCTTCCAAGCTGAATATGCGGGTTCGATTCCCGCTACCCGCTCCAGGATTTTCTAACAACAACAGTAAATTAGAATCTGCAGCCGAGCAGCGCCGCTGTGGAGAAATAATTCAGCTAGAAAATAGCTAGAAATTGATGAGTAATCATGAAGCACGTCCGACCGTGTACTGAACAAGTCTGAGGTGGTTTTTCGTTGTGTCACACCGGAGATCGCGGGTTCGAGTCCCGTCACTCGCACCATTTTCTTCAAGAAATTTAGCATGTTAGAAAATCTAAGCTTTCAGCAGCGTCAACGATCTGTCCTGGGGTGCCAACGAAAATCAACTTTAGTTCAACTAAATCACTGTGGACAAATTGACCTGACCCCTTTGCACGCATCCGCGCTGAGATAGTAAAATGGCTGTGTCAAACGAGAAGAAGAATGTCTGGGAAGCGATGTTCCCCTGAGAAAATTATTTTGAAGTTACGCGAGGCCGAAATTTATATGGCTGAAGGTCTGAGTGTCGGCGAAGTCATTCCCCGTCTGGACGTGAGGTTTAGGGATGATTGAAGAGCGCTACTGTGCCGATGCGGCAGCGGCCTCTTTTGCCGCCAGGGCCGCTTCCTGGCAGTCATAGGGCAAGTCTTTCTGCTCGGTACAAAAATCCGGCCACTGATCGGTTTCAAGCCAATAATCAACGAGCCCTAGGCGCTCAGCAAATGTCATGAACCGAAGATCAGCGCGAACGCTTTCTGCATATTTCTCAAAAAGCGCCATGCGGTCTTGTGGCAAATGAAGCGCAAATTTTGACGCAACTAAATCGTCATCTATCGCGAAAATTTCATCAGCATGGCCAAAATAGAGCTGGTATTCGAGAGGGTCGCCATACCAGAGCTGGTCGCATGCCTGGTGGAGCTCTTCCGGCGACATCACTGTGTTTATGCGGCGCGCTTGCATCACCGTATCAAGGCACTTTCGCGACGGATCCTTATCGGCCGGAAGGCGCGTATAGTTCCCGGCTTTATCGGGATCGCCGTACCAGCTTTCAAATCTAAGCGCCGCGCGCCTTACGTGGTGGTCGTTCGGCCATTTTTCCTGCGCTTCGACGAGCGTGCGTTTCGCCCTGGCCGCTTCCCCCATACGCGCATAGTTTGAAACAAGCGACGCCGTATTGCCGGACCAAAGCGGCTCCGTTTCCGCGGCGAGCCGAAACTCGACGGCGCCTTCTCTCAGTCGTCCAACACTGTTCAAATGGATCGCATAATAGCGATGGCCGTAAGTGAAATCGGGATTCTTGTCCGTTGCTTCGCGAAAATACCGCTCTCGCTCGGCGATTGTGAGCGTCGCGTCTGGCACTGCGCCCAATGTCCACAGCGCTTGGCCATCGTCGGGATCGATTTCCAGCGCGCGCCGTGCGTAATCATTTGCGGTTTCGCTAAGCCGCACGACCTCGCTCGGAACAGTTTCAAAAAAAGCAAACCATGCAAGTACTGACGCGTACAAGGAATTTGATATGGCGTATTGCGGGCGCATTTCGACGAGCTGGCGCGTCAGTTCCTGCATTTGTCTGTATAATCCGCCGCCGCCCATTTCTGCTTCGCAATACCGCATCAACAATGCCAGCAACGCAGTGTCGCGATCATTGTCCATCCTTTCCCTGTAGTGGATAAAGGATTTGGATACAGCAGTGATGGAGGCTGCAATTTCATCAATGCGCGCCTGACGGTCGCCATCAGCAAACTCAGTCTGATGGGACCAGATCAACGCGCCCGTGTCTTTTTGTATAATGTCTATTTTGGTCGTGATTTTCTCATCATGGCTATCGACCGAACCGCTGAAAACAAATTCGGCGCTTGTTTGGTTAGCCTCGTCAGCTTCGGAAATCTCTGTAACGGGAATGCGACTGGTGACGAGGGTGCGCTCCAACGCATCCGCCAGATTGCGGCTGAAGCGCACGGCCTCTTCGGATTGATCATAGGCGTCAAACCCGGCGATGGCGAATGTGTTTGGCTCCGTCGCTGGCGCCTTGTCGCCGCGCATGAAGACAAATGCTGCGATGGCGACCAAAACGATAGCGCCAAAGCCCGCCAACGCGAAATTCAGCACTGGCCATTTTGCGGCTTGATGTCGGTCCGGGTCCGGAAAGTCTTCTAACTCTCCTTTGCGCACCCGATCCATGCAGTCTTTCAGCGCGGCAAATTCAGGCGCGTCCGGTTTGCCGTTCCATTTGGCAAACTGGATTGCTTGGCGCTGCCTAAAGCCGAGCGGCGGCAAGACATCGTCAAGCGCGATTGGTGCGAGCTTTCCCTCGTCGCGGCCCTGCGCAGCTTCGTCAAGCACCCATTCGGATTTTACCGAATTTTCCGACCAGGCGACGATGACGATATCAGCCGCCTTTACTTCGCGAGCGATCTCAGCCGCAAAGCGGGCGCCGCCTTTAATATTGGTGTCCCACCAGACAGAATAATCTGCAGCTTCAAGCGCGGCGGCCAGCTTTTCAATCTTATCGCGGTCAGCGCGCGCATATGAAATAAAAATATCGGCCAATGGGTTTTCCTATTGTTCAGAGGAATTATAGAGAAAATTGACCAAATTGTTAGGCGCATGGATTAGAGACGCCGCATGCCTGCAAGCAACGTAATGACAACAATTGCCCCCAACACGTCCATTCGAGACGGTGTTGATGTAAACAGGCTGTAGTCTGGCGTCACTGTTCTGGGAGATTTGGATGGCCAAAGTTTTCTACACTGCGCATGCGAGTTCTATGTCCGCTGCCCGCTCAAGTAGTCACGGCGATTTTATCCCACAATATCGACCCGGCTGCTTTCGTTGTGGCATAGTTGGTCTGGATGAGGCGGCGTAGATGAGCAACCTTTCATGACAATCAGTACGACCAGTGTCGGCGATTCATTGTCCCTCATGCGGGAGAAGTTATCGCGGGAACAGCAAAAGCAAGGAAAAGCGCTCGATCGTTATTTCTATCAATCGCACCTAGTCTATCAGAAAGAATTACGGTCGCTTGTTTATAAAAGCTGGATCTATGCAGCCCACATTTCCGATGTTCCAAACCGCGGCGATTATGTGCTGTTTAATATAGGCGATGATTCCATCATCATTGTGCGTGATGATGAGAATGACATTAAGGCGCTCATGAACATCTGCCGGCATCGCGGCGCTCGGATTTGTAAAGACCAGCGAGGAAACTGTACGACCCTGGTCTGCCCTTATCACTGCTGGACATATAATCTCGACGGCTCACTGCGGTCGGCGCGCCACATGGAAATGCTCGAAGGTTTCGACAAGGCGGATTATTCTTTAAAAAGCGCGCGCGTTGTCGTTTATGAGGGTTTGATCTTCATCAATTGCGATCCGAATGCGGTGGATTTCTTGGGCCCGCTTTCGAATCTAAAAGAACAACTCGGCGCCTATGACCTTGAAGCCGCCAAAGTCGCTTGCCGGAAAACCTATCGCGTGGATGCAAACTGGAAGTTTTGCCTTGAGAATTACCTTGAATGTTACCACTGCGCCACGGCGCATCCCGCCTATGCGCAAAGACATACGTTTCAGGACTTAAAGCGCAACGTGGCGGCGCAAGTAGCAGACATGCATAAACGCGCGCCGAGGGTTACCGGCGTTGAAGGCGTTGAAAATGAACACCGGAAAATCTATACGGATGCTGAGGGTTTCGGGACTTGCGTTTCCGCACATCGCTACGGTCTTTATGAGGGGTTTTTGACCGGTAGCGAGGACGGTCAGCCTGTGGCGCCGCTCATGGGCAAGATGCAAGGCTACGACGGCGGCGCCGGGGATTTCCAATTAGGCCCGCTCAGTTTCATGCTGAACTATCCCGACCATTGCGTGTTATATCGATTTATCCCGCGCGGCCGTAATGCAACAGACATGGACGTCGTTTGGTTTGTAAATGGTGACGCAGAAGAAGGCGTTGATTACGACTTAGAAAAGCTGATCTGGCTTTGGCATCACACGACGCTTGAAGATAAATTCATCATTACCCAAAACAGCGAGGGCGTGAATTCGCATTTCTTTGAACCGGGCCCTTATCATCCTGAGTTCGAAGCGACCCTGCAGCAGTTTGCCAAGTGGTATCTTCACACCCTAACGCAGGCTGTCGGCGAGGGCTGACAAAATGTATGCAGTTTTATGGCCTGTGATAACCGTTCCATTTGCGCCCCCGCCCGCGTTTAAAACGAAGCTGTGAATCCAAGCCCCCACCAAACGCCGCTGCTCTGAAACGTTCCTGCATTTGCGTCGTCAAATATCGAGCCGCCGGCGATATCTGAGCCGCCAAAACGCACGCCGGCATAGACCGAACCTTTGTCGGTGACAGCGTAAGATATATCCGCAGAACCGGAACCGTAAAGGTAATCGCCGCCTGCATCGTCATCGACCACATAGCCAACGGCCCCGCCAAGGTCGAAGCTTACTTTTTCAGCAAGCGGAAACGAATGCGAGATCGATCCTTCAAAGGTTGTCGTATCAAAGTTGAAGTCGTGATAGACATAGAAGGAGGGCGATAACGGCGCTTCTGCGCTGACGCCTAGAAACACTTCAAAGGTATTTGCGCCAAGACCGTCGCCGTCTTCTTCAAAGAGATCAAAAAACCCGCTCGCAGCATCAGGGAAGGTGTAATAGGTAAAGCCGACATCCAATGTGAAGGTGTCGTCCATCGCGACAGAATATCCAGCAAAGAGGTCAAGTTCCTCGCCGCCCGGCGTAACCACAAGATCATCGTCGCCAATAGGCAGGTTAAACCAAGCGCCGCCGTAAAAGTTTCCGTACGATAAGTTGATCGCCGGTTGAATGCTGGTTTCCGCGAATTGCACGCCGCGGAAAACGTAACGGGATTCAAATCCAACCGTCGTTTCTATGCCGATTTCGCCCGCAGATGCAGAGCTGGCGGCGACCGAAGCAAAGGCCGACGCAAAGATTGCTGATGTTAAGACTGCTCGTTTCATTGTTCCTCTCACTTTCAAAAATTCGCTGTTCACGGAGCGAATCTGAATGGAAGGAAAACAAAAAATATTGCGATGCACAATATCAAAAGACAGAATAGGCTAAAAAAGAATCATAAAGTCGAGTAATGCGCTCATTTTATAGTATAAATAATCAAAAATAACAACAATATAGCAATTTAGCAATAAATGCTACGCAGTCGCAGCAATTTTCGTATTGCGCCGCAGCACGATCCATATTAAGGTTTTGCGACATCAAAAAAAGGAGCAGTGCTGATGAATTTCATCATTGCCGTTATCAAGCCGCAAAAACTTGACGATGTCCGCGAGGCGCTGACCGGGATCGGCGTCGAGGGGATGACAGTGACGGAAGTCAAGGGCTTTGGCCGGCAAAAGGGCCATACGGAAGTTTATCGGGGTGCGGAATACCAGGTCGATTTCATGCCGAAAGTAAAGCTTGAAATCGCTGTCGCCGCCGACCGGGTCCTTTCGGTTGTCGAGGCGATTCGCAAGTCCGCTCAGACTGGCCGGATTGGCGACGGAAAAATATTCGTCCTTGACCTCAAAGAGACCATGCGCGTTCGAACCGGCGAGACTGGCGCCGCGGCGTTATAAAAATAAAGGCGATTTCAATGAAAACCGAAATGAAAACCCTGTCGGCGACTTTGTTCGCCGGAGTTCTAATGTTGAGCGGCGCTCACGCTCAAGAGGCAGCGGCGCTGCCAGCGGCGTCAGACGCTTCCCAGTTCGTGTTTAACACAACGCTGTTTTTGATTTCCGGTATGGTTGTAATGTTCATGGCCGCCGGTTTTTGTATGTTGGAAGTGGGGCTCGTGCGTTCCAAGAACGCAGCAACCATATGCGTCAAAAACATCGCGCTTTATTCGATTGCTGGCATCATGGTTTGGTTGACGGGTTACAACCTTATCTACGGCATTTCAGAGGGCGGCTTTATCGGCACATTCGGCCTTTGGGGCGCGGATGATAGTGACGCGCTTGGAACCGGCTATGCCGCAAGTTCTGACTGGTATTTTCAGATGGTGTTTGTGGCGACTGCGGCGTCGATTGTATCGGGCACGCTTGCAGAACGCATCAAGCTTCTTCCGTTTCTGATCTTTGTCGCGCTTTTGACTGGCTTTATTTATCCTATCCAGGCG
>JANQOV010000163.1 GCA_028285645.1 Hyphococcus sp.
TTTGTTGCCCCATGAACGGGACCGGCAAATCTCCGACTGGCCGGCGGCGGTCAAAGGCCTGCACCAAAAGTCGCTCACCGAATTCGCCTTCACGCCCGCCGGGCGAGCCGGCGGCGATACGCTTCAATCTCGTCACCGGGCGGATATTATTTTTCAGGACGCAGCCGCCGCAGCGAACCTGCTTTATGGCCGGCGCCGGTTACTATCGTTGGTTGCGCCGCACAGCCTTTTTGGATTTCTGATTTCGGTGCTGACCCCGAACCTTCAAAATATCGAGTCGATTGACGTTCGCGGCATGACGCCGTCCGCGATCTCGCAATCGCTGAAATTCGGCGACGCACTTGTCGCGACGCCGACATTATGGCGTTACATGATACGGGAAGATTTAAAAGCGCCGGACAACGCCATGGGCGTTTCCTTTGGCGAGCCCTTAACTTCCAATCTTCTATCCGATATGCGCAAAGCTGGTTTCGGCGCGCACCGTGAGCTTTACGGCTCGACGGAAACCGGTCTGATCGGCTGGCGTGACTCGCCGGGCGAACTGTTTTTGCTGTTCGACCATTGGAGGAAAGACGGCGACGGGCTTTGCCGCGTTGCGCCTTGGGGCGAACATCTGCGTGTCGATCCCATGGATATTCTGGAATGGGAGGACGAAAAACGCTTTCACCTTGGGGGTCGGCGTGACGGCGCTATTCAGATCGGCGCGGTCAATGTGTTTCCCGAACAGATCGCGCGGACAATTTGCTCGCACCCTTCCGTACACGATTGCTACATTCGTGTTGGCAAGCAATCGGGCGGCGTTAACCGGCTGATCGCCAATATTGTCCTTGAAGATCATGTGCAGCCAAATGAGCGCACGGCGCGCGATATCGACGCTTGGTGCCGCGCTAATCTAAGGCAACAAGAGCGGCCGCGCATTTATAATTTCGAGCTTCTTGCTGCAAAAAAAAGCGCCGCAAATAGCGGCGCTTCCTAGAGCGCGTTGCGCACGAGGTGGGTTGGACGAAGGTAGTCTCGCGCGCTCAAAACAAAGATGCTGGAGCCGTTTCTTGATTCTCAACAAATGCAAACGGCTCTCGGGTGCGTAAAACGACGGCGTTTAGTTGTTGCCGCCGCCAGCCGCCTGTTGCGCCTGACCGAATTTTTCCGTGACTTGCTGCGAAACGCCATTGAAGGATTCGCTGGTGTCGCCAACGGTGATCGTCGCCTCGCAGTTGATGGTGCAGTTATATGTGGTCCGCGCCGCCCCGCGATGAACGACCAGCATGTCAGAGCTTGCCGAACGCACGCGGATCATCAGATTTTCAATGGTTTCTCCGGACTCGTCGAAGAGGTAGATGTTTGTAAGGCCCGGCGCCTTGCCGACAAGCATCAACTTGTCGCCGTCCTGGGTGAGCACGTCAGCGATGCCAGGATTGCCGATGACAATGCTCTGGGCCGGCTTTTTCATCGTATAAGGACGAACCTGGTCCATCGTCAGCCAGACTTGCCCTGCCTGCGCCGTTGAAATGGAGCCTGCCAATGCTAGGAAGGCGGCAACTAATTTGCGCATGTTGATTTCCTCTCGAACATTCGAGCGAGAAAATAGCGTTTATGAGTCAATGAAGGTTTAACGGTAGAGATGCACGCGCCGACCAAAAGTAAATAAAATGCATTCATTTACACTGCCTTAAGCGGCGTTTGATAGGCAATTGGCGGTGGAGAATGGAATGTCTGCAACTTCCCTAAAATCAGTTGAAATCGAAGATGGCGACATAGAGCAATCCGTCGCTGCGTTGATCGAAAAGATACCGCCTTTTGAGGACCTGCCGCAGCCGGTGCGCGCTGCGCTCGCCGCAGCCGCCGATCGGCGCCGCTATAATACCGGCCAGACGGTTTTTTCGACCGGTCAATATGACGGCGCTGAATTTTTTGTGGTGATTGCCGGACGTCTGAAAGTCACCGTAATTGAAGCAGACACCGGCGCAATGCTGATTGAGGAATTTGGGGTCAATTCGGTATTCGGCCTTGAGCTCGCCATGAGCGCGCGCGGCGCCGACGTTATTCAAAAGATGGCGGTCACCGCAGAAACCGATCTTGAGCTTGTTGCATTTGAAACGGACGCCTTTCGCACGCTAGCGGCGCAACGCCCTTCGCTGATGAAGAACCTTGCCTTTTGCTTTGCGGATGCGCTGGCGACGACGCGGTTCAAGGCGAACGCAACGCAATCAGCGCCGGAACAGCGCGTTTATTCAGCGCTGCTTGAACATATCGAACGCGACGCCGTTACGGGCGCGTGGCTGATTGCGAAAATGCCAAAGCATCGTGAACTTGCTGAGCAGGCTGGCGTTGATGAAACGGTCGCCGCTGCAGCTGTTGCGTCTCTTATTCAAGAAGCCATTGCGCATCGGCAATATCCCGGCCTTGTTATTGAAGACATGGCGCGCCTCAATCAGCTTGCGACGTAAGCGCGGCGCGCGACTTAGGGTTAATCTGAATTTAACTATAACGTCCGTAAGCTGAAAAAAAATTCTACTTTGTTTATTGTTTGTTTACGCATGCGCGCCATGATGGCTAAGTCAGAAAGGGGACCCCTTTTCTGCGGTGCAAGTAAAGAGTAAGCAGGAGTCGACAAATGAAAACTCTTTTTGAAAAGTTCGTCAAAGATGAAGACGGCGCCACGGCTATCGAATACGGTTTGATTGCAGCGCTGATTTCTGTTGCGATTATCGCAGCTGTTCGTTCAGTTGGCGGCAGCCTTAACACAACGTTTAGTGAAATTAACTCGGACCTCCAGTAGTTCCAGTTAAGATACGTAAACGAATATTTTAATTCGCAGCGTAAGCTGCAGAATTGAAGATCGGAAAAAGGAGGCCCTAATGGCCTCCTTTTTTGCTTTCTATCTAACCCATCATTAACGCTGCAACGCGTACGCTCCCGGCAAGCGAAGCACGAGGGGCTGGCGCATGATTGCATATCTTATACTTTCCGCCTTCCCGGCGGCGCTCATCATCGCCGCTGCGCATGATATTTACGAATTCAAAATCCCCAACTGGATTTCCATCGTCCTGGTGCTCGCTTATCCCGCTGCCGGCTTTGCCGTCGGCGCATCCTGGCAGCTCATGCTGGAAGGTTTTTTTATCGCTTCAGCGGCGCTTGTTATCGGTTTTGGCCTTTTCGCAGCGAAGTTTTTCGGCGGCGGCGATGCAAAGCTGTTTGCCGCAGCCTCGCCATGGATCGGCATGGCGACGCTTGGATCGTTTCTCGTAACAACGGCGATCGCCGGTCTCTTTTTAGCCATCATTCTCATGACGTTCCGCAGGACGCCGCCTTTGCCCATTTATGCGCACGCCCCCTGGATCATGCGCCTGCATCAACGAAAGCACGACCTTCCTTATGGCGTCGCGATCGCTGCAGGCGGACTGCTTAGCTTTTCGCAAACACCGTTCTTTCAATTGGTCTTCGGCGGTTAACAGGATCGGTTAACGTGATTTTGAGAAGTTTGGCGGAGAATTGGTTACCGACCGGAATATCAGCCGGAAACAAGTTAAATCAGGCAGGTTCGAAATGAATGTAAGTCGTATTGCCATCCTTGGTGTTGCTTTGGTAGCCGGGGTCGCCGCGTTTTTTCTGATGATGGGCAATAAGCCGCAAAATGCGCCTGTTCAAGTCGTTCAGCCGGTGAAAGAAGAGACCGTCCGCGTATTGGTTGCTGGTCGGAACATCGAACGGGGTGAGCGCCTCGCCATCGATGATACAAACTGGGTGAGCTGGCCGAAAGCGGCATTGCAGCCGACCTTTCTGACGGATGCAGACCCCGAAAAACGTGAAGAGATCGAAAACGCCGTCGCGCGTTCGATCATCGTCGCCGGCGAACCGATTGTAGAAACGAAACTCATTCATGCCGGCGAGTCGGGCCTGATGGCGGCGATCATCACGCCAGGTTACCGCGCTGTCACGATGCGCGTATCGCCGGAAACATCTTCAGGCGGATTTATCCTGCCGGGCGACAGGGTGGATGTCTTGCACACAGACGGGCGCGATGCGGATGCGTCAACGCGCATGCTTTTTGAAGATGTTCGCGTTCTAGCGGTGAATACGATTTATTCCGAAGCGCCTGAAACGCCGAATATTGACGGCGTCAACGTAACGCTGGAGTTATCGCCGCGTGATTCAGAAACCTTTGTGACGGCGCGTTCATCTGGAACGCTTAGCCTTGTCCTTCGCAGTATTTTCAAGCCGGAAGGCGACGTGCAGGCGAGCGAAAAGCGGTCGTCAGGCGTCGATGTCATTCGTTATGGCCGGTCATAAAACCGACTTTGATCAGGGGATTGAGATGAAGCTCATCAACAAAATCAAAAATATCGCAAGCGCCATGGCTGGCAAAGCGGCATGCGCAGCGATTGCTTCGGTGCTTGTCATAGCAGCTGCCAGCCCGGCTGAAGCGCAACGGGGCGCACAGCCAGTGCGCATCGATACCGGCGGATCAAGCGCGGTATCGAAGAGCATTGTATTGCCGCTCAACAAGGCGGCGATTGTGGAACTGCCATATGCTGCGGCTGATGTGCTCGTGTCACAGCCGAGTGTTGTGGATGCGGTTGTGCGTTCGCCGCGCCGCGTCTATCTGCTCGGGCTCGAGACTGGGCAAACCAACGCCTTTTTCTTCGACTCCCGCGGGCGGCAGATCCTCAATCTGGAAATCATGGTCGAGCGCGACATGGACGCGCTTGCTGACCTGATGCGCCGCATGATGCCTGAAACGCGCATCAAGCTGGATTCGGTCAACGACAACATCGTTCTTCGGGGCACGGTGCAGTCAGCAAGCGATGCCGCAAACGCACAAGCGATTGCGGCGCGCTTCATCGGCAATCCTGACAAAGTGGTCAACATGATCAGCATTCGCGAACGCCAGCAAGTGATGCTGAAAGTTCGCATGGTTGAAATGCAGCGCCGGCTCGTAAAGCAGCTTGGCTTCAACACTAATGGCACGGTGACGCTTGACGACGCCACTCTCGGCTTTGCGGCGCAAAACGCCTTTACCCTCGCAGGCGGCGCCCTTGGCGGCTTCGACGGGTCGGTCGACACCAACGGCATTGGCGATCTTACCGATCTCGACGTGTCGTTCCAGGCCCTGGAGCAAACAGGTCTGGTGCGTATCCTTGCTGAGCCGAACCTGACGGCGGTTTCTGGCGAATCCGCCAACTTCCTCGCTGGCGGTGAATTTCCCGTGCCGGTTGGTCAGGACAATGGCCGCGTTTCCATCGAATTCAAGGAATTCGGCATCGGCCTTGGCTTTACGCCGATGGTCCTGTCGAAAGGCAAGATCAGCATGAAGATTTCGACGGAAGTTAGCGAGCTGACTAACGAGAACTCTTTCTTTATTCCGGGTACAACATTTATTGACCCTGACACCGGGGCCGCAACCGTGACAACGGGACTGCAGATTCCGGGTCTTACTGTTCGCCGCGCCAACACCACGGTTGAGTTAGCAAGCGGCGGCAGCCTTGTGATGGCGGGCCTCTTGCAGGAAGACCTGCGGCAGACGATTGACGGCGTTCCGGGCATCAAGGACACGCCGATCCTAGGTCAGCTCTTCCGCAGCCGTGATTTCCGCAATGACGAGAGTGAGTTGGTGATCATTGTGACGCCTTACCTCGTCGATGGCACGCATGAATCGAAATTGAAGGACCCGACAGAAGGGTTTGTCGTGGCAAGCGACGTCGAGACCATTCTGATGGGCAAGCTTGTTTCAACTTACGGGCTTTCAAACGCTGGCGTGACGGCGACGTCGCTTCAGGGCCCGATGGGTTTCATTCTGGATTAGAAAGAGCACAATCATGAACCGTACAGTGATCAAATCTTCGCTTGCCGTAACAGCATTGTTGCTCTCATCGGCCTGTTCCTCCTTCTTCAACGGACCGGAAGATGCGTTGAGCGTTGCGCAAGAGCATCCGATCTCCGTCGATAGCCAGGTGGTGACCTTAACGATCGCGGCTGACGCAACCACGAGCGATATTTCCGCAACAGATATGGCGCGCCTTCGGGCCTTCGCTGTTGACTATCTTCGGAACGGCCATGGGCCGTTGACGATCACAGCGCCGTCAGGAACCGGCGAAGATCTCGACGGCCAGGAAGCGGCTGCCGACATTCGCAAGGCGCTTAACGACGCAGGCGTGCCCTGGGAGGCAATCTCCGGGGCGACATATAGGACCGGCGGCGACAATGGCGATCAACTCATTGTTTCCTATACGCACTATGTCGCGACGCCTAGCAGCTGCGGCAACTGGTCGGGTTTGCGGTCGCGGGATTACAGCAATCTTCGTATGCCAAATTTTGGCTGCGCGACAATGAATAACTATGCGGCGATGATTGCCGATCCACACGATTTGATTGCGCCAGCGGACGAGCAACCAGGCGATGCGACTGCGCGTGTGCGTGCGATCGAAGCTTATCGTGATGGTGAATTGACGGTTTCTCAGACTGATCAGAACATTCAGTCTCAGGTATCAAACTAGGGCGCCAAAAATTGCGCAAACAAATTGCGTAAGGAGAATAGAATGAAAAACGCTGCTGAAAATGCGTACCAGCATGAAGACGACGAAGAGGGCGTCGCTGATAGCGCAGCCAGCCTGGGCGCCGATGGCGGACCTTTGGTGACAGTCGGCTCTCGCGAAGCAGAGTTCGATAGCGATCTTGACGAAATTCTCGATGCTGATGACGAGTCCTGGTTGGACGAGGAATTATCCGACGAGGAACTCGCTGCGCTTGGCGAAGAAGATTTCGACGACGACGAATTTCTTGATGAAGAGATCGAGGCGCTGCTCGAATCCGGCGAACTTGAATCCGATGAGCTTGAATCGGGAGGCCTTGACGAACCGGAAACGCCTTTGACGGTGGGCGACTTCAAAGAGGTGGAAGAGTTCGTTGAGGAGGATGATGACGCGAACGATTTCTCCCTTGAGCCGGAAGGCGAAGCGCCTACCGAAGCACCGGAGCTTCCTGCAGCTGAGGAAACACCGCCCGCCGTTGAAGAGACCACCTCTGACGCAACCCAAAGCGCGCTGGTAACAGCGGGCGCGTCATTACCGGATACGCCGGACTATGGCGGCGAGATCACCGATCTTGGCGAAGAAGAAATTGACCATCGTCCGGTGCCGCGGATTTCGATCCATGCGTTTTGCGAATCCCAAGACACAATGGCGCTGTTGGAAAAGGCGGCGATCGACCGGCGCTTGTCCAAGACGCACCTTACCATGCATATGGGCGGTATCGCCAAGGCTGTCGATCAGTTTCAATCTGCCGCAACGCCGAACCTGATTATCCTTGAAACGCTGGCCGGCGGCGCGGAGATGTTTGCGCAATTGGGTCAGCTTGCAGAGGTGTGCGATCCTTCGACCAAGGTTGTCATCATTGGCCAGGTTAATGACATTGTTCTCTACCGTGAGCTCATTCGCCAGGGCATCAGCGAATATATCGTTCGTCCGAATTCTCCCCTGCAGATCATCAAAACCATTGCTGATCTTTATGTGGATCCGTCGGCGCCGCCGATTGGCCGCACGATCGCCTTTGTGGGCGCGCGCGGCGGCGTTGGTTCGTCAACCATCGCGCATAATGTCGGATGGTGTACGGCCGAGGAATTCGAAAGCGACACCGTAATCCTCGATCTCGATTTGCCATTCGGCACGACCAGTCTTGATTTCGATCAGGAAGCGTCGGCTGGCCTCGCGGAAGCGCTAAGTTCGCCTGAGCGTCTTGATGATGTTCTGCTTGATCGTCTTCTGCAAAAGCATACAGAGCATCTTAGCCTATTTACGGCGCCGAGCATGCTTGATCGTGAATTCGACATGGACGATCAGGCCTATGAAACCGTGCTTGACGTTGTTCGCGGCGGCGCGCCGACTGTTGTCATTGATGTGCCGCATATCTGGACAAGCTGGTCAAAGCGCATTTTGACCACTGCCGATGAAATTGTTGTTGTTGCGACGCCGGATCTCGCGTCCTTCCGCAACACCAAAAACCTCATCGATATTTTGAGCGGCGCGCGTCCGAACGACGCGTCGCCAACTCTGGTGCTCAATCAGTTCGATCCGAAAGTATCCGCCGTTCAGGCAGACCAATTTGTCGAGCATGTGGGTATCGAGCCGGCGCAGGTCTTTGGCTGGGAGCCGCAATTGTTTGCTGCTGCAGCGACCAATGCCGCGCCCATCGTTGAAGTCGGGCCGAAGACCAAAACGGCGCAAGGCTTGGTTGAATTGTCCGGGCGCTTGCTCGGCCGCAATGACACGTTTGTCTCGAAGCCGAAATTCAGCCTTGCAGGTTTGTTCAAAAAGAAACGGTAGAATAGAACATGTTCGGACGCAGAACAGCACAAGCAGAAGCGCCGGCTGCCCCAGCCGCTGCTGCAAAGCCGAAAAAACCGGCGCCGACGCAGGCAAAGCCGAAGGCGCAAAAACCGTCGCCGGCGCCTGAAGCGGCGTCAGCGCCGCCGCGCGTCGCCAAGCCGGCGACAACGACGGGCTCAGGCGGCGCGCAGCCGGTTGAGATCGGCGGCCGCAGCGACGAGTATTTTCAGACCAAGACGACAATCTTCAATGCGTTGATCGATACGATCGACTTGTCGCAGCTTGCGCAGCTCGATACGGAATCGGCCGCTGAAGAAATCCGCGACATCGTCAACGAGATCATCTCGATCAAAAATGTTCAGATGTCGATCGCCGAGCAAGAAGCGCTGTTGCAGGATATTTGCAACGACGTTCTTGGTTATGGGCCGCTTGAGCCGCTGCTCGCCCGCGACGACATCGCCGACATCATGGTCAATGGCGCAAGCCGCGTCTTCATCGAAGTCGGCGGTAAAATCCAGCTCACCAATGTGCGCTTCCGCGACAATGCGCAGTTGATGAACATCTGTCAGCGGATTGTGAGCCAGGTTGGCCGCCGGGTCGACGAAGCCAGCCCGATTTGCGACGCGCGTTTGCCAGACGGTTCTCGTGTCAACGTGATTGCGCCGCCGCTTTCCATTGACGGCGCCGCACTCACCATTCGTAAGTTTAAAAAAGACAAGCTCAAGATTTCGGACCTGGTGAATTTTGGTTCGATTTCACCTGAAGGTGCGCGGGTGCTCGAGATTGTCGGCCACTGCCGCGTCAACACGCTGATCTCCGGCGGTACGGGTTCCGGTAAGACGACGCTGCTTAACTGTATGACCGGCTTTATCGAAAATGATGAGCGGATCATCACCTGCGAAGACGCGGCCGAACTTCAGCTGCAGCAGCCGCATGTGGTGCGGCTCGAAACGCGCCCGCCCAACCTTGAAGGCCAGGGCGAAGTTACCATGCGCGACCTCGTTAAGAACTGTCTGCGGATGCGTCCTGAACGGATTATCGTCGGCGAGGTGCGTGGGCCCGAAGCGTTTGACTTGCTGCAGGCCATGAACACCGGTCACGACGGCTCCATGGGCACGTTGCACGCCAACTCGCCGCGCGAAGCCTTGCAGCGTGTTGAATCGATGATCACCATGGGCGGTTACAACCTGCCGTCAAAAACCATTCGCGAGATGATTGTCGGGTCCATCGACGTCGTCATTCAAGCGGCGCGCCTGCGCGATGGTTCGCGTCGCATTACCCATGTGACGGAAGTATTGGGAACGGAGGGGGACACGATCATTACGCAAGATCTGTTCATCTACGATATGGATGGGGAAGACGATGCCGGGAACATCGTCGGCAAGCATAAATCTACGGGGATCGCGCGTCCGGCGTTTTGGGATCGCGCACGGTATTACGGCAAGGAAGCAGAACTCGCTGCAGCACTCGACGCAGCGTCGGAGTAAACTGGTATGGACAGTCAAGTCCTAATCGTCATTGTCTTGGGGATCGTTTGTTTCGGCGCGCTTGCCTTTGTTCTTTTGGCGCCAACGCAGCAAGACAAAGCCAACAAGCGTGTTGCTTCCTTAAAGGACGCAAAAGTCGCGCGCCGGGGCGGCGCAGCGGGATCGGCGGACAACTCAAAAGAGCGCCGGCGCAAGCTGACTGAAACTCTTGAGGCGATCGACAGCAAGCAAAAAGACCTCAAAAAGAAAAAGCGGCTTACGCTGGAGCAAACCCTTGAGCAGGCCGGGCTGCCGATCAAGAAAAACCAGTTTTATATCGCTTCCGCTGGCTTGGCGGTGTTTCTCGGGTTTATCGGCCTGATCTCCGGCCAAACACCGATCGTAACCGGCGGCCTGGTCGTTATCGGCGGGCTTGGCTTGCCGCGCTGGGTTGTCAATTTTTTGCGGACGCGTCGTCAGAAGAAATTTGTCGCCGAGTTTTCCAACGCCATTGATGTGATTGTGCGCGGTGTTAAGTCTGGTCTTCCGGTCAATGAGTGTCTCAAAATCATCGCGCGCGAATCCCCGCGGCCCGTATGCGATGAGTTTCACATGCTGACCGAGGGCATGCGGGTCGGCATGTCGCTGGAGCAAGCTTTAGAGCGCATGTATGAGCGGATGCCGCTTCAGGAAGTGAACTTCTTCGGGATTGTTCTGCTCATTCAACAGAAAACCGGCGGTAACTTGGCTGAAGCGCTTGGCAATCTCGCGCATGTCCTGCGCAGCCGGAAGCTGATGGAAGGCAAGGTGAAAGCCCTTTCAGCGGAGGCGAAAGCGTCTGCTTACATCATCGGCTCGTTGCCGTTTTTGGTCATGGGCGCAGTGAAAGTTGCATCCCCTGATTATCTTGACCCGCTCTTCACGACGAAAGTCGGTAATTTCATTCTGATTGGCGCAGGGCTCTGGATGGGGACGGGCGTTCTCGTCATGAAGAAGATGATTCAAATTAAGGTTTAGCCTGATCATGGAAGCCATCATCAATCTTGTTACGGACCGAAACTTCCAGATCGCGTTCCTGGTGGGGTGCGCCGCTGCGGCCAGTCTTTTCACGCTGCTTGAGCCGTTCTTGGTTAAAGATAAGCTCAATGAACGGATGAAATCCGTCGCTAACTACCGTGATAATTTGCGGCAGCAACAGCGCGAAACGCTCGCTAAAAAACAGGCCGGCCGACTGCGGAATGCAACGCCGCAGGGCGCGCTCAAAGAAGTGGTTGAAAATCTCAAGCTGCTTGAAGTTTTCGACGCTGAAGCTGCAAGCAAGAAATTGATGATGGCAGGGTATCGGGGGCAGGGGCCGGTGTTCACCTTTATGGCGGCGCGCATCGGCTTGCCCTTTGTCGTGGCGTTGCTGGTTGGCGTTTATGTCTACGTCCTGGGGGGATTTGAGCTTGACAATTTCGGAAAGCTGTTAGCGACGCTTGGCGGCTTTTTCCTCGGCTTTTACCTGCCCAACCTCTACATCAACAATGCGGTGAGCAAACGGCAGCAGAAACTCGAACTGGCCTGGCCGGATGCGCTTGACCTTTTGCTGATCTGTGTTGAATCAGGCATGTCGATTGAAGCGGCGTTTCAGAAAGTCGGCGATGAAGTCGGGGCCAACTGCGCCGAACTTGCCGAAGAGCTGGGGCTGACGACCGCCGAACTCTCCTATTTGCAGGAAAGAAAACAGGCCTACATCAATCTTGCTGAACGCACAGGCCTTGACTCGGTGAAGGGTGTAGCAACGGCGTTGATCCAGTCTGAGAAATACGGCACGCCCTTAGGCCAGTCATTGCGCGTCATGGCCAATGAGAGCCGCGACTTGCGCATGCAGGAAGCGGAGAAAAAAGCCGCTGCCCTGCCGCCGAAACTAACGGTGCCCATGATCGGCTTTTTCCTGCCGGTTCTGTTTGCGGTGATCCTTGGTCCGGCGGCGATGTCGGTGATGGATCTGCAGTAGGCGCACTAAGGCCGGTAGCGCAACAGATAAAGTCATCCAATGGCTTGTCCCTGCGCAGACGGTGATTCAGCAGACAAAACACGATCGAAGCCCGACATTATCTATAGGGCTGGGTTTTCGCCGCAGTTTATCCTCTGAGCAGACTCTAGCAGCGCGAACACCAGTTATGATGTCATTATCAAAACTATCTGTTTTTGGGTGGCTAGTAGTTCCTTCAAATGCTTGATCGATCGCGCGTCGCGTTTGTAGCCTCGGCAGGCGGTTTCAATTTGGTCAGCAAATTGTTCAACGGATAGCCCGTGGTTTTTTAACTTTGGTCCATAAGGACTAAGAACGCCTGCTATTACATCGCGATTGGCGCGAAAAAACTTCTGCATCACGTCGCCAGACACCTTATGCGCGTCAGTGAACATGTCATGGGCGTCCGGCTTTGAGCGGCTAAACTTGAAGGCGTCTATGGTGAATACATCAAATATGACATCGAGCTTGTCCGGCAAAGACTCAGAATTCGCCAGCCTAGCAAGCGCCTTTCGTCGCCATTGCTCGCCCAAATACTTAATTGCCGCCCGGTAAATCTCATCCTTACTGGCAAACAAATTGTAGACCGTCTGACGGGATATGGCGGCGCGCTCGGCAATAT
This sequence comes from Hyphococcus sp., assembly GCA_028285645.1. GTDB lineage: Bacteria > Pseudomonadota > Alphaproteobacteria > Caulobacterales > Parvularculaceae > Hyphococcus. The sequence goes on from JANQOV010000163.1 coordinate 12,427, forward strand.
CACCGACAGATGTCTTGCGCATGCCATAGACGCCGACAAGCCAGATTGTCGCGTCCAAAATCTGTTTTTCCGTCTCAGTCATAATCTACTAGTTGACAAGTTCTGTCTTTATGTCAATAACATGAGAAATGTACAATTCAACAACTTATGTAAAGTCGCAAAAATGACCAACCCACGCAAATCATCGGGCGCAGCAATCAACCGCCGTGAGTTTGCGGTTCTGACCGCGGGCGCCGCGGGTGCGCTCCTGAGCAATCCCGCCGCATCGAATGCCGCCCAATCAACATCGACGAGGCCTCAAATGAACCCAGAGCAAGAAGCCGCCCTGATTGATCAGATCGCTAAAGGCGTTAGTTATGCATTCCGGACGCCGATCCTTCGCCGACCATCTGATTATGGGCTCGACTACGAAGATGTATTCTTCCCCGCCATGGATGGCGTCATGCTCGATGGATGGTTTATTCCGTCCAAAGGCAGCAAGAAGCTTGTTATCTGCAATCATTTCATTGGCGCTAACCGTTATGGTTATCCGGGACATCTGGAGCCCTGGACCGGTAACGGCGGTTTTGAGGTCAATTTCATTGAGGCCTATAAAGCGCTCATCGAGGCTGGGTATAATGTTCTAGCCTACGACCTTCGGGGTCATGGGCATTCCGCAAGCGGGGCCGACAACATCACTGGCGTTGGCGCCATTGAATGGCGCGATGTGATTGGGTCAGTTCGCTATGCGAAGTCGCGCGCCGATACGTCGAAAATGAAAGTCGCCCTTCACAGTCTTTGTATGGGCTGTAACTCCACCTTCGTCGCCATGGAAAAACACCCGGAGGAATTTGAGCACATCAAATGCATGATCGCGCTGCAGCCGCTTTCAGCAGCGCCCTTTATTGAAAGAGCTCTAATCGACAATGGCGTAGAGAACGCCGTCGAAAAATTCAATGAACGCTACAGCTACTATTCAAGTTTCCGGCACACCGATTCAAACGCCATCGCACGCGCACATAAGGTGACCTGCCCGACGATGGTTGTGCAGGTTAAGGAAGATGCGACAACCAAGCCCTCGGACGCACAAGGCATCTACGACAAACTTCCCAACAAGAAAAAGAAACTCTTGTGGATTGAAGGAACGCCCATACGATATGAGGGCTATCGGTATTTCAGTCAAAAACCTGCTGAAATGATTGAGTGGTATGACGCTAACATTTAGCGCAAAACGTGAGAGACTTCTTTATTTTCGACGCCGACTTAAGCCTGACCGGAGGTGCAAATGAGCGGGGATACGATTCACTTAGTGAATAACCCCTCCTAATTCCCGGCAATCTGATCGAGGGCCTCGTAGAGCGGCAGCTCGCCGGCGGCTACCTTGTCGCGTGAAGGCGCGGGCTGACCAAGACGGGCGCGATAGACCCAGAAATTCGTCAGGACTTTTTCGACAAAGTCGCGGCTTTCCGGGTTCGGAATGCTTTCGATGAAGAGCAGCGGATCATCGATATCAACATCGCGTCGCCAGCGCCGCAAATTACCAGGGCCGCCATTATAGGCGGCGGCCATATGGAAGAGATCGCCGCGGGCGCTGTTGTCGATCAGGTAGTTCACATAAGATTGACCAAGCTGCAGATTAAAGCCCGGATCATAAAGCCGCTCGCGGCCGGCGCGGCTGCGCAAGGACCGGTCATTCGCCACATAGCTGGCGGTGCGCGGCATGAGTTGCATCAGTCCGCGGGCGCCGACCCGGCTGGTGGCGTCGACCTTGAATTTTGATTCCTGGCGCATCAACGCGTAAAGCAGCGCGCGATCGGTTTGAAAGCCGCCGCGCGGTTCATAACCGGGAATAGGGAAAAGACCCGATTGTACTGCCTCGGTATTGCTCGCGAGCGCGATGTCGATTTGCGCCGCTGGTAGATCAAGCAATGTCGCGACGGCCAGTAAGTCTTGGTCGCGATGTTTTTTGATTGAACCGTTGGCCCAGCGCATTTCCGTATCGGCGTCGACGTCGCGTCCAGCTTCTTTAAGCGCAACCGCGCGCCTGACGCGTGGAACGGCCTCTGTCAGTCGTTCGAAACCAGCGCGGTCGATTATCGGTGCTGTCCAGTTATAATCATGGTCGCGGCCAAGCTGTGCGAGCGCCAACTGGCCGTAAAAGGTGAAGGGTAAGTCAGCAGCGATCTTTAAGTTGTTCGCGACCGATTCAAAATTGCCGGCCGCCAGCGCCGAGCGCGCCGCCCAAAAACCTGCGGCGGAACGAAGATCATCATCCTGGTACGGAACGGCCGACATGGCGGCGAAGCGATCATAAGCCGCGGTCATGTCGCCGCGACGGAAATCAATCAGTCCGGCGATCCAATAAGCAAGGACGGCGCTGTCGCCATTACGGTCGGCGACGGCCGTTGCAAGCTTGTCGGCGGTGTCCACAAACCCTTGATAATAAAGGCTTGCTGCGATCCAGGAGCGCATCCGGTCATACTGGCGGGCGGTGATCACGCCGCGCTTTTTATGCTTGTCGATCTCTTTTAACGCATCAAGCGCGCGCTCTTTTTTGGAAAGATAGCGCACGCGGCCTTCGATGCGGCGCAGTTTCGGGCCGCTGGTGTTTTCATAATCGCGCGCGAGTGCAGGATGCATTTCGGCGCCGCCGCTTGAACGCCATTTGCGTGGGCTTGGCCGTAGGGGCGGCGCAGATTTTTTCGGGCGGCGCTTAAGAGCAAGCTTATAGATCTTGTTGGCTTCCGGATGGTCAGCGTAATAGGCCATCCATTCTTTCAACTCTTTGTAGGAAGACCGATAGTCTGTCGGGTGCATCAAGCGCTGATAGCGCACATAGCCCATGAGGACTTTGTCATCGAGGGCGGCGATTTTTTTGTCCGCAACTTTCCATGCGCCTTTTTCCTGAAGCGCAAAGATTTCCTTGTAAAGCGACTTGTCCTTGTCGCTTAAAACCTTGATAGCGCCCGGCGCAGCATAGATGTCTTGCGCGGCATGGGCGGGCGCCGCGGCAAAAACCACAAAGCAAACAGACAGAACAAACGCTTTTGCGAACTTCATTTCTCTTCCCAGTTGCAAGGCCCCAATGGGTGCTGTGCTGATCAGCGCGTCACGGGTTCGGCGCTGACTTGAAAACAATACAGCACCGCCCGTTTTTATGTTGTTAATTTTATGGTCAGGACCGTTAATCCTCCCTTAACCGCGCCGCTAAGGACTGCAAATCGCTCCATGCGAGCCTTTTACTCGCTGGTTGCCGCAATAAATAGGCCGGATGAAAAGTCGGCAGCACCGGGTATTTTTGCCCGCCTGAGGTTTCTATTTCCCGCCAGACGCCGCGGGCGCGCATGATGCCGGTAACGCCGGTGAGCGCCTGCAAGGACGCCCCGCCTGTCAGTAGCAAGGCTTTGGGATTGGTTAACTCGATCAGCCGATCGACAAAGGGGCGGCAGGTTGCGATTTCGATTTGCGTTGGCGTGCGGTTGCCGGGCGGGCGCCAAAACAGGACGTTCGAAATCAGGACATCTTTTTCGCGCGAGTGGTCGATCGCCGCCAGCATCTTGTCGAGGAGCTTGCCGGCGCGGCCAACGAACGGACGGCCG
>JANQOV010000002.1 GCA_028285645.1 Hyphococcus sp.
CCGCCGCTGCTAGGCTCGCTGCGCGTTCCTGGAGACTGTCATGTCGCTTCGCCAAAATCCGGCTCCTGATCCCGCGGCAAACCTTGCGGTGATTAGCGATGAGATTGCCGCCGCCCTCAAAGAAGCGGGTCGCCCGCAGGACGCCGTCACTATCACAGCGGTTGCTAAGAAACACGGGCGCGCGCGCATCTTGCCGGCGCTTAAAGCGGGCCATCGGGTCTATGGCGAAAATCGTGTGCAGGAAGCGGCTGGCAAATGGCCGGCGCTGAAGGATGAGTTTCCGGATATTGAATTGCGTCTCATTGGGCCCCTGCAATCCAACAAGGCGGCTGACGCTGTGCGGCTGTTCGATACCATCGAAACCGTTGACCGCCCAAAAATCGCGAAGGCGCTCGCACGGGAAATGGACCGTCAGGCCCGAAACCCTCGCCTCCTCATCCAGGTCAATGTCGGCGAAGAGCCGCAAAAAGCAGGGATTTTGCCCAAAGACGCTGACCGGTTTGTCGCCCAGTGCAGAGACGAGATCGGCCTTGTGGTTGAGGGGTTAATGTGCATTCCGCCGATCAACGAGCCGCCGGCCCTCTATTTCGCCCTTTTGGCGAAAATTGCCGAAGCGAACGGGCTTGAAACTCTGAGTATGGGCATGAGTAGTGATTATCTGGTTGCGGCGCAGCTCGGCGCTACCCATGTGCGAATCGGCACGGCGATCTTCGGGCCAAGACTAGACGGCGAGCCTGAATCCTAAAATTATGAGATTGCAACTCACAAAACTATCAAAATCTGCTAACGAAATTGTGTCGACGGCCCATGTTCACAAATTCAGTCTCTTGACGATATGACCCGTTTTCCATGATGTTCCTTAACTAAGGGAGAGAGTGTTGGCTCGAGCTAAGCATATCCTTCTCGTCGATGACGACGAGTTGTTGCGCGAGACGTTGATGGAGCAGTTCGCGCTGCATGATGAATTCGCCGTTGAGCCGATTGAAACCGCCAATCTCGCTATCGAACGGGTCAAAGAAGAGGCGCATATCGACCTTATGCTGCTTGATGTCGGCCTGCCGGATATGGACGGGCGCGAAGCCTGCCGGATCATGCGCAAGAACGGCTTTAAGTCGCCAATCATCATGCTTACAGGCGCTGACACAGAAGCTGACACGATTTTAGGCCTCGACGCCGGCGCCAATGATTACGTGATCAAACCCTTCAAATTCGGCGTATTGCTGGCGCGGGTGCGCGCACATTTACGCAGTCATGAGCAGAGCGAAGACGCGGTCTTCAAGGTTGGTCCTTATGAGTTCCGCCCGGCGGTTAAAATGCTCGTCACGGATGCAGACCGCAAAATCCGGCTGACCGAAAAAGAAACGTCAATACTCAAATTTCTGTATCGCGCCGGCGGCAAGCCGGTGACCCGCGATATCCTGCTTGATGAAGTCTGGGGATATAACTCTGGCGTGACCACCCACACGCTTGAAACCCACGTTTACCGGCTGCGCCAGAAGATCGAACCGGATCCGTCGAGCGCCTCGATTTTGTTGACGGAAAGCGGCGGGTACAGACTTTCTTTGTAACAGGTTGCGCGGGACAGGCGCCAGGTTGTAGGAATCAAATCAGCTTTTTCTGCAGTTGACCAATCACAACCTGAAACCGGTATGGCCGTCAAAATCTATCACAATCCACGATGCTCGAAATCGCGCCAGACGCTTGCGCTCCTTGAAGAAAACGGCGTTGAGCCGGAGGTCATCCTCTATCTGGAAACGCCGCCTTCCGCGAAAGAGCTGAAGGCTGTGCTTGCCGCGCTTGGGGCCGCGCCGCGCGAGGCGATGCGCAGAAAAGAAGCGCCTTACAAGGACCTTGCCCTCGACAATCCGAAGAAAGCCGACGCGGCTCTAATCAAAGCCATGGTCGAAAATCCGATCCTCATCGAGCGTCCGATCGTCATCAACGGCAAGCGCGCCGCTATCGGCCGCCCGCCGGAAGCGGTGCTCGACATACTCTGAAAGCTGCTCCCTTTTCGGATTTAGGGCTGCGTCGCCGCTTCAGCTGCAATGGCGGCGAGCGCGCCAGCGACGGCTTCGAATCGCGGCTTCACGCCAGGCGCGGCGTATTCCTTGGAAAGATGCGGGTAGTCCGGATAGACAATCGAGACGCCCCCTTCAGCGTCTTCCATCACCAGGAATTTGAGCGGCAGTTCAAGCCCTAGCCGCTGATCCGCCTGCATGATTGGCGTACCGCCCTTGGGATTGCCGAAGATGATCAACGTCGTCGGCCGCAGAGTTTCGCCGATCGACGCCGCGCCCTTCGCGTGTTCGATCATCGCGAAGGTCTTAAATCCGCGGGCGTCGATCGCGCTTTTCAGCGCCGCCAGAGTCTCATCGAAATTGCGTTCGCTTTGCACCCTAGCGGTGTGCGGTTCGTGATGATGCTCCATCTTTTTGTCAGTGTGATGGTCGCCGCCCTTATGCCCTTTCATGTGGGCGCAAGCGCTGATGGATGCGGCGCAAACGACGATAGCGATCAATCTCAACATTGGTTTACTCCTCCAACAAACGCTCAATATCGGCCCGCGCGGCGTTGAGCGCACGCTCGCCTTCCTCGATGAATTCATCGGCGCGGTCAAATGCGGTGGGCATGGCGTCGCGCATATCCGGCTTGATCCAGATATCCGGCGGTTCGGCGGCGGCGCGGGCGCGCGCCAGATGCATCTGGAAAATGTCAGCGGCGGCGAAGGCGGTCTCAAACAGGCGGGGCGCAGCGCTCGCCCGGGCTTTCGCCATTTCCATCTGTAGGCTGATGGCTTTTCGCGTGTCCTCGATAAGCCGTGTTACCGCGCCGGAAAGCCCGGGTTCCGGCGGCGGCGGCGATTCAATAGGCGCGGGCAACGTGGTTGTTGAGGGCTTGAACCGGTCAAGCACCTTTGGCACGCCATTAAGATCAACTGAGATGACGATATCCGCGCCAAGGTCGCGCGCCAGAGACACCGGAGCGGGATTAGCAAGGGCGCCGTCGGCAAGCCAGCGGCCGTCTTTCTTGATCGCGTGGAAAGCAACAGGGATAGCGCTAGAGGCGCGCACCGCTTCGATTACTGAGCCCGACGTAATGGATACTTCCTCGCCGGTGCCAAGATCGGCGGCGACCGCCCCGAAAGTCACGGGCAGGTCTTCAATATTGCGGTCATATTCCGCGAAAGCATTGAATGCTGATGAAACGTCAATAAACCCGCCTCGCTTTACCTTGAGATCAAAGCGCTGAAAGGCTGAAACGGGGCTCAATTCCCGCGCCCAGGCTTCTAACGCCTCGAGCGCGCCAATGAGATGGGCGCCGCCGACCAATGCGCCCACCGAGCAACCTGCGATGATGTCGGGCTCGACGCCGATCTTCTTAAGGCCCCGCAAAACGCCGACATGGGCCCAGCCGCGGGCCGCGCCGGAGCCAAGCACCAAGCCAAGTTTTTTGCTCATCAGTAAGGCTCCCGGAAAGGATTTGTTAAGGACCGGAGCATGCTCGCCGTAGACCTGCATTTCAACGGCCCCTTAACCATAAAGCGCAATGCTTGGCTTGAAGAAAGGCGTGTGTCCGATGAATTTTGCGAAAATCCCGCTTCTTGCTGGCCTTGCTGCGCGGCTTGATTTTCTTGGCGCGCGCTCATCGGTGATTGCGGAAAACATCGCTAACGCGGATACGCCAGATTATGCAGCGAAGGACCTCAAGAAACCGGATTTCGCAAAGCTCGCAACGCGGGCGTCTGGCGCCGATACAACGGCGATGCGCGTCAGCGATCCCAGGCATATCGCAGGGACGGCTGCGCCGGCCCCGTCGCCATACACAAAGGTCGCGGCGCCGGACGGAGAAGCCTCGCTCACGGGCAATCGGGTGTCGGTAGAAACCCAAGCCATGAAGCTTTCCGCCACCCGTCAGGATTATGCGCTCGCAACAAGCCTTTACCGCAAAGGGCTCGGCATGTTGCGCCTGGCGGCGCGCGGCCAGTAACGCCTTGTAAGGAGTACGCCCCATGGACGATATCTCAACAGCCATGCAGATTTCCGCCGCCGGCATGCGCGCGCAATCGGGCCGCATCCGCGTGGTGGCGGAGAATATCGCTAACGCCAACTCCGCGGCAGAAGCGCCTGGCCTTGATCCCTATCGCCGCCAGGTGCCGGTGTTTTCCGCTTATGTGGACCGCGCGTTGGGCGCCGAACTGGTTGAGATGTCTCGTGTGACGCTTGATCCGTCGCAATTTACGTTGCGTTACGACCCGGCGCATCCCGCCGCCAACGAGGAAGGCTATGTAGCCTTGCCTAATGTCAATCCGCTGGTTGAGATGATGGATTTGCGGGAGGCGCAGCGCTCTTACGAAGCTAATCTCGGCGCCCTTGATACGATGCGCGCCATGGCCGCCTCGACCTTGAGAATTCTGGAGTAGTCTCATGAGCGCTGACACCCTTCGCGCCGCCCAGCTTTACGCCGACGCCGCCAGGCTCGCGGCCAATACGCCGCGCACGGATGAAATCAGCACGGCGCGCGAGGCGAACTTCGGCGAGATGGTCAAAGCGGCGATTGAAACAACAAGCGCAGACCTGCAAGCGGGCGAAGCCGCCGCCGCTAAGGCCGTCGCCGGCGAGGCCAACCTCGTCGATGTGGTGACCGCCGTCAGCGCCGCTGAAGTAACGCTAGAGACCGCCATCGCGGTCAGAAACCGTGTGATTGAAGCTTATCAAAATATCATGCGGATGCCGATCTAATCAGCCGCGGCAATCATTGAAGTGATAACCCCGGACATTTCTTCGGGGTTTCTATTTGGTCATCATTGCGCGAGCAGACATGGCTTTCCTGGCGTGATCGCCAAGCTGGGCCTGTCTAAAGTTGAAACAGTGCAAGCTTTGTGTTTTCCGTCAGTGAGGGGTGTTGCAACTTAGCGTTAACGACCCTTCACTACACCTATGCGTGTAGTGTGTGGATAAATTCAATTGAGTAATTGGGCTGAAATCCAGCTGGAAGGGCGCCGCGCTCGAAGACGCGTCAGGCTGCAATATAGCGACGCCCGGTGCGCGCGCGTTTGGCGCTGCATTGTTGGCGCAGCGGCGCTGGCTTTCGCCTCTGCGCCCTCCTACGCCCAGGTCGGCGGCCCCTATATCAACACTACGATAACGGGGTACGGCGCTACGTCGCCCTGTGCTTCGCCGCTCATCATGACGATCAATGTGCCGGACAGTTTCGCCATTGGCGATCTCGATGTCCGTTTTGTCGCTTCCCACAACTGGCGGTCCGACACCAATTTGTCGGTGACCTCGCCAACCGGCACGACGGTTGGCATGTTAACAGGTCCGTATACGACTAATTTGAACAACTACAATGTGCGTTTTGATGATGAGGCCGCGATCGTGGTCGATACAGGCGCGCACCTCGTCAATCAGTCAGTCACCGGTCCACCCATGTCCGTGCAGTCCGAAGGGGGCGTCCTTTCCGACTTTGACGGTGAAAATGCACAAGGCCTTTGGACATTTACCATTTGCGACACTTTTCCTGCCGCTGACAACGGAACCGTGCGGGCGCTGGAGCTTTTCTTCACCGAAGGCGCGCGCCTTACGGCGACAAATTCTGTGTCTGTATACGGGCCGGAGAGCTACGGCGTTCCCGGCACGGATGTACTTTATTCCGTTACAGTGACCAATGAAGGCGACGGTCCGTCGGGCGTTGACAGCATCCTTTTCATTGATGATTTGCCGCCTGAACTTGAGTTCTACAATGGAGACGTGGATGATGGCGGCCCGGAAACAAATGCGGTGTCATTCACCCAGAGCGCCGGCGCCGGGCTTACTTTCACCTATGCAAGCGACGTTGCTTTCTCCAACGCTGGCGCGGCTCCAGCAAGCTTTGCCGCTTGCACCTATTCGCCCTCTCCCGGCTATGATCCCGACGTCACCTATGTTTGCATCAATCCCAAAGGCGCCATGCAGACGGGCGCGCCAGACCCCACATTTACCGTATCATTCCGTACAAGGATTAAATAGGCCCCGCGTCTGACGTCCCGCCCGCACCGCGCCCCCTTGGTCTTTGTCTGCGGCCGGTTGGCGTGATAAGGTTTCCTCGGAAGGAGACATCCTCATGAAATTGATGATGGTAATGACAGCAGTGCTCGTCTGCGCAGCATGCGCGAACGATGCGGCCCCGGAAACAACAGCTGAAAATGAAGGCAAAAAGCCGCCCCGTGTCGCTGAAACCCCCGGTCCGCTAGTGGAGGGCGATATGGCGGAGAAATGTCCGGTGATTGACAGCCGAAACTGGACAGCGTGGATAGATGCAGAGCCGCCGGGTCCGGCGCGGCTGCATATTCGCGGAGAGGTGGATCTGCCAACGCCTGGCTATGAAGCCTCCTGGCGGGTAGGGATCGCCGATCGCGCGATGCCGCCGGGCGTTCATTTTCACCTGGATTTTTCCGCGCCCGAAGGCATGGTCACGCAAGTCGTCACGACCGAAAGCGTCGCCTATGAGGACGAAGCCGCCTACCCGGCCTATCGGGTGATTTATGTTCACTGCGGCGAGGAAACGCTTGCTGAAATAACCGATATTCCAACGGCGAATTAACTTCCATTTAACCGCTTCCTAAACCCGCCTTAACCATCCAAGCGGCAATATTTGCCGGGACGCCGGAGAAGGCGTTGAGCGCCATGGAGCGGGTCAATATGGGCGGCGCTGAGATACTGGAGATTGCGCGCGAAGCGTTCTGGGTGACGTTGCAAGTCGCCGGTCCCGCCATGCTCGCTGGATTGATCGTCGGCCTTGCGATTGCGCTCCTGCAAGCGCTGACGCAGGTGCAGGAACTGACCATTGTGTTCGTGCCGCGCATCATTGTCATGTTCATCGTCATATCGATTTCCCTGCCCTTTATGGGGCGCGCGCTTGGCGAGTTTGCAACGCGGCTTTACGGCATGATTGCTGGCGGCGCCTTTTAGCCATGACCGCGACGATCTCTCTCGCCTCGCTGCCGGTGGATGTTTTCGTCGTCTTCGCTGTGTTTTGCCGTGTCGGCGCATTTTTCATGACGGCGCCCGCCTTTGGAGACTTTTCGCTTTCGCCGCGGATCAGGCTGGCGGCGGCGCTTCTTGTCACCGGCGCCCTCGCACCGGCTGTCATCCCTGCCTATCCCGATTGGGCGCGCAATGGCGGCGTTCCCATCATGACGATGGTCATCATGGGCGAGTTGTTGGCCGGCGGCTTTCTGGGGCTTTCCGCGCGGGTGATGATGAGCGCGCTTAATGTTGCGGGGCAGATCATCGCCTTTCAGATGGGGCTCGCCCTGGCGCAGATTTTTGACCCGAGCCAGGAACTGCAAGGCGCTATTGTCGGCGGGTTCCTTGCGATCCTTGGCACGACCATGATTTTCGCAACGGATCTGCATCATGTCATGTTGGCGGCGCTTAAAGATTCTTACATCCTGTTGACGCCAGGCGCGCTACCTCGATTTGGCGACATGTCTTCCGTCATGGTCGAAACGCTTTCCAGCGCATTTGCGATCGGCGCTCAACTCGCAGCGCCGTTTATTTTGTTCGGGCTCGTCTTTTATGTGGGCGCTGGCGTTCTCAACCGCCTGATGCCGCAGGCGCAGGTTTTCTTCATGCTGATGCCGGCCAATCTTGTTCTTGGCTTGATGCTCCTGATGCTGACCACCGGCCTGATGATGACGCTCTATCTGGAAGCTTTCGAGGCGTTCCTGGCGCAGTTTCTAAGGTAGACGGACTCCATGGCTGAACAGCAGGATAATGCGCAGCGCACCGAAGACCCGACGCCGAAGCGGCTGGCGGAAGCGCGCCGCAAGGGCGATGCGCCGAAGAGCCAGGAGCTCATAGCAGCGGTCATGCTCGGGGCAGGCGCGCTCATGCTGTGGTTGTTTGCCGGTCCGGCGGCGCGCGGAGTGATGAATAGCGCAACGCCCTTTCTCGACCGGCCCCATGAATTTGTAGTTGAGCCCGGCGCGTTGCAGCAGATTTACGTCGCGGTGTCCTTGCAGACGGCGGCGGCGCTGGCTGGGCTTGCCTTGGTGGTCTTCGCCGCAGCACTCCTCGCCAATATCGGTCAAGCTTTGCCGGTCTTCACCACAGAACGCATGAAGCCTTCCTTGCAGAAGATTTCGCCGATCGCCGGCGCCAAGCGCGTATTCGGGCCGTCGGGGCTATTTAACTTTGCGAAGGGCGTCGCGAAAATCGCCATTGTCGGCGCCATCCTCGCCGCCGCCTTGTGGCCCGACCGCGATCTGCTTGTCTCGGCGCTTTATGGAGACGCCACATCACTGATGCATTCGGCGCGCAACATTGTTCTGAAGCTCTTTACCCTGACGATTGCAGCGATGGCGGTGATGGCGAGCCTTGATTACGCCTTTCAGCGGCATTCCTGGAAAGAACGCCTGCGTATGACCAAGGATGAAATCCGCCGCGAACTCAAAGAAAGCGAGGGCGATCCGCAGATCAAAGGCCGCATCCGGCAATTGCGCGAGCAGCGATCCCGTAAGCGCATGGTTGCGGCAGTGAAGGATGCAACCGTCCTCATCATGAACCCGACGCACTATGCGGTAGCGCTCGCTTATGAGGCCGGCAGCGAAGACGCGCCGATCTGCGCCGCCAAGGGCGTTGACGCGACTGCGCTTAGAATGCGTGACGCCGCCGAGGAGCATCACGTGCCAGTGGTTGAGAACCCGCCCCTCGCGCGCGCGCTCTACGCATCGGTTGATGTTGATGAGGAAATACCGATCGACCATTATGAGGCAGTCGCCAATGTGATCGGCTTCATCATGAAAAAAGCGAAAGCAGCGCCGCCACTGCATTAACGAATAGCCATGTGAGTGGCCGTCGTCTGTGGGAAAATGAGGTCCGGCTCTTCCACACCTGTGGTGGCGCAGCTTTTCGAAGCGCGCCATAATTTGCGTTTCGAATCACTTCAGCGGAGCACTCCCCTTTGGCCAACGCGGAACCGGCGCAAAAAGCCGCTACGACAAGCGTTATCGAAGACCCGTCCGACGAGGCTGGCCCAGACGGGCGCAGCATCGACGAAGCAGATGCGCCGCCGCGCCCGCCTACTAACGATGAAATCATCGCCATGATGGACGCCGCTGCGGCGGAGGCGAAATCCAGGCAGAAACCCAAAGACGCAACCAGTTTCTGGGATATGGCGTCGTTCTCGGCCTTGTGGGCCGGCATATTCGTCGCTATCGCGTCTATCTTTCTGGTGGTCATGTCAGCGCAGGCCGCCGGCGGCGCAGGGCTTGTACTGGCTGGCGGGCTTGCATTGGTGATGGCGCTCTTCCTGTGCGGCGCCGCCATGCGGATGTTCTCGCCGATGTTGATGACGGGGGCGCTGTTGCGTCGCGCCACTGGCAGGCCCGCCGCTGAAGCGGCGGAACTTGCCGGCGCAGAAATCCTCGAGTCCCTTGGTCTTGCCGAACGGGTGCTCGATGTGGACGAGGATGCGCGGGTCGTTACCCGCCGCGACGGCGTCGTGACATACGCCAACAACGCCTATATGGAGCTTTCGCGCGAAGCGGGGGTTTCGGGGCCTGCTGGCCTGCCGCCGCGCATCGATAGGTTGTTCGCGCAACAAGGCGCTGAAGCCACCAAGATTTTCCGGCTTTGTCGGGCGGCAAAGAGCGGCCTTTTCGCAGAAGAAACAATCTACCAGGTCATGGGCCTTACCGGTGGCGGTCGGCGTCGTCGTTTTGATGTTTCGGTGCGGCCGATCCGCGGCTCTGACGATTATGTGTCCTGGATTTTGCGAGAGCAGCCTGCGGAAGATGAACAGGACTTTCTGGCCACGGCCTATGCAGAGTTTCCGGAAGCCGTGTTCGCCCTTGAGCAATCAGGACAGATCGCCTGGTGCAATAACGCCATGCGGCGCCTCCTGGGCGCAGATGAAAGCGGCGTGCATAACATCAAAGAATTTGTGCTGGGTGAAACTGATGGTGTTGTGCGCGCGCTGTGGAAGTTTGATGACGCCGACGTAACGGCAATGGTGCGTCGCGGGGCTGCAGAGCCGGCCGAAGCTGCGATGACAGCGTTCCGCCGCGGCGGCGTTGGCGAAGGGTTCGCTTGCGTTGCGCTGAAACTAGAAGATGCGCCGATCTCCGATGAGGCGTCCGCCAATCTTTCCGGGGATCTCAATGAGGCGCCGTTTGGCGTTGCGGTGATCGATGGGGAGTTCGGCAAAGACAGCAAGATCACTGAGGCGAATGCTGCGTTTTCCGAGGTCTTTGGCGGCGGCAAGAAAAACGCTTTGCTGTCAAAGAGCTTGAGCGCCGCTGTCCTTGAGGAACTGGCTGCTGAAACCCGCCGTAAGTCAAAATCAGCGCAGGTCACCGCGCCAGTTGAAGCGAGTGTCAAAACCAAAGAGGGCGGTGAGCGCACCTATGCGCTTTACGCAAGGCCGGGCCCCAGACGCCGAGGTTCCTATGGCGCTCGTCGCACGCTGCTTTATTCCGTTGACGTCACCGATCGCAAACAAATGCAGGAGGAACACGCGCAGGACCAAAAGCTCAAAAGCATCGGTCAGCTCGCTAGCAAAGTCGCGCATGACTACAATAACTATTTGCAAGCGGTGCTCGGTCACTGCGAACGGCTGATGCTGCGGCACCCGGCTGGCGATCCCGCCTATCAGGAACTCGTGCAGATCAGGGAAAACGCCCAGCGCGCAGCCAATGTAACCAAGCAATTGCTCGCCTTTTCCCGCAAGCAAACGCTTACCCGCGAGGTTCAGTCAATCACCGAAATCCTCAGGGATTTTTCGAGGTTTTTGGATCGCAGTATTGGTGAAAAGGTAAGCCTTGAACTGATAAACGGTCGCGGCCTGCCGCCCATCAAGGTCGATCGCTTCCAGCTTGAAACTGCGATCATGAATATCGCCGTTAATGCGCGCGACGCCATGGCGCCGAAAGGCGGCAAGCTGACGATTACCACCAAGCTCGTGCCGGCGCACGAGATTGGAGAGTGCGCCGCCGCCGGCCTTGTGGAAGAAGACCATGTACTGATTGACATCACCGACACCGGGCCGGGCGTACCGCAGGAAATTGCCGATAAGATTTTTGATCCGTTTTTCACCACCAAAGACATCGGCAAGGGAACCGGCCTTGGCCTTTCTACCGTGCATGGGGTGATCGGCCAGATGGGCGGCGCGATTACGCTGACCAGCGAACCGGGCAAGGGCGCCAGCTTCAAGATTTTCCTGCCGGCCTATGAGGGCGAAGTTGAAGAGAGCAAAACGCCGCCGCCGCAGCAGCAGCGATCGGAGCCTTCTGATCTTACTGGCGACGGGCGCATCTTGATCGTCGAAGACGAAGATGCTGTTCGCAACTTCGTTATCGCAACCTTGAAGGATTGCGGATATGAGGTCGTTGCCGCCGAGGATGGCGAAGCGGCGCTGGAAATTTTCGAGGAAGAAGGCGCCAGCTTCGATCTTGTCTTGACCGATGTTATGATGCCGGTCCTTGATGGGCCGAGCATGATACAAGAAGCGCGCGAAAAATTTGGGCTGAAAGCGGAGGTCATATTCATGTCTGGATATGCTGAAGCTGCTGTGCGCGAACAGCTCGATGCGGTGACCGGCGCCGGCTACATTCAAAAACCCTTTACGCTCCAATCCATCGCGGCGCAGGTGAAACAAAAGCTGTCGCCGCCAGATTCGGACAGTTGAGATACCATGCGGCAGATCGTTTTCGACCTTGAGACCACAGGTTTTGAATTCAGCGCCGGCCACCGCATCGTCGAGGTCGGCGCGGTCGAGCTGGTGAACGGCGCCGTCACGGGGCGCAATTTCCATACTTATGTGGACCCTGAGCGGGACATGCCGGAAGGCGCCTATCGCGTGCACGGACTTTCCGCAGAATTTTTGAAGGGAAAGCCAAAATTTGCCGATGCTGAGGTGGCGCCGGCATTCGCAGCTTTCGTCGGCGATGCGGAGTTGATCGCCCATAATGGCGTTGCGTTCGACCTGCCGTTTTTGCAGGCGGAATTAAAGGCGGCGAATTTACCGCAGCTTGGAAATAAAATCACCGACACGCTTTTTATGGCGCGGCGAAAATTCCCCGGCGCGCCGGCAAATCTCGACGCCTTATGCGCCCGCTTTGGCATCGACACCAAAGAACGCGAACGCGACGGTCACGGCGCGCTTCTTGACGCGCGGTTGCTTGCGGAAGTCTTCATCGAATTGACCGGCGGCGCTCAGGCAGGGCTTGATTTTTCCGGCGAAGGACAAGCGGCCAACGGCGCCCGCGCCGGTTCGGGGCCAGCCATTCGCCGACGCCCAACGCCCCTACCCTCACTTGTGACCGAGGAAGAAGCCTCAGCCCATGCCGCCTTCATCGCCGAGCTCGGCGATGACAGCCTGTGGGCGAAAATATCTACTGAAGATTAAGCAGGCGCCGGCGCCTGCTCAGCCTGCTGCTGTTGGCGCTGCATGAGTTTCGCCTGATAGACGCCAAGAAAATCGATCGGCTCCATCATCAATGGCGGATAATTGCCGTTGCGGGTGGCGTCGGCGACGATCTGGCGGAGAAACGGAAACATTAGCCGCGGGCACTCGACGAGCATCACCATTTCAAGCTGTTCGCGCGGCAGGTTTTTGATTTCGAAGACGCCGCCATAGGTCGCTTCGACGACGAAGATCGGGTTTTCCTCATGGTTAGCGCGTGCGCCGACGGAAAGCTCGACTTCATACTGATCGTTATCAAGGGAGCGGCCCTGAACATCCACACTGACTTCGATTTTGGGAGTGACATTGTTTTGGAAGCTTGCCGGCGCTCGCGGATTCTCAAAGGAAAGGTCTTTGAGATACTGCGCAAGGACGATCATCGAGGGCTTTCCGCCAAGATCCGCCGCGCCAGCGTTTGCGTCGCCATTGGGAGGGGTTTCAGACATTGCCACACCGCTTTTTCGTTTTATTGGGACGGCGCTCATTACACGGCTTGCGGGTCGCTCGCAACCCGGCGTCACGACCGCTTAGGGGCGTCAGGGCTGGTCAATGGTGATGATGCGGGCGTCCTTTTCCATGCGTTTTTTTATTTGCCGCAACGCATAACGGCCAATAGCGCGCCGAACAGGCGGAACCAAAAGGGCAAAACCGGCTGCATCTGTCAAAAACCCCGGCGTCATCAAAAAAGGCGCTGCAACCACTAATAGCGCCCCATCCACCGCAGAATCGACCGGCGGCCGTCCCTGGTCAATATCTCGGCGCGCGGCGTTGAGCGCAGCAAGGCCTTGCATTCTGATCAGCCAGCCGCCGAGCATGGCGGTAGCGATGCAGGCGGCTACAACCGGCAATATCCCAAACGCGTCGCCCGCCTTCAAAAGCACAAAAATTTCAGCGATTGGGCCCAAAACAAAGAGGCTAAACAGGATTGCGAACATAATAGTGTGGTGTTTTCTGCGGATTGGACCCTATATAGTGACCTAAGGCGTAAAATTAAGGAATTTCGGTTAGAGACCGTTCAGTTATGGATCCGATCCTTCTCATCCTTGCCGGGGTAGCGGCTTTTATCCTGTTTCGCCTCATTTCGGTGCTCGGCACGCGCACCGGACATGAGCAGTCCCATGATCTGGAGCCGGTGCGCCGGCAACTCCAGGAACGCGAACAAGCGCCGGACCAAACCATCAATGAAGCGCGGGAAGACATTATCGCGCCTGTTTCGACCAACGCCAGAACGTTACGCGACGCGGACCCCTCTTTTGATGAGGCTAATTTTCTGGCCGGCGCGCGGTCAGCCTATGAGATGATCGTTGAGGCTTTTGCCGCTGGCGATCTGCGCAGCGTGCGCAGCTATCTTGGCGATACGGTCTACGAGACGTTCAAAGCCGCCGTTTCTGACCGTGAAAGCAAAGGTCTGACGACGGACCTTAAATTTGTCGGTATTGACCATGTAGCGATTGTCGACAGCTCTGTCACAGACGCTGCAATGTCAGCGGTGACCGAGTTCTCGTCCAATCAGGTGCGCGTTACCCGCGATAAGGACGGTAATGTCGTCGAAGGCGATCCCAACCGGATCGAACTGGTCCGCGACCGCTGGACATTCACCCGGCCCCGTTCCAGCAGCGA
>JANQOV010000012.1 GCA_028285645.1 Hyphococcus sp.
CATGGCCGGCATCGGCGCCATGGCCGGCATCCAGGCGCCGAACCAGACAACGCGAAACTACGCCGGCCAACTGCACGATGAAGTCGTCACCGTCGCTGAAGCGCTGCAGTCCCATGGCTACCAAACAATGATGTCGGGCAAATGGCACTTGGCGATCAACGAAACGCAACACCCAGAAAAACGAGGGTTCGATCGATCATTCACCTTACTGCAAGGCGGAGCCAGCCATTTCGCGGATCAAAAGTCGATAAACCCGATCGAAATTCCGGAATATATGGAAGACGGCGAGCCGGCCGAATTGCCCGACGATTTCTATTCGACCATCGACTTTACCGACAAGATGCTGGCGTATTTAAAAGAGCGCAACGCCGATAAGCCATTCCTTGCCTATCTTGCCTACACTGCACCGCACGATCCGCTACAGGTTCCAGACGACTGGCTTGACCGTTATGACGGCGCTTATGACGCCGGTCCGCGCGCCACACGCCTGGTGCGCGCGCAGCGGCAAAGAGAGATGGGACTTGTCCCTCAAGATATCACCTTGTGGGAGCTGCCCAATTTTCCGGAATGGTTGCCCATGCACATTGCGCCGTGGGAAAAGCGCTCAGATGATCAGCGTGCGGCCGATACGCGCCCCATGGAAATCTACGCTTCCATGGTGGAGTTGATGGACCAGCAACTGGGCCGTGTGATCGCACAACTGGAAGCAAGCGGCGAACTTGACAACACTTATATCGTCTTCTTCTCAGACAATGGTGCAAGCGCCATCGCTCCTCTTGTCTATCCGGGCAACACTAAAGAATGGTTCAATGCAAATTGGGATCGGACGCCGGCGAACGCAGGAAAGGCTGGCACATTCGCCGTCATGGGCAGAGAGTGGGCGAATGTCGGCAACACGCCCTGGCGACTTTTTAAAGGTTCCATGGGCGAAGGCGGCATAAGGTCTCCGATGATTGTCGCCGGGCCATCTGTACCAGCGGGGGATAGAACCGATGCGCTCGCCCATGTTATGGACATTGCGCCGAGCATTTACGATCTCGCCGGCGTTGATCCTGAAACCGATGATATCTTCAAAGACAAACTGCCTATGCAGGGCGTGTCGCTACTTCCAGCTTGGCGCGAAGAAAACACGGAAGTTCGGACAACCTTCGTGACGGAGCTTTTCAACGGCCGCGCCGCGCGACAAGGAAAATGGAAGATCTCGTTTATACCGCGTCCCGCCGGAAGCGGCGAATGGGAACTCTACGACATGTCCGTTGATCCGGGCGAAACAAAAAACATTGCTGGTGAGCACCCTGATGTTCTGAAACGACTCATCGCGGAATATGACGCATACGCCGACGCCAACGGCGTTATCCCTCCCAATCCGCAACCGATGCAGTCATTGCGAAAGCTCTACCCGCATGTTTGCGATGAAGATTGCGAGCGCAACTTCGAGCGTTTCACGGCGATGCAGCGCAGTCGCATGCCCACCAACCCAGAATCGCCGAATGGGAATAATTGACAGAAGATGGTTAAGCTCAGCAAAGAAGACATCCAGACAACTGAAGTCTTCGGCTGGCAAGGCCTGCATTTGTTGCACTTCGCCGGTTCCTCTTGTTCGCAAAAAACGAGAATCTTTCTGAACCTGAAAGGCATAGACTGGACGTCGCGTCATGTTGATCTCACCCAAGGCGAAAACCTTTCACCATGGTTTATGGGGATCAATCCGCGCGGCCTTGTCCCTGTCCTAGTCGACGACGGCGACGTTATCATCGAGAGCAATGATATATTGGTCTATCTGGAAGAGAAATTTCCAGAACCAAAGCTGATTCCAGCAGGTCAAGACGAAGAGGCGCGCGCACTTTTAAAAGCGGAGGATGATCTTCATCTCGATTTGCGCGCTATATCGATGCGTTATCTTTTCGGACCCCGGGCGATGCGCAGCGAGGAGCAGCAAGCGGTTTATGCGAACACCGGCAGCGGAACCATTAATGGCGCTGAGGACACGCACAAAGATGTCGAGGCTCGATTTTTTAGCGATTTGGCAGCAAATGACGGCATTACAGACGCGCAGATTGTCGAAGCGGCGTCGCAATTCAAGTCCGCGTTTGACGCATTTGACAACCGTCTTGGGTCTCACCCCTGCCTTTTGGGCGAAGATATATCCGTCATTGATATCGCCTGGTACATTTACGCTGTTCGATTGATCAACGCTGGCTATCCGCTGCGCCGACTTCATAAGAATGTCGGCGCTTGGTTCGACAAACTTGACGCCAAACCGGAGTTTCATCGCGAAGTCCAGATGCCCCCGCCGCTGATCGCTGCGCGCGATGCGCTGCATACGGAGCAACAAAAGCAAGGCGCATCACTGGAAGTGGTCGCTGGCTTATAGGCCATGCGCGTCTCTCGCGCACCCTGATTGCAAATCAGGAGGAAACTGAGATGGATCATGATAGCCGCAACCACCATTTGCACCCTCTTGTGGCAAAAACGATTTTGACGGCGGCAGCGCTGTTTGCCATTGGCAGTGATCCCGCGCTGGCCCAAGCGACTGTCGAAATCCACCCTGTCCTCGGCCCTATCGGCGACAACGACCACCGCCTGCCCTACCATCTCGATAGCTTCATCGGGCTGGCTCTCGTAGCCTACGCGCTTGTCGTCACGGCGCTTATCAATCATACGCAACCGAAAATGCGCGTTGCCGGGATTTGGGGGGCGGCGCTTGGCTGCCTCGCAATCGCTGGCGGCGTTGTCTATCTCGATATTATCGGCGCTTTTTCTGAAGTCCGGCCGCCCATTCTTCCAACCGACAGCTCAAAACCCATACTGATCCGCATCATCGCAGGCGCGTTTGGACTTGCCGGGCTTGTCTTGTCGATTGTAGCGGCCGGCCAGGCAAAGCGGCAAGACGCACTGCAAATCGGAAATCGAAACGAGCCGGCCCGGTACGGCAAAGTCGCCCGCTATTATCATTGGACCATCGCGATCTTGTTCCTGCTGCTCATACCTATGGGCATTTTTATGACAATGATCCCGGTCGATCAGGAATACCGCCAAGCCTATTATGTTATCCACAAATCGCTTGGTTTCACGGTGCTGATCCTAGCGATTGCGAGACTCATTTGGCTCATCATGAACCCGGTGCCCAAACTCGACGCCGGTTTAGCCCGATGGGAGAAATTTCTCGCCCATAGCGCGCACTACACGCTCTATTTCTTTTTGTTCGCGTTCCCCATTTTTGGATTCGTTCTTTCAACTTACGGCGGGAAGCTTTCGCACTTTTTCTTTTGGGATACGCCCCTACTTTGGGAACATAGCGTTGAGGGGACGAAACTTCCTGCCCTCCTCCACAAAGTCATTCTTCCCTATCTTTTTTACCTTGTGTTCCTGGCTCACATATTGGGCGCGCTAAAACACCGTTTCGTGGATAAACACACAGACGCATTTCGGAGAATGGTCACTTAGATTTTGGATGAGCTGTATCTGAAACACAGCGATGAGGCGAACATGACGACAAAGTTTTCCAAGTTGATTCAGCAAGCAAATGACGACCTCGCGGCGCCCGAGCAACATCGCATCGTGGGAGCCAAGGACGGCAAGGCACCGAGGTTTGAAGTGTATCACGCGCCCTTTTCCGTCTGCTCGCATAAAGTTCGATCCGTTCTTACAGAGAAACGTATCCCGTTCGTTTCCCACGACGTGAGAATGAACCTGGTTGACCACGATGCCCCGCATCCGGACAATTATAAACCGGGATATGTGCGAATGCGTCTTCACGGCGCCCCCGACGCGAGAATGGTGAGCGACTATACCGGTCAATCATCAGTTGCCAGCGAAGGCTTTGACCCATGCGTCGTACCAACACTGGCCGATCATCAACATGAGCAGGTGGTCGTCGATTCCGCCAAAATCTGCTCGTATTTGGACCGAGAAACAAGCGGCGCCGCACTCATACCCGATGCGCTTGCTGAAGCCATCGCGGCGCAGATCGCGCTTATCGACCAAGCGCCGCATGTGGCCGTGCTTTATGGCCCGCGTCCTGACGGCGATAACCGTCCCGAAATGTTGGTAAACGGACTAACTGGCGTCCACGACCGCAAGATCAATCATTTAAAAGCGCTGATAGCATCCGTTGCTGATGATCCTAATTTGATCGCTGCTTATGAAGCAAAGATTGCCAAAGAAACCAGCGCAAAAAACTTTGTCTATGACCATGAAAGCATGATCGACGCGCACAACCGCATGAAAGACCATGTAGCGGCGCTGGAAAAACAGCTCAGCACCCATGATGGCGAATGGGCGATGGGCGACAACTACACGATGGCCGACATTATGTGGACGGTCAGCCTTTTCCGCCTGAAGTGGCTTGGTCTGGGAAGTCTATGGGAAACAACTGACAGCGCGCCGCGCGTTGCGCCCTATGTTCAGCGAGCTTTTGCGCGTCCGTCGTTTCAAGATGCGGTGGTCAATTGGCCACGATCAACGCCGCCGTCGCATCACATTGAGGAAACCGCTTCTTACGCACAACGCCTCCACAAAGCGTGGCGGGAGATGGCGGTGCCTAGGGCGGGTTGAGCAACAACGCAGAAAACAAAACTTCCCGGCTTGCCAATCGCGTCGCCCGATTCAGGAGTGAGGACTGATGGAAAAAATCTTTATCGCCGGCGGTACGGGCATGTTGGGCGCTGCGACAGCGCGGGCGTTTGCCGCCGCGGGAACGCCAGTCGTCGTTTCGAGCCGCAAAGATCGTGACGAAATTGGCGAAACGCTCGAAGCGGAAAGCGATCTGATCAAACTCGAACGCGTTGACCTCCTAGACGCCGAAAGCGTGCAAACGCTATTTGCGAAGCACAATTTCACCGGTATGGTGATGGTCGTGCACACGCACCAATATGCAAAAACCCGCGACAAGAACAACGAAATCTATCCCATCACTATCAACTGCCTGGAAACGGCGCGCAAATCCGGCGTAAAGCGCGTGGTTTTTGGCGGCTCAATGGCTGTCTATGGAGGATTGATCCCTCCGTTTACGGAGGAGGTCACGTTTCCTCCGGAAGTGGTCGCCGCAACGACCGCCGACGAAGCCCTGGTGTTGAAGTTCGAGGTGGCGACCAAGCGCGCGCTCGAAATCATCATCCTCGATTATGGCCAGAACTTTCAGATGGGACTGTCCGTGCCGCCTGGAACCGAAAAGCCTGAACCGCATGAATTGGAAGTCGTCGTCTTGCGCGCGCCGATGATGTTTGGCCCCGGCTATCAGGCTCTTGGCAGCCCGCTCAGCGTTGCAGCGCATGTTGCCGCGGGCCGGTTGCCGCGTTTTGCCGGGCATATTGGCTATGGCGGCGCGCCGGTTGAGAAATTTTGGGGCGCGCTTGCCTCCATTCCAACAAATTATGTCAAGGACAATGCCGAGTGCATTCAGATTGCTATGGCCGCCGAAAATCTAAATCACAACATCTACAACATCAGCAGCGGTTTTCCATGCAGCCCCCGCGCGCAACTTCAAGCGGTGTTGACCGTCGCGCCAGATTGCGCAGATCAAGTGGGAATTGCGCCTAGCGATCTTCCAGAAGCGGAATTTGATCTCGGGTTTAACGGCGATCTTTTCGCACAAGACTTTGGATGGCGCTCAAGCTACACGCTCGAAACAGCGCTAGCCGATTACATCCAGTGGCTAAAAGCGCATCCCTATTGAAGAGACAAACAGCCGTCCCATGGCAAAGACACCGGTAACATCTGCGCACCTATCACGGCGACGATTTAATATGCTGCTTGCCAGCGGCCTCCTGGCGCATGGCTGCGATCGCTCTAATCGGTTAGCTGCGCCATTATCGGACGATTTTGAGATCGTTGATTTTCACTCCCACTTTGCGCCGTCTGGCTTCAAGACGTTTAATCCTCAAGGCGCCAATGTTCCTGCAGAAATTAAACGCGTCTTTCGGGAATTAACTGACCTCGAAGGACTTTACGCATCGCTGCCAGCGCAAGGCGTCACCCGCAGGGTAATCAACACGCCCATGGAAACATTGGCGCCAAAACAGGCGGAAAACTCAGCACAACTTTCCCGGCGGATTAACGACGCGCTTCATGAAACCTGCGCAGCATCGAAAGGGCGGTTACTGGGACTTGCGACAATCGACGCTTATCTGGGCGATGGCGCCGCCGTCGAACTTGAACGGGCGGTCCTGGAACTTGGATTGCTCGGCGCCTTTGTGGAAAGCGCCGATGGTGACCAAATAATCTCGTCACAAGCAGCGCGGCCAACTTTTGAAATGGCCGCAAGGCTTGGCGTTCCAGTATTTGTTCATCCCGTTCAAGATACAACCCATGCCAGAAAGTTTCGCCTGTCGAGCTTTTATCAAACCAATCTCGCGCGCGCTTCAATCAACTCCATCGCCTTGGCGGATATGCTTGAGGCGGGCGTTTTTGACGAATTGCCCAATTTGCGGGTTTGCTTCACGACCTTTGCGATCAATGCGATTTTGTTTGGCGGGCTCATGGAAATGACGCGGCCTGACGCCGCGTCGCTGTTACGCCGACATGTTTATGTTGACACAGTCGGCGTCAATGCAACGCTAATTCGCGCGACTGCAGATGTACTTGGGGTTGAACGTATTGTTCTGGGAACGGACTGGCCAGTTTTCACTGGCTATTCCATTCGGTCGCGCCTTATCGAGGCATGCAAAATTTGCGGGTTCGATGATCAGCAACGCAACGCCATCGCAAGCGGAAATGCGCGAAGACTGCTCAAGTTAGAAGTGAACTGATAGCTTCTTACAACCGTTGTTCAACGATAGGGTTGATCAACGTACCAATACCGGCGACTTCCACTTCTACGATATCGCCATCTTGCAAAAAGACTTGCGGGTCGCGCAGTGCGCCGGCGCCTTCCGGCGATCCGGTAACAATAACATCGCCGGGCTCAAGCCATGTCACTTCGGAGATATGTGAAATGAGATCTGCAAAGGAAAAGACGAGATCGTCAATATTCATGTTCTGTCGGACATCGCCATTCACCCGTGTTTGCAAGACGAGTTCATTCATGTCGACTTCGTCGGCGGTGACCATCCATGGACCAAAGCCGCCGCTATGCCATGCGTTTTTGCCTGTCGTCACCTGATGACTGCGGATTTGGTATTGTCGCGCCGATCCGTCATTGAAACAGCTGTAGCCTGCAATATGCTTGGGCGCGTCCTCGATTGAAACATTCCGGCAACGTTTTCCGATGATGACGGCGATTTCCCCTTCATAGTCGAAGTCGGTTTCCAGCGCCGGCTTTTCAATGGGCTGACCAGATCCCACCAGCGTGTGACGCGAGCGGAGAAAAAACATCGGAACTTTAGGAAAGTCTTTGTGCCCGAAGAGATGTTTTGTTTCTTCGAAATGGCTG
This sequence comes from Hyphococcus sp., assembly GCA_028285645.1. Taxonomy (GTDB): domain Bacteria; phylum Pseudomonadota; class Alphaproteobacteria; order Caulobacterales; family Parvularculaceae; genus Hyphococcus. The sequence continues at coordinate 7,373 of JANQOV010000012.1, forward strand.
TGCGTATTGAGCCCGCAGCACCACACGGCTCCGGGATCTGGAATGACTGGCGCCAAGCTCACCGCATCAAAAGCAAAATCGGCAGGCGCGCTCTTTGCGATCTCGCCTGCGCCAGCGAAATCATGAGCGATCAAGCGGCGCAGCGTCGGGGACTCATCACCTAGTCTGGAGGCGAGATCAATCACGCCCTTATCAGTAACAATTCCATATGATGATTTTCCATCGGCGATATAACTGGCAAGTTTCATCTTTCGCCTCTTCTTCTGTTGGATTACACAGCGATCGTCAGCAGCTTTGCGATAGCGTTCGCCTGGGCGTCGACCATCGCCTCGGAAAATGCATCTTTTCCAGTCAGCAGTTTGCATTCAGCGGACATCGAAAAAATGGCGCCGCCAGCGGCGAGCAAATAGTAGAAATTGATCAATGGTATGTCGGGAATTGCCTTGCTACTCCGCCCGTCCTCAAACAATTGACCGATCGTGTCGTAAAACTCGCGAATGTAATTATCGACCAGCCATTCCAGGCGCCAGCCGTTTGAGCGTCCTTCATCGAACATGATGCGTGCTATCTCGGGAACCGCAGCGCTTGCGCGGATATAACGGCGAATCAAAAACCTGATCCTCTCACCCGGTTCAATGTCCTTAGACTGAGCAATTGCCGGCGCAAGCCTCTTTCTCATCCGCTCATTGAGCCGCACCATGCAGGCCTTCCAGAATTCTTCCTTACTGCCGAAATGGTAAGTCATCAGATTGCGCTGCACGCCGGCGCGGGTTTCGATCTGGCGTGTGCTGGTCGCTTCATAGCCCCGCTCAGAAAACAGGCTTACGCCCGCCTCCAAAAGCATTTCACGGGTTTTTTCGGTCCTTCCTCTCGCGCCGTTGGCGGAAATGACAGCGGGTTCAGCGCTCACAGGCGGCCTCCAAAATGATTTGACATTTGTCATAATTTAAAATATATTTTTTGACAAGTGACAAATAATATCACCGCATAGAGGTTCCGCCGATGACCGAAGCTCCGCCTCCGCCAGTAGCCATCGTCCCAAAAACCGCCAAGGAACGCGGCAAAACTGCGCCCGCCAAGTTCGCGCACGTGGCTTTCCGAACCTCACGCTATGAAGAGATGATCAAATGGTATCAGGACGTACTTGAAGCGGAGATTGTGCTCGGAACGCCGATGGCGACCTTTCTCACCTATGACGATGAACACCACCGTCTTGCTATCCTGAACATGCCCGGATTGCAGCCGCAAGATCGCGGCAAAGCGGGCGTTGAGCACACTTCATTCACATACGCGACGTTGGACGATTTGTTCGCCACTTATGAACGCCTTGTTGCGCTCGGTATCACGCCGTTCTGGACAATCAATCATGGCGGAACGCTGTCGCTCTATTATCACGATCCGGATCAAAATCAGGTTGAATTACAAATTGATGTTTTTGACAGTAATGAAGCGCTGACCGCCTGGTTCAAGGAAAGTGATTTCTCAATCAATCCGATCGGCGTGAAGGTCGACGTTCCGGATCTCATTGCGCGTTACCGCGCCGGCGAAGATCGAGATAAGATACTCGAACGACCAAAGATCGATCCAAGCGAGGTCTTCACGCAAATGCCCGGATAAGCGCAGGCTGACAACCCCATTCAATTTAGGAACTGTTGCCCCATGACGATGACGCTTTGGACCGCCGCAACACCGAATGGATGGAAAATTTCCATCATGCTGGAAGAGCTCAAAGAAGCCGGTGTGACGCTGCCGGATTTTAAAGTTAGCACTGTGAATTTGCTGGAGGGCGAACAGTTTTCTGAAGAATTCACCGCCGTCAATCCAAATCAGAAAATCCCCGCCCTTGTTCATGACGGTAAGAGCATCATGGAAAGCGGCGCAATCCTTCAATACCTTGGCGAAACCTTCCCATCTGATTTGCTTCCGCTCGACGAACGCAAATGGAATGTCCTTGCCTGGCTCTTCTGGCAGGTCGCCAATTTAGGGCCGGTGTTCGGCAACAAGCTGAGCTACACCCGATACATGGAAGACGTTGACGAAACTTTGAAGTCCCATCCCCTTGAACGATTCAACAAGGAAGCGCTTCGTCTTCTCAGCGTTCTATCCAACAAGCTCAGCGACAACCCCTATATCTGCGGTGAAAATTTCACCATCGCGGATATCGCGTCCTATCCGTGGGTGCGCGGATGGAAATGGAGCAAAATTGACATCACAGGGTTTCCGAATGTCGTAAAATGGGTAGAGCGCGTAAGAGCGCGTCCGGGCGTCGATCGCGGATTAAAATACGGTATTTCGGAAGAAGAGGTTGATGGTTGGACGAAAGAAACGAAAGCCAAATACGCAAAACTCGGCGCCTCGATGGCGTCAAACGAGAAATTGCGCACCAATCAATAATTCTGAATAGAGAAAACCTCGAGGAGACAGCGGGCGATGTTTGGATATGTGATGGTCGGCACGAACGACAAAGAAAAAGCTGGCGGTTTCTACGATGCTTTGATGGGAGAATTGGGATACAAGCGCATATTCGATAAGTTTCACATTATAGGTTGGGGCACAAAGTTCGGCGAACCCTGGTTCGCCGTCTGCACGCCGATTGACAAACAAGATCAATCCATCGGCAATGGATCCATGGTCGCTTTCGCTGTTGATGCAGAAGAAGATGTCGACCGCTTATACAAAAAAGCACTGGAATTGGGTGGGACAAGCGAAGGCAAACCTGGTCTGCGCGGCGGCGGGTTTTATTGCGCTTACTTTCGCGATCTTGATGGCAACAAGTTTAACTTCCACACACCCGGTGAGGAAATGCGCAAAGCGCTCGGACAATGAGCAACGCCGTATAATCAGGAGAAAACAAGATGAGTGACCTTCCCGCCTACCTGCTCGCCAATTTCGTCATCCATGACGCCGAGACTTATCGTCTTTATGAAAAGGGATTCTTCCCGATACTAAAAAAACATGGCGGCGAGTTCATCACCTTTGACGACAAGGTCGAAACGCTGGAGGGTAACGATGTTCAAGGGCGGGTTGTCCTCATAAAGTTTGCTAGTGCTGACGCCGCGCGGGCGTGGTATGAAGATCCCGAATACCAAGCGATTTCCGAACACCGCCGAGCTGGCGTAAATCTCAATTTTCTTTCAATCGTCCACAGTCTGCCGCCGCGAAACTAGCAATACTGAACAGCTTTGATCCGTCAGCCTGCGTTGGAGCGAAACCGGAACCCAAAATGCACTTGGTTCCGTTACAGCCAGCGCCTGACTTTTGCGCAGTAATCTTCATATTCCGAGCCGAAATTCTTCGCCATAGCTTGTTCTTCGGGTTTGATCTGAAATTCCGTGATGTAAAAGACGTAAAAGACAACCACGAGGGCGTTCAGTAAACTGCCGAACCAGATCGCCCCGCCGGTCAATATAAACGCCAATCCAACATACATCGGGTTGCGTGAAAGTTGAAAAATGCCTTCTTTTACGAGCTGCGACGCCTGCTCAGGCGCCATCGGATTAACTGTCGTCTGCGCCCGCCGAAACTCTCTCATGGCGGCGAAACTAATCACGAATCCCGTGGCTGCGAAAATGACAGCGAGTGTCCGCTGTCCGGGAAAGTGGAAGACCCCGACAGGAATGAGCGTCTTGACTGCCCACATCATCGCAAGCAGTGCAAGCCCGAACAATGGCGGTGGAATTTTGAGCTTCAATTTCGCCTCCTTGGCGCGACAATGTTAAACCGATTGCGGTTATCGGCGTTGTGTCAGCGGATATCAAGATTAGACGAATTGCGCCAGTTGCTTCTCAGCGCGCTGCTTTTCTGGCGATGATTTTTCGCATGATTTCCGGCGTTCCGCCGCCCACCATCGGAAAATAGGAATCGCGCAAATATCGCTGCACCGGATATTCGTTCATCAGTCCCCATCCACCATAGATCGTGACTGCATCGTGGCAAACTTCGCGCCCCTTTTCGCTGGCGACGAGCTTGGCAAGCGCCGCTTCGATCGTGATGTCCTCGCCCTGATCGGCAAGCTTAGCCGCGTGGTAAGTGTGCATCGCGGCGGTCTCAACATTGGCGTACATATCGACAAGCCGGTGCTCGATCGCCTGGAATCTCCCAATCGGTTGTCCGAACTGTTCGCGTTCCTGGGCATATTGCCGGGCCGCATCATAGGCAGCGCGCGCATTGCCGACGGCAAGCGCCGCCGTAAAAATTCGGTCGACTGTCAGCGAACGATATGCATTGCGGAAGCCATTACCGGTCTCGCTGGACAGCATGTGATTGTCGGGCACAAACATCTCATCGAAGGAAAGCGCCGCTGTGTCGGAAGAGCGAACCGACATCTTGTCTAGCTTCCTGCTCACAGAAAAACCTTCAAACTCTTTGTCGACAATAAAAAGTTCAAGCGCTTTGGCGCCGAGCGACAGATCCGTCGACGCCACAACCGTAATGAAGTCCGACACCGTGCCGTTAGACGTGAAGACTTTTGAGCCGTTGATCACCCAGCCGCCATCCACTTTCACCGCCTTCGTCCGCAGGGAAGCAGCGTCCGAGCCAGCGTTCGGCTCGGTTATCGCAAAAGCGCATATCTTGTCGCCTTTAAGCGCCGGTTCAAAATAGTTTTTGCGGAGATGATCATTGCCCCACTCATAGATTGTGTGAGTCGCCGTCGAGCCTTGCATGCAAATCCAGGCGGCGAAACCAACGGACCCGCGCGCGAGTTCCTCATTGAGAATGGCAAAACATAGATTGGGGTTATCCAGGCCGCTGCCGCCGGCGCTTTCCGGGTACATCGTGCCGATATAACCGAGTTCCCCTAGCTCTTTCGCCAGTTCGCGCGGAAATTCTCCGGCAACGTCGATCTCTTCGGCAACCGGTATAAACCGCTCGTCGACCCATCGGGCGATATATTCACGAAACTCTTCCGCCTCAGCAATACCAGTAAGCATGTTTGCCTCTCATCTCCGCCCGCATGGCGAAATTTATCCGACTACGATTGTTTTACTTTATTCAACTTGAGTTCCAAAAACTCCCGAAGCCGCTTTTTTGCGTCGTCATCATTTTCTGCAATAGCGGCCATCAGCATCTCAGTGAAAAGGCCTGTGTTCGGATCGTTATCAGCAATGCGCGGCAACGCCTGAATGATTGCGAAATTCGACAGGCTTGAGTTCTTAGCGATCGTTTCAGCGATTTCGATTGCTTGACTTAGCCCATCCCCTGCATCGACAAGGTATTGCGACAAATGAAGGTGATTGTGGGCGTCCTCTGCGTTGTAAACACGGCCGGACAACATCATGTCCATGACCGCCGCAACGCCGATCAGTCTCGGCAGCCGAACGGACCCGCCGGACCCCAAGAAGATACCGCGCGTTCCTTCCGGCAATGCAAAAAAAGCAGACCGTTCCGCAACCCGAATATGCGAGGCGGCAGCGATCTCCAGCCCGCCGCCAACAACAGCGCCGTGGAGCACCGAAATAACCGGAACTTTGCAATACTGAATTGTGTTGTTGAGTCTTTGCCCGATCATTGATGTTTCAAAACTGACGCCAACTGGCTCTTTGAGTTCATTAAGGTCAAGTCCGGCGCAGAAATGATCGCCTTCTCCGCGCACGACGATCGCCAACACGTCGTCAGGAACATTTGAGAAGAAGTTCTGAAGCCCAAGAACGAGTTCGTCGGAAAGCGCATTGCGTTTTTCCGGGCGATTTAATGAGAGAATTGCAATTTCGCCCTTTCTTTCAACCGTCAGGCAGGTAGGAAGCTCAATCGGCCACTGATTATCTTTTGTTGTCATGGTTCTGTCCTGTCATGGATTCCGGGCCTTGCCAGATCAGCATCTGCTTGCGCTCCAAGAAGCGCAACAAGTTGGCGATCACGCCATGAAACCCACTCTTCAAAGCCGCCGCCGTCTGCAAGCTCGTCCGCTGCGGCGACCAATCGCTCGCGCACATCATCGGTGAGCTTTAGCTCCTCGCCAGGCGCCCACCACTTTTCGATCGCCTCGCCAGCATGATCGAGGATGCCGCGCATACCGCCGGGGCCGCCTGCAAGCGCAACAGTCTGCAAGCCGCCCATTAATAGCCATCGCGGCGCGAGACCAAACCTGACGGCGGCATCAATGTCCTGAGGCGTCGCTACTCCGTCGATGACACAGCGGACCGCTTCGCGAACGAGTGCAAATTGCAGGCGGTTGACCATATGCCCGGATTGCTCGCGAGAAACGACAACCGGATGTTTGCCAAGCGCTCGTGCAAACTCTAACGCCCGGTCTACCGCTTCTGCCGAAGTGTCTTTGCCCGGAACAATTTCGACCAACGGTATGAGATGAGACGGATTGAACGGATGCATGACCAACACGCGCTCCGGATGTTGGCAAACGCTCTGGATGTCGGTCGCTGGAATGCCGCCGGCGCTGGAAAGCAGAAGTGCGGCCGCCGGCGCCGCGGCGTCCGCCTTTGCAAATACATCGTGCTTCAGCGCGAGGTTTTCGGGGACATTCTCAACGACTACGTCCGCCTCGCACACCGCATCTTCGATCGTATCCGAAAAGCTAAGCGCATCGAACGACGCCGCCACATCTTGCGTGAGCCCCAATTGCACAAGAGACGGCCAACACCCTCGGATCAGTTCTCTTGAGCGCGCCTCAGCTCCCTCAACTGGGTCAAACGCATGAACGCGGACGCCTTTGGCAAGGAGAAGCGCCGCCCAGCCTGATCCGACAGACCCCATGCCGATTGTTGCGACATTGCGCACGGGATGACGTTGTTGAATTGTCATTTCAGGTTGATCGCATAATCGAACGCGGGCCGCGCAGCGATGCGTTCGACGTATGCCTTCAGATTCGGCATGTCGTCTCCGAACGGAACCGACAGATTCGCCATGAAAGACGCATGCCCAAGCATAATGTCAGCCGCGGTGAAGTCGCCGACGATATAGTCCTTGCCTTCCAGCGCCTCATCGACGGGTTTCATTGCTTTACCAAGGAGCTTGAGCGCCTTGGTAAGCGCATCTTCACTGCGACGCTCCGGAGGTAGAAGAATCGTCTGCACGACGATCTCGTTGATCGGCGGCATGATCATGCCTTCTACATAATGGAACCACTGCAAGTAATATGGAAATTCCGGCGCATCGACCGCTGGTTTAAGGCCGCCATTTTTGTGGCGTTCAAGGATGTAGTCGATGATGGCGCCGGATTCGAAAATCATCACGTCGCCGTCCTCGAGCACTGGCACGCGGCCCAAAGGATGACGTTTTCGGTGCTCTTCGGACTTCAACCCTTCCTTGCTAAATTGCAGCCTGATGAGTTCATAAGGCAGCCCAAGCTCCTCGAGCAGCCAGACAATGCGTCCCGAGCGTGTTTTGTGCGTAAAATAAAGTTTCAACACTGTTTGCCGCCTTCTTATTTAGTGTACGGAAGGTTTGCGGAGAAGACCAAGCATCTCACGCGCTTCCGCCGGCGTCGCCGGCTCAAGTCCCATCTCGCGCACCTGTCGGACCAGTCGCTCCACCAATTGCAGATTATTAGCGAGAACGCCGCGGGAATAATAGATATTGTCCTCAAGACCAACGCGCACATGCCCGCCGCATAAAATCGCGCCCATCGCTGCAGGCACCTGCGCGGGGCCAATGCCGCTGACGGTGAAAATCGATCCCTTGGGAAGTTCGTCAACCATCGCCACAAGGGTTTTGGGCGTAAACGGCATCGCCCCTTGAATGTTCTTATGGGCGCCCAAAACAAAATTAAAAATATAGGGGGGCTCGTCTAAGCCTTCTTTGATCAGCCTCACGGGGTCGATCATTTGCGCAACGGAAAAACACTCCCATTCCGGTTTGATGCCGCGATCTTTCATCGCCTGCGCAAGCTCCCGGCTGCGTTGGAGCGATGCATTCATCACGATGGTTGTGCCGTCGGGAAGATAAGTGTTGGCGCAGAACGCATCATGCGTGCAGATCTCGGCGTCTGCTTCGATCCCTTTCATGCGCTCCGCCCATAGCATTTCGACATCGCCTGTCGGCACACCGCCCGCTGTGATCGGTCCCACCATTTCGCCGGTCGGTCCGCCGCCGGTTGAGTTATTGATAATAATGTCGCAGCCAGCGCGAATGCGCTCATTGATGTCGCGATAAATTTCCGGATCGCAAGTCGCCGTATCATCCGGACGCCGCGCATGAACGGCCACGACGCTTGCGCCTGCTTGACAGCAACGAATGACGTCTTCGGCGATTTCCTGCGGTTGCGTTGGAAGCGCCGGATTCGCCTGCTTCGTCCCAACGCCTCCGGTCGGTGCAATTGTGATGATGACTCTTCCCTCCGACATCTCAATTCTCCCAATATTTATTTAGGCGTATAAAGACTAATTGACCGGCGCCGGTTTGCGTGGCAGCCCGAGCATTTCGCGCGCCTCCGAAGGCGTCGCCGGCTCCAATCCCATCTCGCGCACCTGACGCACCAGCCGTTCGACGAGTTGAACATTGGTGGCGAGCTCGCTGCGCGCGTAATACATGTTGTCTTCAAGACCAACGCGCACATGACCGCCGCACAAGATCGCGCCCATGGCGGCGGGAACCTGCGCCGGGCCGATGCCGCTGACGGTGAAAATCGACCCTTTCGGCAACATGTCGGTCATTAGCTGCAGTGTCTTTAATGAAAACGGCATAGCGCCTTGAAAGCCTTTGTGAGCGCCCAGAACAAAATTGAAAATGTAAGGCGGCTCATCATAGCCCTCTTTGATAAGCGTCAACGGATCGGACATATGGGAGATATTGAAACACTCCCATTCCGGCTTGATGCCCCGCTCTTTCATCATGATAGCAAGATCGCGGCAGGCATTCGGCGGCGTCGGTACAAAGACGTTCTTGCCGTTGAATTGTCCCACGATCGTATGGGCGTCATGAGTGCAAATTTCGGCGCCGCCATCTACTCCCTTGATGCGCTCAGCCCACATGATTTCGAGATCGCCATTGTCGATTTCGCGCACCATGTCGCCGGTGACGCCGCCGCCGGTGGAATTATTGATGATGATGTCGCATTTTTCACGAATGCGATTGTTGATGTCACGATAAATTTCCGGGTTGCAGGTCGCCAGATGATCAGGACGCCGCGCATGCACAGCAACAACGCTGGCGCCGGCCTCGTAACATTTGAACACATCATCCGCGATTTCTTGCGGCTGTGTTGGCAGCGCCGGGTTCATCTCCTTCGATCCCATGCCGCCGGTCGGCGCAATTGTAATGATGACTTTTCCATCAGCCATTGCTCTTCTCCTTGAGGAGCGCTTGCAGCGTTGAAACCTCGCCGGCGCGTATGCGGCCGTCGCTTTTAACAAACACCGCGCGTGTTTCCTCGCCGTTGAATACGATGTCGTCTCCGACCAGCCCTTGATAGATGACCGTGAACGATCGTTCGGCCCAATCGATCTGCGTCATCTCAATTGTGAGCTCGTCCCCTTCTCGAACCGGTTTGCGGAACTTGCAATCAGCGCCGATGAGACCGGTCCCGAGCGCGTTAAGGGCAGCGCAAATGGCTGCATGGCCGCCACCAGCTGCTTTCAGATAGCCGTGAAAGGTGCGGTCAAGCCACGCAAAAATATTCGGATAAAAGACAATGCCGGCGGGATCGCAGTCGCCAAAACTCACAGCATAAGTTGCTTGAAAGACGGGCGCGTCGCTCATGTCTCAACGTCCGGTTGCTTTGCGGGGGAAGCGTTGGCGAACGCAGGCAAGTCCTGACAGGTTTCATAGATGCGCGTCAGGATTGGCGTTTCCGTGAGATCAACGCCGAAGCGGTATGCCGAAAAAATTTGTGGAACAAGACAGATGTCAGCAAATCCCGGCGCATCGCCAAAGCAAAAAGCGCCGCCATGATCCTGCTGCGCCACGACGGCTTCGCAGGCGGCAAGCCCGTCGCCAAGCCAGCGCTGACACCATTTGTCTTTTGACGCCTGGTCTGCGCCGAACGCGTCGCCAAGATATTGGAGCACCCGCAAATTTTGCAGCGGATGGATGTCGCATGCGATCATCTGGGCGAAGGCGCGCACCATAGCCTTTTCATCTTTGTCGGCCGGCAGAAAGGGCGGATCTGGATAGGTATCGTCAAGCCATTCTATCATGGCGAGAGACTGGTTGAGCGTGAAGTCTCCGGCTTTGAGCGCCGGCACAAGTCCTTGCGGATTTAGCGCGCGAAAAGCCGGCGCATTTTGCTCCCCTCCGTTTCGGCGCAAATGCACGGATGTGAAGTCATACTCAATACCCTTCAAATTGAAGGCGATACGGCAACGATAGGCGCAAGAGCTGCGGAAATAGCCGTAAAAATGGATCATTCGGCGGCCGTTATTGACAAGGAGACCATGCCAAGGCCGTCAATGCCTCCGATTATTTTGTCCCCCGCCGATACAGGCCCGACGCCAGCCGGCGTTCCCGTCATAATGACGTCGCCGGGCCCAAGATGGTAAAATTTGCTCAAGTCACTGACGATTTCATCAACCTTCCAAATTAAGTCTGACAAATGCGCGTCTTGTTTGACCGCGCCATTCACCTCCAAAAAGATCCGCTGCGGCCCAATCTCTGAGACATGTTCCGCCTTGATCAACGGCGCAAAGACGCCTGATTGTTCGAAATCCTTGCCGAGGTCCCAGGGCCGTCCTTTTTCCCGCGCTACGAGCTGAAGGTCTCGGCGTGTCATGTCGAGTCCGCACCCATAGGCGAAAATTGCTTCGGCGGCAGTTTTAAGATCAGCCCGAAATACCGGCTTGCCAATCGCCAGGACCAACTCCATCTCATAGTGGTAATTTTCTGTTCCCGGAGGATAGGGTATCTCGGCGCCCGAGGGCGTTGTCGCCGACGGCGTCTTAGTGAAATAAAATGGCGCCTCTCGATCGACCTCGACACCCATTTCCTTGGCGTGTGCCGCATAATTGCGGCCAACACAGAAAATCCGATGCACGGGATAGTCCGCGCCTGCGCCCTCAACCGGGATCGAGTGCGTTTTCGGCGCGTCAAAAAGCAAATCGCTCATCTCTTGCGTTCCTCATAATATCTAAGCGTCTCCTGAATCGGTCGATCGTGAACCCTGATGAGAAATGCGTCTTCGCTCGTTTCATGAGTCACTTCGGCAAAAACTGGGACCGAAATCGTATCCTTCGGCCCCCAGTCGAAAGTCTCGCCATTGACCGTGGTGCGTCCCCGCCCCTTCACAACATGGATCGCTGACGAGCAAGACCGCAAAGGCGGCGCAAGCGTTTGCCCGCCCGGAAGATACATCGCTGTGAATCCAAGCGTCGGCAGGGCCGGCGCGCCGGTTTCAGGATTGACATAGTCAAGCTCGGCGACGCCGTTATCGCTATATTTCGCGAGCTCAAGAAGCGCGGCTTCAGTTCTCACCCAGGGATAACGCACCATCGGATAGGGTCGGGACACAACGTCTTTCTCGCGCACCGGCGCAAGGCCCGAGGCAAGATACTCAACCTGACTGGCGTCGGGGCGGTTGCGGGGAGACTGATCCTTTCCTTCCCTTGAGTAAGAGCCTTCCAAATAAAAGATGATGGGCAGATCGAGCGCGTCGAGCCAAACCACCGGCTCAGTTCCTTCGTGACCGTGCTCGTGCCATTCCCCACCCGGCGTTAGAATAATATCTCCCTCGTCCATGGGCAGCTTTTCGCCGTCGACGACAGTGTAACCGCCTTCGCCTTCGACGATGATGCGCGCTGCCGACGGCGTATGAATATGATTGGGCGCCGTCTCGCCAGGCAACAGCAATTGAAGCCCGAGATAAATAGACGCTGTCGCCTGCATCGCCCCTGGCCCGCGGCCCGGATCCGACATCACCAATACGCGTCGTTCGGCCTTCTCAACCGGTGTGAGCTCGCCCGCTTGCATCAGCAGGGGCCGAAGCGACTCATAAGTCCAAAAGCCAGGGGCGCTCACCGGTTCCGGCGCTCCATATGGAAGAGCCTTGCGCATCATTGGCCAGAGCGGCGTTACGCCGGCGGAGGCAAGACTATTGCGATAATCTTTTGGAAGTTCTTCCATTGTGCCAAGCATGAACTTAATCCCAGTTATGGTGCGTTGCTTAAGCGGAGCGTTCCTGATCCCCTAAACGCACCGACTAATCCGATTGCATTTATCAGAAACAGTATCGAGAACAGAAAAAGATTAGCGTCGATTCCTGCAGGCCCAGGCGCCACGCCATTTGTATCCGATAGTGTGCCATCATAAAGCGACATCGTTGCAGCACTAACGAAAAACGCTCCGAGAACGATCGCCGAAATAACACCGCCTGTTACGAGGCCGCCACTACTTGGCCTGCGCCAAATTTGATAAATCGCAAACAGCCCAAGAGCGCTATTGGCGACAACCAACCACACCATATGAAATCGGGCATGTCCGGGCCAATCAGCATGCAACGCATGCGTGGTATTGAAATCAACAATCGGGGGAATCACTGCATAAGCGAGCGCGACCATAGTCAGTAGGAATTGGGAAACTCTCACTGCACGCGCGCTCCTGTATGCAGCCGGCTGTTCATCTCCGAGAATGTGCTGCGATCCTGCGCCAATTGCCTAAGCAGTTTCGGCGCTCGCCAGAACTCTGGATCCTCTTCTGCGTATTGTTCAATTTGGTTGATTAGCGTTTTCGCGCCTACCATATCGGCGTAATGCGCTGGCCCGCCGCGAAAACACGGAAAGCCGTATCCGAATAAATATACTGCGTCGATGTCACCAGGACGTAGCGCAACGAGCGCTAAATCGTCTAGCCGCCTTGTTTCAACGATCGCCATATCGACCTTCCGTCTTAGAGGACCTCGAACAGACCCGCTGCGCCCATGCCGCCGCCGATACACATGGTGACCACAACATGCTTGGCGCCGCGGCGTTTGCCTTCAATCAGCGCATGACCGACCATGCGGGCGCCCGACATGCCATAAGGGTGACCGATCGCGACGGCGCCGCCATTGACATTCATAAGGTTGTTGGGAATGCCGAGCTTGTCGCGACAGTAAAGAACCTGAACGGCGAAGGCTTCATTAAGCTCCCAAAGACCTATGTCATCGACGGCAAGGCCGTGCATTTTTAGAAGTTTCGGCACGGCGAAGATGGGTCCAATACCCATTTCATCCGGCTCGCATCCCGCCACAGCCATACCGACATAACGCCCAAGCGGTTCGATCCCACGGTGTTCAGCAAGCTGTGCATTCATCATAACGACAGCCGACGCGCCGTCGGAAAGTTGGCTGGCGTTGCCTGCTGTAATGCACGCGCCTTCACTGATCGCTTTGCCGCCTTTGAAGACAGGTTTGAGCGATTGAAGGTTCTCAATCGTTGTGCCAGGTCTGTTGCCCTCATCTTTTTCAAGGGTCACTTCCCTTTCGGAAACTTCGCCGCTTTCTTTGTCCTTGACGGTCATGACTGTCGAAAGCGGGACAATTTCATCGTCGAACTTTCCCGCATCCTGTGCAGCGGCGGTCCGGGTTTGCGACTGGACTGCGTAATCATCTTGGGCGTCGCGGGAGATGTTGTATCGGTCTGCAACGATCTCAGCGGTTTCAATCATTGGCATATAAAGCGCCGGGTGAGATTCAAGAAGATCGGTATCCGGATAAATCTTCCAGTCTTTATTCTGGACGAGACTTACGCTTTCGCACCCCGCCCCGACAACGACATCCATACCGTCGACAATTACCTGCTTCGCCGCCGTGGCGATCGCCATCAGTCCACTGGCGCATTGCCGGTCTAAGGTCTGACCCGCCGCCGTTGCGGGAAGGCCCGCTTTCATGGCGACCTGGCGCGCCTGATTGAGGCTCGCGCGACGCTCCTGAAACGCCGTGCCAAGCACCACATCCTCCACTTCGCTAGGCTCAATGCCGGCGCGCGCCACTGCGCGAGACACGGCATGCGCGCCAAGTGTCTGCGGGCTGGTGTTATTAAAGGCGCCCCGATAGGCCTTGCCGATCGGCGTGCGAGCAGTTGAGACAATAACCGCCTCACGCATAGCTAAATCCATATTTATGGCGTGAAAACAACGGCCTCCTGAGGATCACACTCCGGCGGCGGCACGCCCTGCCACATCTCTGTCAACACATTTACCATGCCTATTTTTGTAAGAAAACATATTTTCTGATATTTTTTTTGCATTCATGCATATTTTATTTATAGGTAAGCTGAGCCCTAACGGCCTATCAGCCGCGCCTTTTGAAACGGCATTCATGGAGATTGCACATGCCAGCGCCCCAAGAAAACGCCGTTCATATTGAAGACAAGGACGACCACCTGATCGTCGTCAGTGATAATCCCGCATGCAAGAACGCATTATCTCTCGAGTATCACGCCATTCTGCTTGATGCTCTAAGAATAGCGGCCTCTGAAGATCGGATCGCCGCCGTCATTCTTGTCGGACGCGGCGGTTATTTCAGCGCCGGCGGCGATTTAGGCTTTATGCTGAAGAGCCTCGCAGGCGAAACCGACACAACGCCAGAACAAATCATTGGCGAGTTACAGGATTGCGTCGCAGCCATCCGGACCTGCCCAAAACCGGTGATCGCGGCCGTCAGCGGCGGCGCAGCGGGCGGCGGCTTTTCAATCGTCATCGCCTGCGACCTGGTCATTGCCGAGGAAGGCGCGTCGTTCATACCAGCTTATGCAAAAATAGGCTTTACGCCCGACGGCGGCCTCACGTCATCCTTGGCAAAATCTCTGCCACACGCGCTCGCCAGCGAAATCTGTCTGTTTGGCGCGCCTGTCGCCGCCGAGACGCTGCACCAGCACGGTCTCGTCAACAGGATCGTTCCAACTGGCGAAGCGGAGAAAGAAGCAGCGGCGATGGCCGCAAAACTGGCGCGCGGTTCCGTTGCGACGCAGACGAAAATAAAAGAACTCCTTGTAAAAGGCCGCGGCAATGAACTTCGAGACCAGCTTGACCTTGAGCGTCACATGTTGGCGGACGTTTTAAAATCATCGGCGGCACAGGAAGGCATCAGCGCCTTTATGGAAAAACGCCGGCCCAATTTCCCAAAAGTAGAAGGACGCGACCAACGTGAATGAAAGTGCAGAACAATCGCCGCTTATTGAACAACGCGGCGCCGTGAAAATCATCACGATCAACGCCCCGCCATGGAACCTGATGTCTTTCGCCTTCATGGATACGCTCGAAGAGGAGGTCGCGAAGATTGAAGCAGATGATGGCGTACGTGCGGTCGTCATCACAGGCGCAGGCGAAGAAAACTTTTCCGCGGGCATGAATCTCAAAGAGTTAATTCAAGGCGTCGAAGCGCGCGGCGGGCAATTTGCTGTGTTAGACCAACGCCTCCGGGTTATTTCCAAAATCGAAAACATGGGCAAGCCATGGATCGCCACTTTGTTTGGCTATTGTCTCGGCGGCGGATTGGAAGTGCCCCTTGGTTGTCACTTTCGGCTAGCCGCGGAAAAGGGTGCGCAAATCGGGCTGCCGGAAATGGACCTGGGCTCGGTGCCCGCCTGGGGCGGTTCAGCGCGCCTTGCCCGATGCGTTGGGCGTGATCACGCTCTCGATATGATTTTGCGCGCACGAAAAATCTCAGGACCAGAAGCGAAAGACATCGGATTGGTCACTGAAGTGCTGCCGAATGACCAGCTAAAGTCGCGCGCACTCGAACTCGCTGAAGAGTTAGCGGCCATGCCGCGCCTTGCAGTTAAAGCGATGATGGATTGCATCGTCGGACACGAAACAAAAACACTCGAGCAATCCATCGCTGACGAACGCGCAGCGATCCATGCGACGTTCGATACGCCAGATCGACGGGAGGGTTTCAACGCCTTTGTTGAAAAACGAAAGCCCGTGTTTAATCAATGATGCGCACATCGCGGCCAACAATTGTGGCTTAGATTCACTTACCGTCACTTGGGATGCTCAAATGTTGGACCACTTGATGTCGGACCACTTTGACGTCTCCGCCAGTTTTCTCGCCGTTTTCACCGGACCAGACTCGCTGAGCGCCCCGCGCTCGATTAAACCGTAGTTTTTTCATCCATGCGTTTGCAGTTATCTGCCTCCTTATTTTTTCTGCACCTTCGCGTCATCCCAGCAAAAGCTGGGATCCAGGGGCGGCTGATTCTGAGATCAGCGCCCTGGATCCTGACTTGCGTCAGGATGACGAACGATTTCATGTGAACCTCAAATCTCACCAACCGTGGTTCGGCAGGTTTCATTTCAAAGTTCATGGGCAAAGCATACACCCGGTCTAAAACCCGTGGATAACTATCCCCCGAAAGCGGGATTCCGGTCGATTTTCGTGTTCTACGGGAATAATTCCCGTGATGCGTGTACGGAATTAACCATAAATCAGATCGTCATTCCAGACGTTCTATTTCGACTCACAACAGCTTGATTGCGGGAAGTCGGAACCCCGCCTATCCGGTTGCCTTCCCGCCTCTGATCGCATTGATGCGGTTGATGAGACCCGCCGTGGACGGATCATGAGAGGAAACCTGTGGCATTTCTTCGCCGAGGGCCGCGATCTCCGGCAGAATATCTTTCGCCAGCACCTTGCCGAGCTCAACGCCCCATTGGTCGAAGGAATTAACGCCCCAGATAACGCCCTGGCAGAAAATCTTGTGTTCATAAGCGGCGATGAGTGCGCCCAAGGTTTCCGGCGTCAGTTTTTCAAAGAGGATTGAGTTTGCGGGCCTGTCGCCCGGGAACACTTTGTGGGGCGCAAGCGCGTCGATCTCGTCTTTGGTCAAATCATCGGCGGCAAGCTCTTCCCGCGCTTCTTCTTCGGTCTTGCCGCGCATCAGCGCTTCCGGTTGGGCCAAGAAATTCGCCAACAGTTTTTCATGATGATCGCCAAGGGGCGACTGGCTTAAGGCCGGCGCGATAAAGTCCGCCGAGACAAGATCGGTTCCCTGATGCAGTAATTGATAAAAAGCATGCTGGCCGTTGGTCCCCGGCTCGCCAAAGATGATGGGTCCCGTTCGCGCGGCAAGCGCTTCGCCCTCAGCGTTTCGGCTCTTGCCGTTTGATTCCATGTCAGCCTGCTGCAGATATGAAGGCAACAAGCTTAAATGTTCATCATAAGGAAGAATGGCGTGGGCGCGCGCATCCATGAAATTGCGGTTCCAGACGCCAACAAGCGCCATCAAGATGGGGATGTTCTCGGCCAGCGGCGCGACGCGGAAATGCTCGTCCATGGCGTGAGCGCCTTTGAGCAAGCGCTCGAAATTCTCAAAGCCAACCTGTAACGCGATCGACAACCCAATCGCCGACCACAAAGAAAAGCGCCCGCCAACCCAGCCCCAGAACTGAAACATGTTTTCGGGATCGATGCCGAATTGCTCCACCGCGTGAGCGTTGGTTGAAAGCGCTGCAAAATGCGCGGCGATGTCGCTTTCCTTGCCGCCTTGCGAAAGAAACCAGTCCCGCGCGCTTTGGGCGTTGGTCATGGTTTCCTGAGTGGTGAAGGTTTTGGACGCGACAAGGAACAATGTCTTTGCGGGATCGACCTCGGTGAGCACGTCCGACAAGTGCTGGCCGTCAACGTTGGACACAAAATATGCGCGCCGGCCTTTGACCCAATAGGGGCGCAACGCTTCCACAACCATTTTCGGCCCGAGATCGGACCCGCCAATGCCGATATTGACCACCGTGTCGATGGCGTCGCCCTTAAAGCCTTTCAAACCGCCGCTATGGATCCTGTCGGCAAAGCTTTCGATCCGTTCCAGCTCTCGGCGCACCGCCAGCGATACATTCTCGCCGTCAACGTGATAATCGCGCATGGCAAAATCACGTAAGGCAACATGCAGAACAGCGCGGTCTTCGGTCGTGTTGATCTTTTCGCCCGCCAGCATGCGCCGCCTTGCGCCTTCAAGGTCCCGCGCCTTAGCCAGCGCAAGAAGCGCGTTGCGCGCAGCCGCATCGATCTTGTTCTTGGAATAATCGAGAAAGAGCCCTGCGCCCTCGATCGAAAACGCGTCAAACCGGGCAGGATCGTGCTCGAATAGACCCCGCATATGGGTCTTCGACAAGGCCGCCGCAGCGCCTTCAAGGGCCTGCCATTCAGGGGTTTTTGTGATGTCCGTCATTGCTATTGCGCCTTGCTGCCGGCCGTTCCCACGCATTAACGCGGGTTGTGCCCGCGTTAATTTGATACAGATTTTAAGCGCTTTGCTCAACGCGCTTTAAGCCAGCGATGCTATGCCGGTTTCATGACCAAACCCGTCAAGCTTGCCTCCCTCTTTCGCCGCTCCGCCGCTTCCGCAGCAGCGATTTTCGCCATCTCTGTCATCTTCGGCGCCAAGGCGCTGGAATATGAACGCATTGCGGCGGGAATGACCACAAATGTCGCCGCGCTTGAGACACCACTGAGAGACTAGGCCGTCATTCCTATTGATTCAGTATATTGACGATTTGCTGTTTGCTGATCGGCGGCGGCAAAGCCTGCGGCGCGCCGCCAGCCGGATAATAAGCATAAAATGGAACGCCCGAGGCGCCGAATTTTTCAAGGGCGGCTGTAATTATCGGGTCGCGCACGGTCCAGTCGGCGACCATGAAGACAACTTGCTTTTCGTCAAACTGCCGCGCCAGATTTTCATCACTGAAGATGGTCAGCTTGTCGAACTGGCAGGTAACGCACCAGTCAGCGGTGAAGTCTACAAATACGGCGCGGCCCGCTTCGTTATGACGGCGGATCGCGTCCTCGTCATAAGGCTCGGACAAAAAGGCGCCAAAGCGGGCGGGCGCGGCTGACGCAGCTTCAAGAGGTTCAAGCCGCCAAAGGGGCGCTAATGCAAAAACCGCAGCGAGGCCCGCCAGCGCTCTAAGCGCCAGGGCGCCCGCGCCATCGGCCTTGCTTTTTTCAAAGGCCCAGGCGGCGAACCCGAGAAGGATAAGACCGCCAAGCACCAGCCCAAGGCCGTTCGATCCGGTCTGGCGGGAAAATACCCATACGAAATAAGCCGCCGCTGCGAATACCGGGAACGCCAGCAATTGTTTAAAGGTCTGCATCCAATCGCCGGGCTTTGGCAGCAACCGGCCAAGCTGCGGCGCAAAAGAAAGCGCAAGGTAAGGCGCGGCAAGCCCGAGCGCCATCACCATAAAGATCAGCATCCCGATCGCCGCCGGTTGCAGGAGAGCGGCGCCCATGGGGGCGCTTAAAAGCGGTCCGATGCATGGCGCAGCGACCACCACCGCAAGCGCGCCGGTGAAGAACGATCCCGCAGCGCCGCTTTTGCCGGCAAGGGACGCGCCAGCGCCTTGAAGGCTTTCCCCCGCATGAAAGACGCCGCCGAGATTAAGCCCCACTAGGAAAAGCACATAGGCAGACAAAAGAACCACTGCAGGCGATTGCAGATGAAAGCCCCAGCCCAACTGTTCCCCGCCGGCGCGCAGCGCCAAAAGAACAGCGCCCATAGCCGCGAATGTCGCAAGCACGCCGCCCGTATAAAGAAGCCCATGCCGACGGATGGCGCCTTGATCGCCATGAGCCGCTTTCATCAGATGGGCGGCTTTCACGAATATGATCGGAAAGACGCAAGGCATCAGGTTAAGGATCACACCGCCGGCGAACGCCATCAACACCAAGAGCGGCAGCCCTGTCCCGCCGGCTGCCGGAACAGCCACAATTGGCGCCGAAGCTGCGCCGCTGTTGTCAAACGCAGCCGTTATCGTCAGACCGTTGCGACGGCCGTCAGCCCTTTCAAATGCAAGGAGACCCGACACCGTCTCGCCGTCATGGTTCGGCATGAAACCGGGCGCCATGGCGATAGTCATTTCGCCATTTTCAATCGTCGCACTTTGCACCGCCGCCGGCTCG
>JANQOV010000014.1 GCA_028285645.1 Hyphococcus sp.
AAGGCAGCGCCGCCATTAACGGTAGCCGCATTGATCGAAATCGATCTGGTTCCGTCATTGTCAGCGAAAATGCCGCGGGCGCCGCCGCTCACCGTGCCGGTCGCCACAATCGTTAAGTCTCCAACGCTGGCGGCGTTCGTATTGGTGACAAGAATGCCGTCGCCATTTGTCCCATCGACACTCGTTGCGTTGACGCGTACTTCGCCGGTTCCATTGTTGTCAGCGACAATCCCGTCGTCGCCGCCGGTCACAGCGCCCGTCGCGGTAACACGCAGGTTAACGCCGGCGGTTGAGTTGCTAATCGCCATGCCGTCATTCGGGTTGCCCGCAACGCCGACAACATTGATGGTCACATCGCCGGCGCCGAAATTGTCAGCGACTATGCCGTGACTTGCGCCAGTAATCTGGCCTTCGCTCGAAATGGTTAGATCGGTTCCGCCCGCCAGTGTTCGGATATACAAGCCGTCGCCGCCCCCGCCATTTACGTAGGACGATGAGTTGTAGATATTGACGGTTTGCGATCCGCCGCCGATCATGCTGATGCCGGTTCCGGCCGCGGATACAACGCCCGTTGGCGTGCCGGCGTTGCCAACATTGATTGTTAAATCGTCGACATTCGATGAAATCTCGTCAATCGGCGTTGGCGGCGCAAGGCAGGTAATCGTATCGCCATTCGTCGCAGGGCTTGGCGTACAGCCTGCGGGCATCGCTTGCGCGTGAGCCAGTTGCGGCGCGGCTATCGTCAGCGCGCCGATCGAAGCTGCAAGGAGTAGTTTTTTTGATGTCACGGTTCTGGGCGCGCGCGACGCTTCTGGCGAGCTGCCCACCAGTGATTTTTCCAGTATGTGCATTTGAACTGGCCCCTACTAACGGTCTCTCTTGCCCCAACAGCGTCTTTTGATAATCATTCGCACAAATTAAAGCGTTTGTGGGAAAAAATGTAAATATCTCTGATAACAATGCCCTAGGATTAATTCCTTGCATGAGCGATGAATGTCGGCCGGTAAGAAAAACAGACTAATATCCACGGGATACGGCAACCGAATGACCAACGAAGAAAAACAAACCAATACTGCTGCAGTGCAAGACGCCAGCACCAACGCGGGCGTCGACACAAAAACCGAACCATCTTCAATGAACGGGCCGGAGTCTCAGGCGGCAAAAGAGTCTGACATCACTTTCTCGGGAGGAATGAGCGCATTTCTGGCTTCTAATGGCGCTTCTCTCGCGTTCACTTCCTATCAGACCGGTCGGCTTTATCTTCTAGGCTCGGGCCTTGACGGCAAACTTGCTTTGCATGAAGCGCAATATCCGCAAGCCATGGGTGTTACAGGCGACGCTCACCGACTTTATCTCGGTACGCTGACGGAACTCGTGCGTATGGAGAATGTGCTGCAGCCCGGACAACTGGCGAATGAAAAGCACGACAAGGTCTATGTTCCAAGAAATTTTCAGACCACCGGCGCCGTTGATATTCACGAACTCGGGATTCGCAGCGACGGCAAGGTGCTGTTCGTCAACACCAAATATTCCTGCCTTGCGGAACTCAGCCTGACCCATAGTTTCCGCCCTGTTTGGAAGCCCAACTTTATCACGAAGATCGTCCCAGAAGATCGCTGTCATCTTAACGGCCTCGCCATGGTGGACGGCGCCCCGAAATATGTGAGCGCTGTATGCCGCTCCGATGTGGTGGATGGGTGGCGTGATCGGCGCCATGACGGCGGCATTATTATTGATGTTGAAACTGACGAAATTGTCGCCGAGGGTCTTTCCATGCCGCATTCGCCTCGCTGGCATGACGGCAAATTATGGGTCGTTAATTCTGGCAGCGGCGAAGTTGGTTGGATCGATCAGAAAACGCGCGCCTTCCGGCCGTTCGTGTTCTGTCCCGGCTTTCTGCGCGGACTTGCTTTTCACAACGGCTACGCATTCATCACCTTATCGAAGCCGCGCTACGGCCGTTTTGAAGGATTGGCGCTCGACGACAATCTTAAGGAGAAAGACGCTGACGCCTGGTGCGGCGTCCAGGTGCTTTCCCTTACCGACGGCGCCGTCGCGCAATGGATCAGGTTCGACGGCCCGATCTCAGAGCTTTTCGATATTTGCGTTTTGCCCGGCGTTAAGGACGCCATTACGCTCGGTCCACAGTCGGCGGAAATTCAAAGTTTCATCACTATTGAACAGCCGGCATGATCGGACACCGCAGCCACGCTGTGTGGCGCATTAACTTTTGCTTGACCCGACGCAACCGACAGTGCGTATTTTCGTCAGTCGTGAACGGCTTAACCGGCGGAAAATATATTTTTAGCAACTCTCTGTTAACCATCTGACACCATATTGGTGTTGTTCGCTCGTCATTGTTTCGTTTCGACGATGACGCTTGCCAATTCTACTTGCAGCGGGCGCAAATGTCAGGCTGGTTGACTCTTCCCACACACCTAGTCAGCCAGCCTGATCATTTGCCCGCCGCTGTCTCTCCTGCAAGCTTGTAGCGAACAAGCGCGCCGCGAGACCAGAACCGGTCTCGTGAAAATAGGGGGGTCAGCGATGATCCGTGACGCTCAGAATGGCAACTTGGCGAATATCGCCGAACACCGGGCGCTAAAATCCCGCAGCGAAGCCAATATCGAGCAACTATGCGAACGCGCAAGCACGCTGATCAGCAGCATTTATTCCGGCGCTGACATTGATAATGACCAGCTCGATGAAGAGTGCGGCGATGTTTTTGACGATTTAGGCTATATCGCAAATCAGCTATCCGGTCACACATCGAATGCGCTTGGGGAGATTGCGGCAAAGGTTCAGGTCTGGAAAGCCATTGCGAACGAAGATATTTTTCTTTCCGAAAAGGCGTCTACAGACGAGCGTCTTTTGCTGTCGATAATCCGCGACATTGAAGCGCTGAACACACGGTCGAACGGGCCTGGCGGGGTCGCCGCTTAATCGGGCGAGAAACCGCCCGCCAATCAGTCGCAAAGGATCTCCGCGTCGATATTGGAAACGGGCACGCCGCATTCCGACACCAGCTTCACTGCTTTTTTCTTCTTGTGTGTGCCGAGCAATCCCTGGGCGATCGTGAGTACGCCATGAGCGGTTTTTAGTTCAAGATCGACATAGCGATTGTTTTCTTCAAGCGGGATAATTTGGCCAACTGCCAAACTGGAAAACTCAGACAGGTTGGTTGAAAAACGATCCAATATAACCGGAAGATCGATTGGCGTGTGGTAAATATTCGTGCTCATGACAGCATGCCATCGCGTATTGGCGTTTTGGTCTTTGGCGTCTTGAAGTCCGGGCTCTAACAATCCTCGCTTTTCAAGAAAATCGACGGGAATATGGTAGGTCAATTGAGCGGTACTCTCCCCCGCCTCACCCGTCAGCGTGAATTGAAGGCTCAACAACGCTGAAGCATTGACGGATTTAAGCAGCGCTTCAAATTCCTCGCCCATTGCAACCATACGGATTCCGGCAGACGCATCGGGCGTACTCGCCTCAATCAAACAGGCGCTGATCTCGCCGGCGAGTCTGTCGACAAGCACACGCGACAATTCAAGATCGAGCTGCGCCGGAGACGCCGTTTCGGCTTGCAGTTCAAACGCGCCGCCCAGCAAGCATTCGCTTAGCGCGCACAGCAGCGTTGGTGAAACCTGAACTAGAATACCGTCGCCTTCCTCCGCACCCGACAGCACGTAAAACGGCGCCGGATTGGCGTATTCTAGAATCGCATCCTTACGGTCCTCCATAACGGTGTCAGGAGCGCTAAACACCGCCGGTGCGTCAATGATCATTTCCATGGATTGCGCTGTTACCCGTTGGATCTGCGGAATGAGACGCTCAAGGCGCGGGTAAAGCGAGATATCGAACGCTGCGGATTGTATCTTTTTTGTGAGAATTTCGGCGCGCTCGGTCGTCATGCACAATTCCCCTTGACGGTTAACTATCGAGAAAACTGCGCAGAAATTCTTTAAATAGTGATAACTTTAACAGGTGTTCGCGTTCCTGGTGTTAGCGCGAATTTAAGCAAGGGTGCGTTAGTCAAGTTTCATCCGTTTTGGTAACTAATGCGTTGTGGCATCCGTGGGCAATTCTCAGCAGCCTGTCATCATCAAGAAGGTAAAGAAAGTGTCCGGCGGCGGCCATCATGGCGGCGCCTGGAAAGTCGCCTATGCGGATTTTGTTACTGCGATGATGGCCTTCTTTCTGCTGATGTGGCTGCTTAACGCGACAACAGAAGATCAGCGCAAGGGGATCGCTGACTATTTCAACCCGGCAATTCCCTTGAGCCCGATATCCGGCGGCGGTCAGGACATCCTGCACGGATCAAGCGTCTTTACGGATGAAACGCTCGCCAAAGACGGCACCGGCGGCGCCAAAGCCAAGCAGGGCAATACGCCAAGTGACGAACAGCGGCCGGAAGACAAGGCGGATGAAGCGCCCAATAATAAAACAGAAAAAACGCCGGAAGGACTAGCGGCCGAGCAAAACAAGAACCTCGAAGCGTTTCAACAAAAGTTGATGGAAGGCGTTGAGGGCGAAGAGGTTGAAGGCCTTTCCCGTCACATTCAAATGCACGTTACGCCTGAAGGCCTTGTCATTGAGCTCGTAGATACGGATGGCAGCCCGTTGTTTGAACGCGGCTCGACCGGCGCCTCCCCGACAATGAAGCTGTTGCTGAAGGTAGTCGCCGACAGTCTTTCATTCGTGTCTAACGAAATCTCGATTGTTGGACATACGGACGGCCTCGCCTTTGCGAATAATCGCGACTACTCAAACTGGGAGCTTTCAACAGATCGCGCCCACGTTGCGAGAAAATTAATGATCGATGCCGGCCTGCCCGTCAGCCAGATCAGTGAAGTCGCAGGGAAAGCCGATACAGAGCCCTTGGTTGAAGACAAATACGCCCCGCAAAACAGAAGGATATCCGTCACCATCCTTCGCTCCTGAAGAATTCGGAACCAAAGTTATAAGAAATTTAAGAACACTCAGACATAGTGTTTGAACATCGTGGTTAACAAACGAAGAAATCGTGAGTTGTAATTATGGGCCTTTCATCTTCTCTGAATGCAGGCGTCATGGGGTTAGCGGTAAATGCAACCAAATTGGCGACCATCTCGGACAATATCGCAAACTCTGAAACCTAC
The DNA here is from genome assembly GCA_028285645.1 of Hyphococcus sp. Classification (GTDB taxonomy): domain Bacteria; phylum Pseudomonadota; class Alphaproteobacteria; order Caulobacterales; family Parvularculaceae; genus Hyphococcus. The sequence goes on from JANQOV010000014.1 coordinate 5,142, forward strand.
GGCTACAAACGCGCCGATACTGAGTTCACCAATCTGGTGTTGCAACAAAGTAAGGGTACGTACAATGCCGGGGGCGTACGCGCATCGACATTCAAGGACGTCTCTGCGCAGGGCGCGCTGGTTTCAACAGCCAACAGTACGGATATTTCCGTTGCTGGCCGCGGCATGTTGCCAGTGACAACAACTGCCGGCTTGAGCGCAGCATCCGGCGACAGGCCGTTGCTATTGACAACGACGGGCTCCTTTGCACCTGACCAAAACGGTTTCTTGCGAACACAAGCTGGCAACTTCCTGATGGGCTGGCCGGCCAATCCGGACGGCACCGTCACCGTTCCCGGCCGCAACAGTTCTACAGGCCTTGAGCCCGTGCAAATCAGCGGCGCTCAATTTATTGCGGCTCCAACCGAAAACATTGAACTGGGTCTCAACATCCCTGCATCGGCCACCAAATCAACAGGCGATGGCGCGCCGTTTGATCTGCCGGTCGAATATTTCGACACGCTTGGCAGCTCGCAAACGTTGTCCTTCCAATTTACGCCAACGGTGCCCGCCACCGGATCAAGTAATGCTTGGACGGTCGATATCTATGACTTTGCCGGCGATCCGACAACGGCTGTTGCGACATTCGACGTTGTTTTTGACAACGCTCCTGGTTCTGGCGGCACAATTTTATCCGTAACGCCCGGCGCGGGCGCAACCTATGATTCAACAACTGGCATGATTGGCGTCAATGTCGCCACCGGTTCTATCGATGTTGAAATCGGCACGCCGGGTTCAAACGGACCGCTGACGCAGTTGTCTTCGACATTCTCTCCTGTCGGCGTTCGCGCTGACGGCGCGCCCATCGGCAGTCTGAGCAACGTTGAAATCAACGAACAGGGCATGATCGAGGCGATTTATGACACCGGCTTCCGTCGCGTCATCTATCAAGTGCCGGTCGCTGACGTCCCCAATATTGACGGCTTGACGGCGCGGGAAAACCAAACCTTTTCCGTTTCACAAGCCAGTGGCGACTTTTACTTCTGGGATGCGGGATCGGGTCCTGTCGGTTCGACCATCGGCTTTTCGCTGACGGAATCGACAACTGATATCGCAGCAGAGCTCACTGACCTTATTCAAACACAACGCGCCTATTCGTCAAACGCAAAGATTATTCAGACCGTTGACGAAATGCTGCAGGAAACGACCAACCTCATCCGCTAACGCGGCTCTTACCGAGGCGCGCCGGAGAACCGGGGTAATATGCGATGAGTATCACATCGGCTCTCAATACAGCCAACTCCGGCCTTTCAGCCGCGTCTCGGCGCGCCAATGTTGTTTCCAACAATGTCGCCAATGCGCTGACGCCCGGTTATGCGCGTCGCGACGTCAATATCAGCGAAAATGTCATCGCGGGCGCCGGCGCCGGCGTTCAGTTCAATGGCGTAACACGCGCCACGGACCCAGCGCTCACAAGCGATCGCCGGCGCGCCGAAAGCGCGCAAGCGTTTGAACAGCTGACAGCTTCGACCCACGCCTCTTTCAATAGCGCGCTCGGCGAGCCGGAAGATCCGTTCTCGCTTTTTGCACAATACCAAAACCTTGAGACCGGGCTTCGCTCGCTTGCGCAAACACCTGAGTCGCAGCCCCTGCAGGCGCAAGTGCTCGACGCCGCCAAGGCGCTGGTCGGCACGCTCAACAATCTATCGACGCAAACCCTGACGGCGCGGCAAAACGCTGATGCGAAAATCGCGCAGGAAGTCGGCCTCGTAAACGACAAGCTTCAGCAAATTGTTGATCTCAACAAAGAAATCAGCATTGGCCAGGGCGGCAATCGCGACGTCACTTCGCTGGAGGATCAACGCAAGCTCCTCATTGACGACGTCTCGAAAATCATCCCGGTGCGGGAAGTTGTACGCGATAATGGCAAGGTCGATTTGATGACGGAAGAAGGCGCCTTCCTGATCGCCAATACAGTACGTCCGCTTCAGTTTACCCAAGCAACCGTTGTCGCACCGGACAGCAGTCTGGCGGGTGGCGATTTATCGGGCCTTAGCGTTAGCGGAAGCGACTTGACCCCGGGCGGCGGCGGCACATTTTCGCTTCGCGCTGGTTCGCTTGCCGGTCACTTTGCCATCCGCGACGATGTTGCGCCTGACTTTCAAACCAAGATCGACGCCCTCGCCCGCGATGTGATCGAGCGATTTGAAAATATCGATCCGACCCTGGCGCCGGGCGCACCGGGGCTATTTACGGATGCAGGCACCGCTTTTGATCCAACGGCTGAAATCGGCCTGGCGGGACGAATCGCCATCAACGCCGCCGTTGATCCTGACCAGGGCGGCGCCGCATGGCGTCTGCGCGACGGCATTGGCGCAGCAACAGAAGGGCCCGCCGGCGCTGCAGGCCTCATCAATACAATGATCGACGCCCTGACCGGACTGAAAGCGCCGCCGCCAGGCGCCGGACTAAGCGGTCAACTAAGCGCCGCCGGCGCCGCCGCAAATGTCACCTCGACCATCGGCGCGTCCCGCATATCTGCAGAAACACAACTTGCCGCAACATCAGCGCGCGCGCAGGCGCTTTCCGATGCGGAACTCGCCGTTACCGGCGTTGATACGGATTTTGAACTGCAGCAACTCATCCTCATTGAACAGGCGTTCGCTGCGAACGCCCGCGTCATCCAGACCGCCGAGCAGATGGTTCTGACATTGCTGGAGATATAAGTGAGTACGTTTTTCGTCCCAGACATGCTGTCCTTCTCGACGTTGTCCCGCAACGTGTCGGACTTGAAGGCACGCGCTGATACAACGCGCACTGAGTCTGTGACCGGGCGCCATGACGATCTTACGAAACATCTCGGCGGCGATGTCGGCAGCGCGCACCTTTTAAAAAAAGCCGTTGATGATGTGCGGCTGTTTCAGCAAAACTTGGCATTATCGAAAGCACGCGCGGAGACTACACAACTCGCCCTTAACGGCGTCAGCGCAGACAGCAACCGAATCGCAACAGACACCCTCGCCGCCCTTGGCCGCAATGATACAACTGTTCTCACAACGCTTTCGGACGATGCGCAAACTGCTGTCTCCGCGGTCTTCAGCGCCCTTAATACGGTATTCGGCGGACGCGCCTTGTTTGGCGGCGACGTTACTGATCGCGCGCCGCTCGCTGCGCCTGAACAACTGATCAGCGATGTTCAGGCAATCATCGCCGGCGCGATCGACGCGGCGGACGCCGAAGCGCAACTTGACATTTATTTCAACGATCCCGCCGGCGGTTTTGCAACAACCATTTATCAGGGCGGCGCCAATGCTGCGCCGTTGGTTGAAATCAGTCCCGGCATCCGTATCGATGCGTCCACCAAAGCCGATGACCAATCGGTCAAGGACATCATTCGCAGTCTTGCGGTCATCGCAAACAGAGACGCCGCAACCTTTGCGGACGCAAATACGCTCATCGAAAATAACTCAACGCGCGCGCTTGGCGCAGATGCCGTATTGACGGAAGTGCGTGCAAACATTGGCGTTAGCGAAGCAAGAATAGGCGACGCCATCGGGCGCTATGAAGCGGAAGAAGCGGTGCTCACGTCAGTCTACAATAACAAGACAGCGCGCGATCCTTATGAAGCGGCCTCGGAATTGCAATTGCTCGAAACCCAGCTTGAAGCTTCTTACCTTGTAACGGGCCGCCTCGCGCGCCTTAGCATCGCCAATTATCTGAGGTAGCATCATGCGCTTTTTGTCAATCTTTATAGCGCTTGCCTTAGCGGCCTTTTCAAACCCTGCCTTTGCAGCGGTCAAGCTGAAGGACCTGGTTGAAGTTGAAGGCGTCAGGGGCAACGACCTTGTGGGCTACGGTCTTGTGGTCGGCCTTGACGGCACCGGCGACGGTTTGCGTAATATTCCCTATACTGAGGAAGCGCTTTCAAGCTTGCTGGAGCGCCTTGGCGTTAATGTCCAGGGCGAAGAGTTTCGACCCAAAAATGTCGCCGCTGTTCTGGTGACATCGACACTACCGCCTTTCGCCCGCACAGGCGCACAAATTGACGTTACCGTCTCGGCCATCGGCGACGCCAAAGACCTGACCGGCGGCACGCTCATCATGACGCCGCTCAACGCCGCCGACGGACAAATATACGCCGTCGCGCAAGGGCCGGTGCTGGTCAGCGGCTTCTCCGCAGAAGGCGACGCAGCCTCGGTAACCGAAGGCGTTCCAACCGCAGGAACCATTCCCAACGGCGCCCGCGTTGAACGCGAACTTGGGTTTGACTTTGCCGAAATGGACAAGATCAAGCTTGCTCTGCGCTCTCCTGACTTTACGACCGCATCGCGTATCGAAGGCGTCATCAATCGCTCCTTAAAAACACAAATTGCCGAAATGCTGGATTCAACAACCGTGGAAATCAAAGTCGACAATCGCTTTCGCTCGCCGGCGCATATGATCAGCGAGATCGAAAATTACGAAATCACGCCGGCCCAAAAGGCCAGAGTGGTTGTGGACCAACGGTCCGGCACCATCGTCCTCGGCTCAGAAGTCCGCATTTCAAGCGTCGCCGTAGCGCAGGGCAATTTATCCATCCGTATCCGGGAATTGCCCGGCGTTTCGCAGCCGAATCCTTTCTCCCGTAACGGCGACACCATCGTCGTGCCGCAAACGGACATCTCTATCGACGCCAGCGAAGACAACCGTGTTGGCCTGCTCGAAAAAAATGTCACGCTCGCGGATCTGGTGGATGGGCTTAACGCGCTTGGCGTCAGCCCGCGGGAGATGATTGATATCCTCAAATCAATCAAATCCGCCGGCGCGCTGCATGCTGAGCTAGTGGTGCAGTAGCCGCCCTCGCCTTGCGTAGACTGACCAAAATGTTGGACCACTTGATGTCGGACCATTTTGACGTCTGCGCCAGCTTTTTCGCCGTTTTCGCCGGACCAGACTCGCCGCCCGCACCGCGCTCGATTAAACCCTAGTTTTTTCATCCATGCGTTTGCAGCTATCTGTTGGGGTTCACTAATAGACATCAAACATTCACGTCGTCGTTCCACGTCATCCTGATGTGTTGATGGATGGGAACCATCAACAGGATCCAGGAGCGGCAAATTCCGTGGTCACAGACTCTGGATCCCAGCTTTCGCTGGGATGACGGGTAGGACGGCGCTGCATGAAGCGGAGCTCGCATGTTCCACTCACCTTTCATTCCTGATCAGAGCAAAGCATACACCCTTCAGAGAAGTGGTGGATAACTATCCTATAGCCAGCGTTTGGGTGTATACTCGAGCCCGGCGTTGTCTACCGGCCCTTTTTTGTCAAATTCGCTGCGCTTAACCGATCCGCACCGGCATATGACAAAAGGCAAGCCTGCGCTACGTTTGAATAGGCGCCAAACCACCGCTCTTACCGGCGAAAGCCGGTATCCAGTCAGGTCTCAAGCTTCATTTGCGGAAATGTAAGCCAACAAAGTCGCGCCAGAGAACAGGCGGCACTGATTTCTCCGCCTTCACCTGGCGTCAGACGGTCACCGGGAGAAGCGGCAAGGTCAGTCAAATGAGATGCAACTTAAACTAGGAGGTGAAGTCCGTTTACGCCGCTTCTTCGCCGCCTTCGGCGTCATCTTCATCTTCCTTGATCTCGATGAGCGTGATTTCGCCGGCGGCGGCGAGCTTGCGCACATGACTCATAAAGACAGCCTGCGCTGCTTCCGCCTCTTTGACATCGGGCGTCGGCATTTTGTCCATCTGTTCTTCATATTGCTGCGCCATGCGCTGTGAGATGTTCTTGAACATGAATTCGACGCAAGACGGCGCGTTTTGTTTGCCGAACTTCGCCGCCAGGAGAAACTGGTCGAGCTCCATCTCCTTGATGACCATGGTGATCGCCTGCGGCGGCACACGCGTCGCAAGATCCTGAAAGGTCAGCATGGATTTACGCACGTCGGTGACGATCTCAGGAATCTCAGACGTCATAAACGACAAAAGCTTCTCCCGCTTTTCCGATGTCACATTGTTCATCATGTGACCGATCATCTCGCCTGGATTGCGCGCCTTAGACGACGTGCGCATCGGCGCAAGGAATTCCTGTTCAATCCGGTCGGCCATAATCATCAGGACCTCGCGGGAGACTTTCATCGGTCGCGACAGCCGAATGATCACCTTTTCGGCAATGTCTGTCTCCAGCAACTCTATAAGGCGAGACGCCTGTTCCGTGTTGATCCGCGACAGAACGACAGCGATGAGCTGCGTGTTTTGTTTTGAAAGGTAATCCGCGAGCAATTGATCCGGCGTGCGCTCGATCTTTTCCCAAACGGATTCGCCGTTCGGCACGTCGATGTCTTCCATCAGCCGAATGATATCGTCCGAGCCAATAAACTGGCTGAGGAGCTCGCGGGTTTCATCAAAGCCGCCGCGCATTTCGTCATCATCCTTGCTGAGGCACAGAACGAATTCCTCAACGACCGATTGCAGCATCGATTTGGGGATCGTCTGGAAATGCGCGTAGGCCCGGGCGAAGGCGCGCAAATGTTTGTCGTCAATGCGCTCGATAATCGGCCCAGCAGCCTCCGGCCCCAGCGCAGCGATAACCAATGCCGCCTTTTGCGAATTAGACAAAGACATGTTGCCGCTTGAGACTTGCCTGTTCGCCGGCGCCGGCAAGGCGGGAGACGCCGCGCCCGATCGCGTCGTTACAGCATTCATGGTCCGTATCCTTTTACAACCGCACCGGCGATTTCAATCCAGCCATTGGCCAGCACGAAAAACGCAAGCTTAAAGGGCAGCGACACAATCGCCGGCGGCACCATCATCATCCCCATAGCCATCAGGATCGACGCAACAATAAGGTCGATGATCAGGAACGGCAGGAAGATGACAAAACCGATCTGAAACGCCGTCTGGATTTCCGACAGCATAAAGGCGGGGATCAACACCGAGAGCGGAGTTTCCCCCTGCGCCACATCTCTTGGGATTGCATCGCTTAAAGTTTCGATGGCGATTGGCGAGACGCGCCCTTCCATGAACACGATGAACGGCGCAAGCGTTCGGTCAAAGGCCTGCGCTTCTGTTATATCGCCGTCGAGCAGCGGCCGCACGCCAGCGGCCCAAGCATCGGTAAAGACCGGCTCCATCACAAAATAGGTAAGGAACAGCGCAAGGCTCATGATCAACATGTTGGGCGGCGCCTGCTGGAGACCGATCGCCTGACGCAAAATCGAAAAGACGATGATCATGAACGGCAGGCACGTGATCATCATCGCGATGCCGGGCGCAAGGCTCAGCACTGTAACAAGAATAAAGAGCTGAATAACCCGGGCGCTTAAACCGTCGCCGCTCACCATGTTTTCGGGCGCCTCCTGCGCCATTGCGCCGCCGAAAACGCCAAGCGCAAGCGCCAACGCAAGAAGCGTCAGCGTCAGTTTCATGATGAAACGCATTAGTCCGCCAATTCCGAAATGTTGACGATTTCCGTCAGCTTGATGCCGAGCTGGCCTTCCGTATCGGGAACCTTCGTGAGTTCACCGCGCGCGATGACCCGATCTTTCACCCGCAGCTCGACCGGATCTTCGATAGCACTGTCGAGGGGAAGCAAGTGATTTCTGCCCATGGCCAATAACTCGCCAATCATCGGCCGCGCTGTCCCAACGGAGACGACAACTTCAATGGGAACGTCAAAAATTGCGCGCTTTAGGCCGTTGCTGGCGCTTTCATCGCGCCGCTCAAACATTGGCGGCTCAGCCGCAGCCGCGGGCGCTGCTTCCGCCTCCGCATCTTCTTCGCCGAGAACAACGTCTGTTTCTTCTTCGACCGCCGCTTCAGGCGTTTCAGGATTTCCCGTCATTTGTTTTTCCTGTTCTCAGGGTGTTGGAGGTGTGTTCAAGGGCTGCGAGCGCTTGTGCGCACGCCTTTTCAATATCTATCTCAATGCCGGCGTCCTGCCATTCCAGCCTGACGCTCATGTCGTCGAGCGCGTCGTCGGGTATGATGGTGGTTGCCTCGTCGAGACCGCATGCGGTTATTGTTTCGCGAATGATTTCGATGCGCGCTGGCGAAACGCGCAGTTGCAAAGACGGGCGGTTTTGAACATTGATCTCACGCCGAACAGCGGCGGCGACTTCGTCGGCAAAGCCCTGCTCGCTCAAATTCGGCAATAAGGCGCGTCCAAGGCTGATGACAGCGTCACAGATTTGCATACTGATGTGATCGGGAAAGGACGCGATCGCTTTTTCGAGCGAAACGGCAACGTCCTTTAAAAATGTT
>JANQOV010000005.1 GCA_028285645.1 Hyphococcus sp.
TGAAGGTTTGCGTAACCAGCTTCACCGGTATCGCCATCTGAGTCCAACAGCTCAGCTTCACGGGCTTTTCTAAGCGCTTCGCGTTCTTCCCGCGCAACGGCTTCACCGACTGCCAGTTCCGATCGGCCTTGCTCTTCACCCTGATTCTTGCCGGGTTTTTGCGTAGGATTCTCAGCCATGAGGTTACTCTTTACACAACATTAACTGATCGCACTTTATCGGGATTAGATTAATCGGAAACTTATCTATGTGGTTAAAACCTTATTAATCACAACTGACCATTGCCGGTCGGCCGATTATGATTCCTAAAGATTTAAGTCATAGATGAAATATTAAGCGACATTGGTAACTATTACGACCGTTATGACGGATACACTGTTGAGTAATATGAACGGGTTTTTTCGCGAAACCTTGGGGCTGAATCACACAAGCGACGGGCTGCATGAGCCTTCGCTTGGATTTACCATTTACGCCGCCTCAGCGGTCGTCAACATTCTGGCTCTGGCGCTTCCGATCTCTATTCTTCAGATCTACGACCGCGTTTTGCCAAACGCTGCTTTTGATACGTTGAGCGTACTGATCTTCGGCCTCGTCTGTGTCATTTTCATAGACGCCGTTCTGAAATATCTACGCGCCTATGTAGCGAATTGGGCCGGCGCCTCTTTCACGCACAAATTATCGACACGCGCCTTGTCGACAATGCTGGCGACGGCGCCATCTGAGTTTAACAAGCAGACGTCCAGCGAACATCTGGAGCGGCTTGGCGCAATCAGCGGACTCGGCAACCACCTTGGCGGACAGTCACGTCTTGTCGCAATCGATATTCTGTTCATTCCTATTTTTGCAGGCGTTATTCTGCTCGTTGGCGGCTCTATCTTTCTTGTCATGCTCGCGCTGTTCGCGTTGTTCGGCGCGTTCGCCGTTCGCCGCACGCTCAACCTGAACAGCGTCATTGAATCACGCGAGCAGATGGACTCGCGCAAGAGCGACTTCTTCATCGAAGTGTTAAGGGCCATGCAAACGGTCAAGGCCCACGCGATGGAGCCGTTGATCATGCGCCGATTTGAGCGTCTGCAGTCATCGGCGAGCATCATCACGCGGCGAATGGTGGAGCACGCCGGCGCCTCGCAAACGCACAATGCGATGTATTCGTCTTTATCGATCATTGCGATTGTCGGCGTTGGAGCTTTGCTCGTGTTTAACGGACGGCTGACTATCGGCGCGCTTGCGTGCTGCATGCTGTTGTCATCACAACTTTTGCAACCGCTTATGCGTTCGCTCTCTGCATGGAATGAATCGCAACTCGCCAAACATCGCCGGCGGCGTATCGCGGCTATCTTTGAATGCGGCAATGATGATCCGTTTTCGGAAAACAAAGACACGGCTGCATTATATGCGGCAACGCCTGCGCCTTTGCCTGTCACGTTTAATAACGTTTCTATTCGGCGAGGCGAGGTGCAGTTATTCAGAAACCTTAATCTGGACGTCCTGGCAGGATCAATTGTCGCCTTACGCGGCGCAGACGGCAGCGGACGCACCTCGCTTGTGCGCGCGCTCATGGGCGACGTTGCGATCACGGCCGGCGAGATCAAGGTCGGAGAAGAGCGCATTAGCAATGATGCTGCGGCGAAAGTATCGCCAGTTCGCTATGTGGCGCCAACGCCAACGATCTTCCGCGGTACAATCATTGAAAACCTGACCCTGTTTGGCGCAATTCCCGCCAAGGCCGCACTTACCGCATCGAAACTCATTGGCCTCGATAGCGAAGTCGTGCGTATGCCGCTTGGATACGACACCATGCTAAAAAGCGCGGCGGGCCGCGATATTCCTGTCGCGACGTCACAACGCATCTGCATCGCGAGAGCGATTGCGACCAACCCATCCGTCATCATCTTTGATGACGCGAATACGCTTCTGGATATGACGGGCGAGCGCCGGTTCGCCGAAGCGCTGGTTCAGCTTCGCGGCAAGATGACCGTGATCATCGCAACGCACCGGCCGTCGCTTTTGCGCGCCGCCGATGCCGTATACGACATAAAAAACAACACCCTTGAACGCGCGCATGAATATGACGCCAGTCATAAGGCGGCGACGCAATGACTGTAGACACCCATCTCACGCCCCCCGGCGACAACGACGCAAACGGCGCAGCCAAACACCGTAAGCAACTGAACCCGGTTCACGCTTTGCGCAACCGGGTGGAAAGCGCTTTCAGCGCCGGCGCCTATGAACGGCCAACAGCGAACGATGACTGCGCCAACGTTATCGATCGCTTTCTGTCGCTTATTGACTGGTCGCAGGGCAAACGCCGCATCTTCGAATCCATGCCGCATGCGGATACCATGGAAACGCTCGCCGCTTTTCGTTCCGTTCTCTTTCGGCTTGGCTTTAAGACAAGCATAGAAAATGCAACACCGGATAAGCTGCGCGATGAGTTTCTGCCCTGCTTCCTGCGCACGGTAAACGGCCGCGTACTTCTGATCGAGCAGTGCAGCAGCCAGGACCGCGTAACAATTTTTGATCCGCAGGCCAGCGAACGTATTGAGATGCCAACCGCAGAGGTGACCGGCGTCATCATATTTCCGGAGCTGGACGAACAAACAATCGATCAACCAGCGCAGCTTCAACAAAAATGGTCGACGCGCGTTATTCGGGCGATGAAACCCGCAATCGTCCAGATTTTTCTGGCGAGCTTTGTCGTCAATGTGTTTGCGCTGATGCCGCCGCTTTATGTGATGCACGTCTATGACAAGGCGATCGGTACAAAGTCGCTTGATGTCCTGCTTGGCCTGGCCACCGGCATGGGTGTGATCATTCTCGCTGACTTTGCGCTTCGACAGTTACGCGTGAGACTGCAGTCCTACCTCGGTGCGCGCCTCGACGAACAGGTCAATGAAACCGCGTTTCGCCAACTCCTACATATGGAGCTTTCCTATACGGAAGATGCGCCGATCGGCTCCCAATTGACGCGCCTGCGTCAAATGACGTCGCTGCAAGAAGCGTTTACCGGACAACTGGCTGGCGCTTTATTCGATCTGCCTTTCGTCTTTCTGTTTCTCGCTGTCATCGCGATGATTGGCGGACATATGATCTGGATTCCCGTTACGCTGATCGCTGCTTATGCGATTGTTGCAGCATGGGCGACGCCGCGAACGAACCGGCTCGTGCGCGCGGCTGGCGACGCCAAAGCCAAATTGAATAATCTGACCGTAGAGGCGGTCTCAGCCCAACGCGCCATCAAGGACCTGTCCGCCGAAACCATTTGGCTCAAAAAGCATCGGCGCATGTCTGCGGAAGCGGCGATGGCGCATATGAAGGCGCGCCAGTTCAACACATTCGTCCAAACGTTCTCGCAAGGCTTGGTCGCGCTCGCCGGCGTTGGCGTTCTTGCGCTCGGCACGCAAAAAGTCATTGCCGGCGACCTTAGCGCCGGTGCGTTGATCGCCATCATGGCGCTGGCGTGGCGCGTACTCGGGCCGATCCGCAACCTGTTCTTGAGCGCTCTTACAGTTGGCCACACCCTGCAAAGTATTGAACAAATCAATCGCCTTGCGAAGATGCCGCTGGAACGCCAACCCAACACAGGCCCTTCGATCCCGCGCACATTTTCAGGGCATGTCGTTTTCGACAGCGTCACCTACCGCTACCCGAGCGCGCGCGAGCCAGCGTTACGCGCTGTCTCTTTTCAGGCCCGCCCCGGACAGCTTACTTGTCTTTACGGACCTTCCGGTTCCGGCACATCGACCACGCTGCGCATGCTCATGGGTCTTTATCAACAACAAGCGGGCTCAATTTATATAGACGGTCTTGACTTGCGTCAGCTTGACAAAGGCGAATGGCGCCACGCTTTCGGCGTCGCATTGCAATCGCTTGATTTCTTCCACGGTACGATTGCACAGAACATCCGGCTGGCGCATCCGGCGGCGACCGATGAAGAAATTAGCGACATTGTTCGCCGCTTCGGGGTCGATAAATATTTCAGCAACGTGCTGACAGACGGGATTGAAACAAAATACACGACCGTTTCTGAGTCATCGTGGCCCGACGCTTTGAAAAGCCGCATCAATCTTTGCCGCGCGTTCGTTAAAAAGGCGCCGCTCTATCTACTGGACGAACCCGCGATCACGCTGGACGAACCGGGCGAACAGGCGCTGCTTTCCGTTATTGAAGAGCGCAAGCGCGCAAGCGCCATCATTATGACAACGCAACGGCCAAGCCACATGCGCATCGCGGACCAACTTGTATGGATGGAGCGCGGCATGGTGCGTGAGGCCGGCGCACCCGATGAGATCGTTCCGAAAATTCTTGCGGCGCAATACCCCGCCGCGACAGCAACCGCATAACCAACGAGACGCGAGATGGATAACGAAAAGCAAAACACCACAGAGACCCATGGCTCCATAGGAGAACGCCATGGTCTTGCGCTGCCCATCGAGCTTGAAGAAGGCGCGCCGCCGCATCTGCCGCGCGCCATCCTGGCTGTGATCAGCGGCCTGATGCTGACGCTGCTCATTTGGGCGAATGTCGCGCAGGTCCGCGAGCTTTCCATCGCGCTTGGCGAGATCTCTCCTTATGGCTCGACCCGGGAAGTCGCACATCTTGAAGGCGGCATCGTCGAGGAAGTCTTCGTCGCGCCAGGCGATTTTGTTGAAGCCGATGCGCCGCTCGCCAGGCTGCGCGCTTCGACCGCCGGCGGCGAATATGACCGCTATTCCGTACGCCGCGCCAATCTGTTGCTGCGCGCCGAACGCCTGACCGCGCAGGCCGAAGACCGTGCGCCCGATTTCAGCGAATTCGCTGATGAATGGCCAACGCTCGTTTCAGAACAGGCGGCGATCTTCGCCTCCACGACAAGACAGCATCAGGCGGAAATTGATGTGCTGACTTCCCGCGAGGCATCCGCTGAATCAGAAGTCAGTAAGACAAAAGCGGACTATTCAGCGCAGAAAGAACTCCTGGAATATGCGCGTGAACAGCTTTCCATTCAGGAAGAATTGATCGAAGAAGGCTTTACGTCGCGGCGCGCGTTTCTCGAATCAAAGTCAGCGGTTGCCTCTGCGCAGTCCGACGCCGCGGCGGCGAAAGCGCGCCTTGAACAGGCGGAGCGCGCCCATGCCGGCACCATCTCCGAACGCATCAGCGCTGAGGCGGAATTTCGCAACATGGCGGCGGAAGAGCGCGCGGCCGCCGTCGCTGAGCTTGAAGAACTTGCCGAACCGATCCAGTCACTCCAGGACCGCTCGGCCCGTCTCACCATTCGCGCGCCGATTGCAGGCGTTGTCAAAGATATCACGCTTAACGGCGCAGGCGATGTCGTCAGCCCCGGCGGCGTTGTCGCTGAAATAACGCCGGACGGCGATACGCTGTTCGCCGAAGTCCATGTGGAGCCAAAAGACATCGGGCATGTGCAAATCGGCCAGCAGACGGAGCTGTCCGTGACGGCGTTTGATCCCAATCGCTATGGCAAGCTCGAAGGTAAAATCGCGCACATCTCCGCCGACTCATTTGTCGATGAACGCACGGGCGATAATTTCTACGTCGCCTATGTGGCGCTCGACAGCCAGACCATTGGCAAAGGCCGCCTCGCCCGACAGCTGTCCGCGGGCATGGAAGTGCGCGCGGAAATCATCACGCAATCGCGCACGATGATGCAATACATGCTGAAGCCTGTCTCGCGGTCGCTCGATCAGGCGTTCGCCGAGCGATAATGTCAAGAGACTGCCGGCGGCATTCAACCTAAGTCAGCGTTCACTGATGCGCTGGTTCAGGGCAATGCTTGCCCCGATCAATGCGGTATCCTCGCCGACGATTA
>JANQOV010000025.1 GCA_028285645.1 Hyphococcus sp.
GCTGGAAGAGCGGCTGGTTTACACCCAGTAGGTCGGGAGTTCGAACCTCTCACCGCCCACCATCAAAGACAACAGCCGGTTAGCGCGCCGAAGCAATCAAATTGAAGCCGGCTGCATTTCTATCTGATCCGACTTCCGTGTAACGAACGCCGAATGCAAACACCGGTCGATCGGCCCAAATGTGACACCAAACATAGTCTTCATCGATCGTTATCGAATCCGTTGAAGGCGTAGGAGGCGCGCTGTCAGACCGCCATTGATCCGCCGCTAAGGGTTCGATTTCAAAACGTCTTGAGTATTTTTGATCTCTTTCCCCGTCGGCCGAATAACAATCAACCCCAACCGAAGCATTGCTGTCGAGATCTGGGTTGATGATCGTGAAGCCGAACTCGTACAAAAATCGATCGCCATCGACGGAATAGCGATTCCCGCTGATCGTACCGGGATGATTTCGCAATAATGGTGAAACCCAATTCGTTGCGCCATCGTGATTAGCGCCGATCACCGGGCGGCGAAGATCGACTTCTCGCGGCGTAATGACAGCCCTGAGGTCACGCTCAGTCTGACGAATAACATCCGGATCGATTGATTGGGCGTCTACGGCGCTGCTTATCGAGAGAGTGGCGCAACAAATTGCAGCCAAAAGAGTGAAACGAACCATCGAACCATCCCTCCTTAGTCAATGAAGCCACCACAGGTCGATGCAAGCGGATCAGGGAGGGGGAGTCAAACGCGAAAAGCCCTTGCACGGGCTCCGCAAGCCATTGATCTGATTGGGGTGTTTTTGGCGGTCGATAGAGCTATGTTACTGATCTCGTTGGCATATGCGCCAGTTTGGACACAGACAGTCTGGCGCTCGACCCGCTCAACGCCTGCCATTTTCGTCCCATATCTTGTGGATATTCTCTGAGGGTCGGCTATAGCTTTGGTTTTTATCGTCGGGACAATCACTTCTCACATTAAGTTGAGTTATAAGCTGAGCTACCTGACGTAGACGTTTCCGGATACGTCGCCAAAGCGTCCGCTCGTGTCCGTCGGTAAGGGATTGAAGAACATGAATCAGACGTTTGCCAGAGCGCTTCTCGGTGGGGTGGCCGCAATGCTCTTGGCCTCATGTGGCGGGGAGGCGGAAACAGCGTCGGAGCTTCCCGTGCGCCCCATTAAGCTTGTTACAGTGGAAGAGACGTCCAACCGCTTTCCGGTTAGTTATTCCGCCGTTATCGAAGCCGCCCAGTCTAGCGTTTTGACGTTTCAAGTGAGTGGTCTGTTGCAGGATCTCCCTGTCAATGAAGGTGAGTTCGTTGAGAAAGATGCGCTCATTGCAAAACTTGATCAACGAGATTTCCAAAACAACTACAACTCGGCCAAAGCGCAATTTGACAATGCTGAGTCGGAGTACCAGCGCGCACGACGGCTTTCTGCAGAAAACGCGATATCG
The DNA here is from genome assembly GCA_028285645.1 of Hyphococcus sp. Taxonomy (GTDB): domain Bacteria; phylum Pseudomonadota; class Alphaproteobacteria; order Caulobacterales; family Parvularculaceae; genus Hyphococcus. The sequence goes on from JANQOV010000025.1 coordinate 1,439, forward strand.
CGCAGCGTGCTCGAGCAACGTCAGTCGGCTCGCGACATCGCCCGGGCGCAACTCGATACGGCCAAGAAGGCGCTCGACGATACTGAGCTGCGTGCGCCCTTTGCGGGTCAGATCGCTCGGATTGACGTTGAGAATTTTCAAAATGTCGGCGCACAGCAAGCGGTTGCGACATTGCAAAGCGGCGGTGACGTTGAAGCCGTTATTAACGTGCCAGCGCGCATCCTTGCCTATGTCCCGCAGATCAATCCGATCGATACAACGGTTACGTTGGATGCGGCGCCCAATGTGAAGATACCCGCGGAATTCAAAGAGGCGACTGGCCAGGCGGATCCAACGACGCAAACCTATCGCGCGCGTTTCACCTTCACGCCGCCGGAAGGGTTGTTGATATTGCCTGGCATGACCGGCCGCGTTGATTCGATTTTCCTTTATACTGGCGACCAAGTCCCGCTTGGCGTTTCTGTGCCGACAGGCTCGATCATTGCGGAAGGCGATGATCGATTTGTCTGGCTGGTGAACGAAGAAACCATGACCGTATCAAAACAGCCGGTCGCGGTTTCAGAGGAACGGTTCGGAGAAGAAGTGGCAATTATCGAAGGGCTTGAAGGCGGCGAACTCATCGCCGGCGCTGGCGCTTCTTATTTGCAGGAAGGCATGCGCGTGCGCGCCTGGAATAACGGCCAGTAGTTGGGGCGCGGGCAATGAATCCAGCCGAGTTTGCGATTAAAAATCGCCTGATCAGCGTTATCGTTATTGTTGGTGCGCTGTTTGGCGGCTGGACGGCGTTTCAGAACATGCCGCGATTTGAGGATCCGGAATTTACAATCCGGACGGCGCAGGTGCTCACGCAATATCCCGGCGCCAGTCCCGAAGAAGTCGCCAATGAAATTGCGGAACCGCTCGAAACCGCCATCCAGGAAATGCAGGAGGTCGAGGAAATCCGCTCGACATCGCGGGCTGGGTTTTCTGAAATAAGCGTCGACATCAAATATGAATTCTCACCGTCAAAATCAGATCTGCAACTCATCTGGACAAAACTGCGCAACAAGGTGAACGACGCCCAGGGCTCGTTACCGCCGGGCGCTACGGCGTCTGTCGTATTCGATGATTTTGGCGACGTTTACGGACTTTATTATCTGCTGACGGGGGAGGGGTACTCCCCAGATGAGCTCCTGATTTATGCGAAAGAGCTGCGCAAACAACTGCTGCAGGTCGAAGGTGTTGGCAAAGTCAGTTTCGGCGGCGAGCAAACCGAAGCCATCTATGTCGAGATTTCGAGAGAGCGTGCTGCAGCGCTTGGCGTTTCAATCAGCAATGTCTATTCAGCGCTTTCAACGCAAAACGCTGTTGTGTCAGCTGGCAATGTCAAGCTTGGCGAGAGCCGAATGGAGATCTCGCCATCGGGCGAAATTGATTCTGTCGCGGCGATAGAAAACCTCTTGATCTCAACATCAACCGATGGATCGGTGTCTTACTTAAGAGACATCGCAACGGTAACGCGCGGGTTTCGAGATCCCCCAACCATGTTGATCCGCTATAATGGCGCGCCAGCCTTATCGATTGGCGTATCAAATGTCACAGGCGCCAATGTCGTTAAGATGGGCGAAGCGATCGATGCGAAGCTTCGGGAAATCGAAAGTCTTCGCCCCGTTGGCATGGAACTGCATGAATTCTATCATCAAGGAAAGATTGTTGACGCTTCGGTGCAAGATTTCGCATTCACTGTTTTTCTTGCGCTCGTCATTGTACTCGGCACGCTCTTGATTTTCATGGGGCCGCGCTCGGGCGTCGTCATCGGCTCGGTCTTACTTTTGACCATCGCAGCGACGTTGGCCACGATGAATTTGGCGGGCATACCGATGCACCGCATTTCGCTTGGCGCCCTCATCATTGCTCTTGGCATGCTGGTCGACAACGCAATTGTCGTCACCGAAGGCATCCTCATTGGCGTGCAAGCCGGCCGACGCAAATTGGATATCGCCAAGGAAGTTGTGAGCAGAACGAAATGGCCGCTGCTTGGCGGCACGCTCGTCGGCATTATCGCATTTGCGCCGATTGGCTTTGCTCCTGGTTCAACAGCCGAATACACGGGCGACTTGTTCTGGGTGATCCTTATTTCCCTGCTGTATAGTTGGTTGTTCGCGCTGACGCTTACGCCGTTGTTTTGCCACTGGCTCTTTCAGGAAAAGGCGGACGCAAACGCCGAGCCGCCAAAGGACGGACGCTTTGCGCGCGGGTTTAAATGGTTTACCCGCCGCGCCCTCAAATTTCGCTGGATCGTCGCCTTCGGCGCGGCCGGCGTTTTCGCTCTTTCCATTTGGGGGTTTCAATTTGTAAAGAGCGGCTTTTTCCCCGCGTCAACGACGCCGCAAGTGGTTGTTGATTATTGGCTGCCGGAAGGCGTCGATATTTCAACGACGGACGCGGATATGCGCCAGCTCGAAGAGTATGTGTCCGAACTGGAAGGCGTCGAGGGCGTGCAGACGCTGATCGGCGGCGGCGCGCTGCGCTACATGCTGGTCTACAATTTTGAGTCTAACAATCCCGCTTATGGTCAGCTTCTTATCAAGGTCGATGACTATAATCGGATTGCCGGCCTCATTCCTGATATCCAAGCTTACATTGATCAAAGCTTTCCCAATGCGCAAGGAAAGGTCTGGCGGTTTATCCTGGGGCCTGGCGGCGGCTCAAAGATTGAAGCGACCTTCAAAGGGCCTGATCCAAAAGTGCTGCGCAAGCTTGCCAACGAAGCCAAAGCGATCATGGCCGCCGATGGTCGCGCCTTGTCCGTCAAGGACGATTGGCGCCAACCGGTCAGCGTTATCGAGCCTGTTTATTCGGAAAGCTCAGGCCGGCAACTTGGCATTTCGCGAGAGGATTTCGCCAACGCGCTGCAGACTAACTTTTCCGGACGAAATGTCGGCGTTTACAGGGAAGGCGATAAGCTGATCCCCATCATATCCCGCGCGCCGGAAGACGAACGGTTGGGAATTGAGAACATCTATGAAGTCGAGACGCTCAGTTCTGCGACCGGTCGCGTTGTGCCGTTGTCCCAAGCAATGGACAGCGTTCGCACAATTTGGCGTAACGCGCAGATTAAGCGCGAGGACCGGGTCTGGACAATTAAAGCGCAAAGCGATCCCTATCCGGATGAGTTGGCGTCGGACCTTCTGGCGCGCATTCGCGGACCGATCGAGGCGATTGAGTTGCCGGAAGGCTATTCCCTGAAATGGGATGGCGAATTTGGATCGTCTGCGGAAGCGAACGAAAATCTAGCCACAACCATACCCTTTGGCGTGCTGGCGATGGTGCTGGTGGTGGTCGTGTTGTTCAACGCGTTGCGTCAGCCGCTTGTGATTTGGCTTGTTGTACCATTGTCGATTATCGGCGTTGTTATTGGGCTTCTGACCACCGGCACGCCGCTTGAATTTATGGGTATATTGGGCCTGCTTTCGCTGTCGGGGCTGTTGATCAAGAACGCCATTGTGCTGGTCGATCAGATGAATCTGGAGATCAAAGAAGGCAAGCCGCGCTTCGATGCGGTGATCGATTCCACCGCAAGTCGCGTGCGGCCTGTCATGATGGGCTCGCTCACCACGGTGTTGGGCGTTATGCCGCTGTTTGCAGACGCATTTTTCCGCTCGATGGCAGTGGTTTTGGTGTTCGGCTTAAGCTTCGCAACATTGCTGACGCTTGTTATAGTGCCGGTGCTCTATGCGATGATTTTCAATATTCAGCCGACTGAATCAGCGGTCAAATAGTCGGGGACTCTTAAGCGGGGAAAATTATGTCAGTATCGAGAATAAGCTTGTTAGCTGGCGCAGCCGCCATATCTTTGTCGGCGTGCGCGAACATCACTTCGCGCGAAGAAGCCGGCGAGGCGGCGCGCGCCAGTCTTCCTGACGTTCCGCGTGTTTGGGCGACGGCTCAGGAAACGGTCGGAGACGTTCAGGTTGGATGGATTTCAACATTCCAGGATGAAACGCTGACGGCGCTGGTCCGCGAAGCGCAAGCAAACAACAAGAATATATTAGCGGCGGCGGCGAATGTAGAACGCTCCTGGGCGCTCGCAAAACAGGCGGGCGCGGCGCTGCAGCCGAGCGTCAATCTGGTTGGCGGCGGCAGTCAGTCAGGCGGCGTCACAGGCGCAGGCGCAGGCCGCGGCGGCGCGAATTTGGGATTGCAGGTCGATTGGGAACTCGACGTCTGGGGCCGCATCCGATCCGGCAAACAAGCCGCAGCCGCATCGGCAGAGTCCGCTGAGGCGGATTATCGGTATGCGCAGCATTCTCTCGCAGCGGCTGTATCGCGCGCGTATTTCGTGGCGATAGAAGCCGGGCTGCAGGCCGATGTCGCGCGGAAGACGTTTGAGACGCTGACCGAAACAACGCGGATTGTAACGGTGCAGGAGGAAAATGGTCTTGCGACCGCGCAGGATCTTGCCTTGGCAAAGTCGGACCTTGCGAATGCGGACGCAACGCTCACCCAAGCCGAGGGTGCTCAGCGCGATGCGCTGCGCGCGCTTGAAGTGTTGTTGGGCCGTTATCCGGCGGCTGACCTCAAAGTTAGAACGGCGCTTCCCGCAACCCCGCCGCCGCCGCCGGCCGGCGTTCCGTCGGAAATTCTTGAGCGTCGGCCGGACATCGTCGCTGCAGAACGACAGGTCGCTGCGGCGTTCAACAGTCTCGATCAGGCAAAGGCGGCGAAGATGCCCGCCATCAGCCTCACAAGTTCGATTGGCGGTTCGTCAAACCAGCTGAGTAATCTACTTGATCCGGCGAATGTAGCATGGACGGTGGGTGGAAACTTACTGGCGCCGATCTTCGACGGTGGCGCGCGACAGGCGCAGGTGGAGATTTCAACCGCCGAGCAAGAACAAGCGCTTGCGGCCTATGGTCAAGCGGCGCTCGACGCGTTCAACGAGGTCGAAACCAACTTGGATCAAAGCACGGTTCTTCGGGAACGCGAGCAATCGCTGGACGCCGCCGCTAACGAAGCGGGTGAGGCGCTGCGCATTGCGCAATTGCGATTTAATGAAGGCGAATCTGATTTGCTGGACGTTTTGACCATCCAGCAACGGGTGTTCTCAACCCAAAGCGCGCTCGTGAATGTGCAGCGCGCACGCCTTGAACAGCGTGTCAATTTGAACCTCGCTCTTGGCGGCGACTGGGAATAGGCGCGTCTGCAGCAGCTCAGCGTTAGAGAGTGTCGTCGAGCGCTTCGATCAGCTTAGTGAGTTCCTCTTGCGACGTGTAATGCACGAAGCTGACGCGCAGCGCGCCGTGATCAGGATCGACCCCCTGGGCTTTTAAACACCGCACGCCGTAAAAATCACCGCCGCCCGCCATGATGCCTTTCGGGGCGAGCTTCGCAGCGACGATTTCTCCGGGCTCTTCTAGAACCATCGCCACCGTCGGCGCCCGGCCTTCCGCCTGGCGCGGCCCAAGCAAGCGCACGGAGTTTTTCTCAGCAAGATAATCCAATAGCGGCTGCAAAAGTCTCTTCTCTTGGGCTCGCATCAGATCGTGAACGGCCGCGCCTTTTTCTGCAGGATGCGCGTCACCCTTGTGGTGATGCGCATACAGCGCATCGATATAGTCCGCCAAACCAGCGCAGGCCGCGACTTGTGCGTGGTCTGGTCCGGCGGGCGTGAAGCGCTTGTACAAAGAGCCGGCGTTAAAAAAATGCCCTTGGTTTGGCAGCGCTTCGCCGAGTGCGCGGCGGATCGCCATCACGCCCTGATGGGGACCGTAGGTTTTGTATGATGAGAAGAGATAGATGTCGGCGCCAAGTTCGCCAACATTTGGAAACCCATGCGGCGCATAGCTGACGCCGTCAACGCAAGAATGGGCGCCAACGCTTTTTGCCAGCGCGCAAATTTCGGCGACGGGATTGATTTCCGCTACAACATTTGAGCAGTGCGGGAAACAGACCAGCTTTACCTTTTCATCCAGCAGGTTTTTCAGCCCATCCAGCGGCAGATGCCCGGTATCGGGGTCGAGCGTCCATTCGCGGATTTCTACACCGCGGCTCTCAAGCCGCCGCCATGGGCCGGAGTTCGCTTCATGGTCTTGATTGGTGACGATAATCGCGTCGCCCGGCTTCAGCATTTGTCCGAAGGCTCGCGCGAGTACGTAGGTGTTCTGCGTGGTCGACGGGCCAAAGGAGACTTCGTCGGTCTCAACGCCTAAAATTTCAGCCATGCGACGGCGGGCTTCGTCCATCTCTTCGCCGCCGAGATGAGACGCTTCATAAGCCGCATAGGGTTGTACTTTTCGCTCGCGATAAAAGCGGGTGAGCCGATCGATCACTTGCCGGCAGGCGTAGGAACCGCCGGCGTTTTCAAAAAACGCCTGCCCCTTCAATGACGGTTCTGAAAAGGCGGGAAACTGATCGCGAACAAAATCGATGTCTAACGGCATGATCATCCAAGTGTAGAAAGTGGGCGCGATTGCGCTTTCATGCCGCCTCGCTTTTTGCTTCTTCGGCGGCGAGGAATTTTTCCGCTTCCAGCGCCGCCATACAGCCCATACCGGCGGCGGTAACGGCTTGCCGGTAGATGTCGTCAGTGACATCGCCAGCAGCGTAGACGCCAGGAATTTCGGTCGCCGTTGAATCCGGCGCGGTCACGAGATAGCCGTGATCTTTCATTTCAAGCTTTCCTTGGAAAAGCTCCGTAGACGGCTTGTGCCCGATGGCGACGAACACGCCATCAACATTGATCTCCTGTGTATCTCCGGTCTTAGCGTGTTTTAGTCTCACGCCGGTAACGCCGAGCGGGTCTTCCGTTCCAAGAATTTCGTCAAGGGTGTGATCCCAGATGATGTCTATGTTTTCTTTGGCGAATAGCCGTGTCTGCAGAATTTTTTCCGCGCGCAATTCATCACGCCGGTGCACCAGCGTGACTTTTTTTGCGAGGCCGGAAAGATAGAGCGCTTCTTCAACGGCTGTGTTGCCGCCGCCAACGACCAGCACGTCTTTTCCGCGATAAAAGAACCCATCGCAGGTGGCGCAGGCGGAAACCCCAAAGCCCTGGAATTTTTCTTCCGACGGCAGACCGAGCCATTTCGCTTGGGCGCCAGTGGCGATCACTAGCGCATCGGCCTCATAGGTCTCGCCGCTGTCGCCCTTGAGGGTGAAAGGACGGCGCAATAAATCAACGTCAACGATAATGTCGTTGATGAATTCAGTTCCGACGACCTCCGCCTGCTTTTGCATCTGCTCCATCAGCCAGGGGCCCTGAACGACATCCGCAAAGCCCGGATAATTTTCCACATCCGTGGTGATGGTCATTTGCCCGCCGGGCTGAAGGCCGTGAACAAGGACGGGTTTCAAACCCGCGCGCGCCGCGTAAATGGCGGCGGTGAGGCCGGCTGGGCCAGAGCCGAGAATAAGCAAACGGGTCTTCATTAGGGATTCCTCGTCTTTCGTAGCGGGGATAATCAGGCCGCCAAGATGCTAGCAAATGGGCGGGTCCGCATGTCTGTGCAAGGCCTTTTCTGCGGGCCATCGCGAAGCCGTTACCAAACAGGCGCGCCGGAGAAAAGACCCGGGAAAAGAAGCGTTGCATGATGGTCGTAAAATTGGTAACAAATGTTACTAATTTTACCGGAGGCACGAAAATGGCGCGGAAATGGATTTCAGCATCTCGCATTGAAGGCACGACGTCCCGGCAGGCCCATGCGGATATGCCCCCCGGCACCTATGAGCGGGAGATTTCGAAGGAGGGCTTTTTTGGGCCAGCCGCCTTTTTGCATCACAAACGTCCGCCTACTGGATGGACGAGCTTTGAAGGTCCCTTACGTCCGCGCGCCTACGACCTCATGGCTTTCGATGGCGCGCAGGACAGCCCGTGGAAAGCGCCAACCATATTGTACAATGGCGCAACCGACATTCGCTTTTGGAAACTGACAAACCCGATGCCGGCGCTGGCGCGCAATGGCGACGGCGACCAGCTTTTGTTCATTCACGAAGGCGAGGGAGACCTTTTTTGTGATTACGGTCACCTGGCGTTTGAAGCGGGGGACTACATCGTCCTGCCGCGCGGCACCATGTGGCGGCTTAGTCCCTCCTCGCCTGCATCGATCTTGATGGTTGAGGCGACGAACACCCATTACACCTTGCCGGACAAAGGGCTGCTTGGCCCTCATGCGATTTTCGATCCGGCGTTGTTTGATGCGCCTGAAATCAATGAGGCGTTCAAGGATCATCAAGCTGATGACCAGGAAACCGCCGTTGAAATCAAAAAGCGGGGCCAAGTCTCCGTTGCAACCTACCCTTACAATCCGCTTGACGTTGTTGGCTGGCATGGCGAACTCAGCCCGGTGCGCATCAATGTTCGTCATATCCGCCCGTTGATGAGCCATCGCTATCATGTGCCGCCGTCAGCCCATACAACATTCCTGTCGGACCGCTTTGTTATTTGCACCTTTGCGCCGCGTCCCTTCGAAACAGATCCCGGCGCGCTCAAAGTGCCATTCTTTCATAACAATGACGATTATGACGAAGTCATTTTCTATCACGCAGGCGATTTTTTCAGCCGCGATAATATTGATGCCGGCATGATGACATTTCATCCAACTGGTTTTACCCATGGGCCGCACCCGCAGGCGCTGAAGAATATGCTCGAGCAATCCAAGCCTGCGACGGATGAATATGCTGTCATGATTGACACCCGTGATCCGCTGGACGTCGGCGAAGCCGCAGAGACTGTGGAAGACGAGGATTACGTAAACAGTTGGAAAAGTGCAGATTGAACCCCGCTCCGGGTTTGCCGATTTACGTCTTTTGGTTTCTTATGCAGGCGATTGTTGCAACCCTCACAGGAGAATAGCGATGAAGACGTTGATTCTGGCTGGAGCCGTCGCGATCATGACAGCAACATCTGCTAATGCGCTGTGCAGGGCGCCGGGCCAGGCGCCGAAACCGCCGCAGTCTTTTGACCGTCCATACCCTCCCGCCTGCCTTCAAGTTCCGCCCGGACGCGAAAATGAATGTGATCCGCGTGAACTCGATCGCTATGCTGAAGAAGTCGCGGATTACATCAAAAAACTTGACGACTTTGTTTTCGCCGCCGAGCGTTACGCCGAAGAGGCCTCTCGTTATGCGTCTTGCGAGGCGGACGAGGCTCGTGAAACGCTTTCCAACTAACCAGAATACGGATGAACAATGAAACTTGCTTCCTTAAAGGGTGGTCGTGACGGCCAGCTCGTCGTCGTCTCTAAAGACTTAACCCGCTACACCGACGCTTCGCGGATTGCGCCAACATTGCAGGCGGCGTTGGACGATTGGGACGAGACTGCGCCGCAGCTTGAACTGTTGTCGCAAAGCCTTGAAAGCGGCGCGGCGCCGGTGGAACGATTTCACGAACGTGATTGCGCATCGCCCCTGCCGCGTGCTTATCAGTGGGCAGATGGTTCCGCTTATATCAACCACGTTGAGTTGGTTCGGAAGGCGCGCGGCGCTGAAGTGCCCGAGAGCTTTTACGAAGACCCGCTGATGTATCAGGGCGGCTCGGACAGTTTTCTGGGGCCCCGCGACGATATTGTAATGCCGACAGACGAAGGCTGGGGCATCGATATGGAAGGCGAAATCGCGGTGATCACCGGCGACGTGCCTATGGGCGTCACCCCCGAGGCGGCAGGCAATTATATCCGGCTTGTCATGCTGGTGAACGATGTCTCGCTGCGCGGGTTAATCCCCGCTGAACTCGCCAAGGGGTTTGGCTTTTTTCAATCAAAGCCGTCATCGGCCTTTTCGCCCTGCGCGGTTACGCCAGATGAAATAGGCGACGCCTGGGATGGCGGCGCCGTGCATTTGCCGTTGCTGCTGAAATATAATGGCGAGCCCTTTGGGCGCGCCAACGCCGGCGAGGATCTTACCTTCAACTTCCCGCAGCTCATTGCACATGCAGCAAAATCAAGGCCTCTCGGGGCCGGAACCATTATCGGGTCTGGCACCGTATCCAACAAGCTCAACGGCGGGCCCGGCAAACCAGTTAGCGAGGGTGGCGACGGCTATTCTTGCATTGCAGAAATCCGCATGATTGAAACAATCTATGAGGGCGCAGCAAAGACGCCGTTCATGAAGTTCGGCGACCGGGTCGAGATCGAAATGAAGGATGTGGAAGGCCATTCCATCTTCGGCCGTATCGACCAGAAAGTAGCGCAATACCAAAGACAGTAAGGACCATTGCGGTTTCAACGCTGATTTGGAACACTCCGGCAGAAAGGGACTTGGAGCTCGGTTTTGTGCATGCGTAACGTGCTTGTCAGTTGTTGTTCGAGTTTGTTGGTCCTTTCGATTCTACCTGTATTTGCGCAAGAAACGATCATCGTCACTGCCGAACGCCGCGCGCAGGATATCAATGAGGCGCCGCCCAGCATTGCAAGGATCACCGGCGACGCTCTTCAGCTGATCAGCGCTGACCATATCGCTGAAGCATTAGCGAGAGCCCCCGGCGTTAATTTACATCGCGGCTCGGGCGCTGAGCATCTCACAGCGATCAGGTCCCCGGTGCTTACCGGCGGCGCTGGCGCCGGCTCGTTTTTGTTTCTGGAAAACGGCGTTCCTATGCGTTCGCCAGGATTCGCCAATATCAACGGACTTCTCGACGCCCATCACGAAATCGCCGGCGCCGTTGAAGTTGTTCGCGGGCCGTCTGGCGCGCTTTACGGGGCCAACGCTATTCATGGCGTCGTCAATGTTTTGACGCCCGAACCTTCGCAAGAGCCGTCACTCTTTGCGGAAATCTTTGGTGACACCGAAGACCGCTATAAGTGGAAAGGGACAGCGTCGGCGATGCGCGGCGCGCATGGATTATTTGTCGGCGTTTCCGCCGTCTCGGAAGCCGGTTACCGGGAAGATGCGGGGCTCGACCAGCAAAAGCTCACCATGCGGCACGAATGGAGCGGCGAAAACGTAAGCGCTGATACGATCTTTTCTTTCGGCAATCTTGAACAGGAAACGGCTGGCTTCATCTTTGGCGAGGCGGCGCTGAATGATCGCGATGAGCGGCGCAAAAACGATTTTCCGCAAGCTTACCGCGACGCCAAATCAGCGCGGTTGCAATCAAGCCTTACGGTCGATGCGGCGCGCGCGACACAATTTAAGCTGACGCCTTATGCCCTGTGGAACGACATGGAGTTCCCGCAGCATTTCCTGCCTTCCAATGCGCTTGAAAATAACAGTCATTGGAGCATCGGCGTTCAAAGCGCCGTTTATCACGATACGGATGGTTTTTCTATTATTGCAGGGATTGACGCCGCCTATACGGAAGGGAGCTTGCGCGAGTTTCAAAGCATGCCGACAATTTTCTCGTTCACGCAAGGCTTGCATTATGATTACGACGTCCGCGCGATTAACGCATCGGGATTCGTTCAAGGGGAATATGCGCTGACGCCGCGCACGACGGCGACGGCTGCTGTTCGCATTGATGGGACGATTTATGATTACGATAACAAGACCGATAGCGGCGTTGTCGGGCGTTTTTTAAGGCTTGACGATCAAACCGATCGGTTTGTAACCGCCAGTCCGAAATTCAGCCTGCGTCATCAGATTGCTGAACGTTTGAGCGGCTATGCAAGTTACGCGCGCGGCGCCCGCCCGCCGCAAACAACCGACCTCTACCGGCTGCAGATCAACCAGACCGGCGATCAGGCGCGACCGGAAATTATTGATGCGTTCGAAGTCGGCGCGCGCGGCGCAATTGACGATAGCGTCGATATATCGCTGACGGCGTATTTTATGCAGAAGCGCAATTTCTTTTTCCGCGACGCCGATGGATTTAACGTCGCCAATGGAAAGACACGTCACGTCGGCGTCGAAGCAGACATTCGCATCGCGTTGCATGAGACACTAAGCCTAGAAAGCGCTGTGACTTACGCCGCGCACACCTATCGATTTGATCGCGTCACGGGCCGTGCTTCAGAAAGCATCGCAAAGGGAAATGATGTCGACACGGCGCCGCGGGTCATCGCCAATACGCGGCTTGCCTGGCGTCTGTCGCAGCGAATTACAGCGGAGCTAGAATGGGTTTCCATCGGCGCCTATTTCACCGACGCCGCCAACGACAATCAATATAACGGACACAATCTGTTGCATCTGCGGACCGAAGCGTTACTGACCGATAACATTTCCGCCTTTGTCACGCTCCGCAATCTGACGAACGAACTATATGCAGAGCGAGCTGATTTCGCTTTCGGGCGTGAGCGGTTTTTCCCGGGCGAGGAACGCACATTGGGCTTTGGCTTGCGCGCCAGGCTTTAACTGCTTCCGCGGCTTTCGCCGCCGGGCTGCTACTCCTATGATGCCGGAAAAACAAGGAGAAGCGCTCTTGGCTAGTTTGCGCGCGACGCTATTCAACTTCTTTCTTAGAAGAACTGTAAAGTCGAAACCGCTCCACCTTCAGGATCCCGTCATCCTGCGTGAAGCGGTTGACGAAAGAGCCGTGAAAACGCCGCCGGACGGCGTAACGCTCGACTATGAAGATAGCGAAGTGCGGGGTGAATGGCACCGCGTAGAGGCGGACGCGGGCGGTCGATTGATTTATTACCTTCATGGCGGCGGCTATGTATTCGGCTCGCCTAAATCGCATCGCTCGATCACATTTGCGCTGGCGAAAGAAACACCGGCGGATGTCTTTTCCCTCGAGTATAGAAGGGCGCCGGAGGACCCGTTTCCAGCGGCGGTCGAAGACGCCGTTGCTGGCTATCGGTGGCTTTTACGCAAAGGCCGGGCGCCGGCGTCGATTTCCTTTGCCGGCGATTCTGCAGGCGGCGGGCTTGCGATGGCTTTGCTGCTGGCTTGTAAAAAGCAGGGGCTGCCGTTGCCCGGTTGCGTTGTGCTATATTCTCCGTGGACGGACCTCACCGTTTCAGGCGATTCAATCGATGACAATGAAGAAACGGACGTTATGTTCAAAGCGGAATATATCCGTGAGGGCGTCAAGCTTTATCTCGGCGACGCCAATCCGAATTTGCCGTTGGTATCGCCTCTGTTTGGCGATTTAACGGGCTTACCGCCGGTCTTCATCTTTGCCAGCAAATCAGAGGCGCTTTTTCACGATTCTGAGCGCATGGTGGAAAAACTCCGCGCAGCGGGCGTTGAGACAATGTTCGAGGCGCAAGAGGGTCTTGCGCATGTCTGGCCGGTCTTCACGCCGTGGTTTCCGGAGGCAAAGCAGGCGGTGCTTGATTCCGCCGCCTTTATCCGGGAGCATATTCGCGCAAAGGAAAACGCATGAATCCGCAAATGGCGAAACTGATCGTTGCGATCATTCTTGACGTTCTCGACTTCACCGTCGGGCGCATCCCCGGCTTCGAGATGGCCTTTGACGCCATTCTCGGTGTCGCCGCTGTGATCATGTTTGGCTGGTCCGGTTTATTCGCGTTTTGGGAGCTGGCGGACCCAACGGGTCAAGCAGATGCGTTTGTGCCGACCATGACAATGATTGCGCTGACTCAAATGGGGCGGGGAAAGAAAAGCTCAAATCCAGAATTGGATGATCCGCGATAAAAAAGAGACCCCATCTCGGAGGGGCCTCTTCAATCCGACTGGTTTTGTCAGAAAACGCCGGTTGCTAGTAACCGCCGCCGCGGCCATATCGGCGGAAGGAGCCGTCTTCCCAATAAGTGTCGCCATATTCGGGGTCTTCGTAGTAGTAGCGTCCCGAATAGCGGTCATAGTGGCGGCGGCCGTGATCGCGTGCGCGGCCCCAGCAAGTGCCAGCGCGGCTGCAGCCTTCATAAGCGCCGAGCGCCGCCCCGATCAGCGCCCCGTAGGCTGCGCCGCGGCCTGGACGTCCGGCAAATATCTCGCCAGCAATTGCGCCGCCTGCAGCGCCGATGGCGGCTCCGGTTAACGCGCCTTCGCCTGTTGATTGGCACCCCGTCGCGGCCAGGAGAACAGCGCCTGATGCAATGAGTAATGTCTTCATGATCTCTCGTCCTTCTATCAAGCTCTTGTCATGTCGCCGGCGCCAATACCCAACCCGGCCTTTACTGAAAGGGCTTTCCGCCTCTTTGAGTCACACCGTTGCCTTCCTCCAAGGCGAGAATGAGGCGGCGGTCTGACGGAATTTGGCCCATGGGATCACGGTCATGCGAGCTTGCGGGAAAAGGGCTCAAAGTCTTAATGTCTCCGCAAGCTGATAGGAGAAAACGATGAGCGCGCGCCGCAGCAAGGGCATATACCTGAAAAACTATCCGCAGGGTCTTCCCGCGGCCGATCAGTTCGAGCAACGCGAGACCGATCTCGCGCCAATCGGCGATGGCGAGATGTTATTACGAACCGTCTGGATGTCAGTTGATCCCTATATGCGGGGGCGCATGCGGCCCGACGTTCAAAGCTATATACCGCCATTTTCGCTGGAGGAGCCGCTTTCCGGCGGCGCAGTGTCTGAAGTTGTTGAGTCGAATATCGCGGGTTATCAGTCTGGAGATTATGTGGTCGATTTCGCAGGAGGCTGGAAAGACTATTCGGTTTCCAAGGGTGAACAAACCCAAAAAGTCGATCCGAATTTGGCGCCGTTGTCGGCTTATCTCGGCGTTCTCGGCATGCCCGGTCTTACCGCTTGGGCGGGACTGACACAGATATTAAAACCAATAGAAGGCGATACGCTTTTCGTTTCCGGCGCAGCAGGCGCCGTCGGTTCACTTGTTTGTCAGCTCGGCAAGCTCAAAGGCTGCCGTGTGATCGGGTCGGCGGGATCGAAGGCAAAATGCGACTGGCTTGAACAGGAAGCGGGCGTCGACGTTGCGCTCAACTATAAAGATTACGCCAACGCCGCGGAACTCACCAAAGCCCTCGCGGAAGCAGCGCCAAACGGCGTGAATTGTTACTTTGAAAATGTTGGCGGCATGCATCTGGAAGCAGCGCTTAACTGCATCGCGCCCGGCGGTCGCATCGCCTTGTGCGGCATGATTGCCGTTTACAACAACAAAGAACCGGAACCCGGACCGCCAAACCTCGTCAATTTGATTGGCCGCGGGGTTCTGGCGCGAGGGTTTATCGTCTCTGAATATATGGACAAGGCGATGGAGTTTGCGATGGAAGTGGCGCCGCTTCTGGGCGCCGGCAAAATCAAGTTTCAGGAATCCGTATATGAGGGCCTGGACAAAGCGCCGGAAGCCTTCATTGGATTGTTCAAGGGTGACAATTTCGGCAAGGCGGTTGTCCGCGTCGGATCTGACAGGGCCTAGGTCATTTTTGTCTGAAAGTACTTGGTCGTCTCAGCGTCCGCGGGAAACATCAATTCAACGCGTATGTCGCTGGCGACAACGTCCTGCACTGTGCCGAATTGTGCGATTGTCGTGAACAACGAAAGCCGGCGTCCCGATAGGTTGAACACGGACGAAATAACAGCCTGCCCATAGTTGACGGCGTTCGCATCTATGTCCGCAAGGCGCGGGTGGTTGGCGACTTGGGCGGCGTAACGTTCAAGGGTTCTATCGCCGCCGAGGTGAACGATCTCGGCCCGCATCCGCGCTAATGCAAGGAGCGCGGTCTCCTCCCAGTTTTCGATGACATCGCTTTCCGCCGCTGCGATCAGCGCGTCCATCATGTTGCCCGCGCCGGCGACGCCGAGCGCCGCAAAAAAGGCAATTGCCGCGCGGTTGGCGTCGATAATGTCCCAGTGGCGGTCAATAGCGACGCCCGGCAGCGGATCGTGATTCGCCAACATCAAAGTAACGGCCGAACGAACTGGCGTTAATGCGTCAGCGTCTAAGGGCAATTGCGGAAAGACCGGTGCGAAGCCCGCTGCATGCATGGCGTGATTGGCTGATTCTTTCGGCATTTCTAAGGCCTCCGCTAGTTTGATCACCATGGCGCGGCTTGGGCGCGCCCGGCCAGATTCCAGAAAACTCACATGGCGAGCGGAAATCTCGGCCTCAAGGCTTAGTTGCAGCTGGCTGAAGCGGCGGATGGTGCGCCACTCCCGCAAGATGTCGCCAAATGCGGTTGTCACAATTGTCTCCTGAATGGGTGAGGGGACCATAGTCGGCCCATTTGCGGTTTTCACTTACCTCATGGGTAATTGCACAACGGCTGTAAAACGAGCGATTTTCGCTGCGAAACAAGCAAAAGAGATCATCATCATGACCAATCAAGCCGCTGCAAAGCTTGTCAGAATCGCTTCTGTGCTGCTCATCGCGTTCGGGGTGTTTTTCGCGCTGGTCGGCGTGCCGGCGCTGGCTGGGCCGACCTACGCCTTTATCGATCTTGTGGATTGGCCGCTGGACGGCAATGTCGAGCTTGATCCTGTCGCAAAGATGTTGTGCGCAATCGCTGGCGGCCTAAGCGCCGGGTTTGGCGTCTTCATGTACCTTCTGGTTGCGCCCCTGGTGGAGCGTGGCGACCCCTTAAGCCGGCAGGCCATTCCGGGGCTGCTGGTCTGGTATGTCGTTGATAGCGGCGGCTCCGTTCTCGCTGGCGTGCCCTTGAACGCCGTCTCCAATGCGGGTTTTCTGGCGTTGCTGATTGCGCCGCTGCTGCTGGTTGGCCGGCCTCAGCCTGATCAGGCTGCGCGTTAATTTTTCGCCGCTTGACGGCCCAAGAATGCTGGCTTACACCGCCTGCCTCGCCGCAATTTGCGGCGAGTTGCGGGTGTAGCTCAGTTGGTTAGAGCGCCGGCCTGTCACGCCGGAGGTCGCGGGTTCGAGTCCCGTCACTCGCGCCATTTTCACTAAGAAAACGAGCCCTTGCCCTGGAACAACGGCGCCGCCGCGAACGGCGCAGCTGCTGGCGTAGGCAAGTCTGCTCGGATCTTGATTGTTCACCGGTTCGTATTTCAGGGCAGCGGTTCCGTTTCCCGTCACAACAGAGGCATTGTTGACGGTGTTCAAATTGGCGTATCAGACCCGCCCTACGCCGGAGGCGTTACTAGAGTATGAGCCTACTGAGCGTAGAATAGCGGGTACAAAAATCTAATATTTGCAAATTGTGTTTCCGATACGCTTTGCCAACGCTCAGGGGTTGGTGCTCGCGTGCGCTGCGGGGGTTGTATTTCATGCAGCCTTTACCGCGGCAAAGATGAAATCTTTCAAGCCGCCATGTATTTTCCGCATGGAAATCTCGCTTAGGACGCTACGGTAGGCGCTGGCGTCAATAAGTTCGATGATCAACTGAGAGGCCTCGTTTGGATCAAGATCTTTGCGGAAAGCACCGTCTGCAACGCCGCGCTGGATGACGGTTGTTAATGCTGAAACGAGCTCCTCGCGGTTGGAAACAAAAAGCTCCCCAATATCCGGTTTGCGAATGGCTTCGCTGCTGATTTCAATGGTCAAGATGACGGTTTCCGGCGCGGCGAGGTAGGTCGCATAGGCCTTGATGAATTTCTCAAGGACCGTCGGCGCCGAAGCGGGCTTCGCCAGCATTTTCAAATAGGGTTCAAGGTCGGCGCGCTCCATGGCGGCGATTTCGACCAGCACGTCATGCTTGCCCGGGAAATGATTATAAAGATTGCCGAGGCTGACCCCGGCGCGTTTGGCAATGTCGCGCACGCCGGTCTGATGATAGCCGTTTTCAAGGAAGCAAATCAGCGCTGATTCCAAGATCTTAGCCCGCTTTTGGGCGGCTGCTTTTGCTCTCTTCCCTGGTGTTTCTGCGAGATTTTGCATCGATTTTCGAACTTTCCTATTGAACGAACGACCGTTCATTGTATATAGACGGCTTATCGGCCGGATCAAGAGGGTTTCCGGCGTAAATCGTAGGCAAGACGCGCAACAAATGTCAGAAGGAATTACCAGAGATTCGTCCAAACCCCGACGGCGCCGGCTGTGGGTCGGCATTGCGTCCGCGCTGCTGGTCGCTGTTGTCTTCCTTTTGTTCTGGACCGAAGACACTGCAAATGTAACGCGATCAGACACAGCCGCACCCGCACAGGTCGTCACGGTTCTTGAAGTTCCATCGGCAAAGGCGGTCGCGTCAGTTTCTGCGTTTGCCGAGCTGCGCCCTCGATGGGATGCGGAAATTCGCGCCGCTGTTTCCGGACGTATCATCAACGTTAATGACGCAGCGCTTGTTGGCGAACGCGTTGAAGCCGGCGCGCTTTTGTTTTCGATCGAAAAAACGCCCTATGAAACATCGCTTGCCGCCGCCGAATTGAACCTTGAGCAGGCGAGGCTCTCGCTTGTTCATGCGAAGAACGACGCGGCGCTTGCCCGCGAAGAAGCAGAATTGCTCAATGTTTCCGAGCCCAATGAGCTTGTTTTGCGTCTGCCGCAGTTGCGCATCGCAGAACGCACTGTCGCATCAGCCAGAGCGCAACTTGAGAATGCGCGCCGTCAGCTATCCGACACCGATGTAACAGCGCCGTTTTCCGGTATTGTAACAAAACGTATGGCAAGTCTCGGTCAGACGGTGGCGGTCGGCGAACCTCTCATCCATTTGTCTGATGACCGCCAATATGAACTTGTCGTTGAACTAAGCGAGGCCGATTGGGCGCTGCTTGAGCATCCGATCGCCGGGCAGAGTGTAAGGCTTTTCCAGCGCGCTGGAACGCTGCTTGGTAAGGCGCGCATCCGCCAGGGCGGCGGCTATCTGGATCAACAGACCCGCCAGCCGCGCATATTCCTTGATATCGCAGACCCAAGCGATGGCGTTGTCGCCGGAGATTTCGTCCGTGTAGAATTCATCGGTCGAACGATCGCCAATACGCTCACCATTCCGGAAGCCGCTTTGACCCGCGCGGGCTATATCTGGATGGTGGATGCTGACGATCTGCTGGTGCGCATGGAGCCGGAAATCCTTTTCCGCGCAGACGGCGAAATCACCATCCAGGCGCCAAAAGGCCTAGGGCCCTGGCGTATTGCAGCAACGCCGCTTGCTTCATTTCTGCCCGGTTTGCGGGTCGCGCCGCAGGCGCCGACGGCCATTGCATCAAGAGATCATCTCGCCAAGCGGCAAGCAGACATCACGTCAAACAGATAAAACGCGCTAAGCCATGCACGCCCTTACCAGTTGGTTCATCCGTAATCCTGTCGCCGCCAATCTAATGATGGCGTTGATCCTTTTTCTTGGCATGCAGACTTTGCTGTCGATGCGCATCGAAGGCTTTCCGCGCGTTCCCCCTGAAACCGTCGAAATCTCCATTGAATATCCGGACGCGACGGCCGAACAAGTCGATGAACTGGTGACCCAAAAAGTCGAACAAGCCCTTGAGGGTCTTGAAGGCGTGCGCTCGATTACGTCGCAATCGGTAAATGGCTTTGCAACGATTTCAGTCCGGCGGGCGGGCGGCGAAAAACTTCAGGATGTGCTTGATCGCGTGCGTCTTCGTGTGGACGGCATTACCGATCTGCCCAGCAAGGCGCGCCGTCCGGTCATCGAAACATCAGCGTTCGACTTCCCGGCGCTTTATGTGAATCTTTATGGGAACGCTGATCCGGCAACTTTGCATACGGTCGCGCAACGCCTGAAAGAAGAACTGTTGGCGCAGCCGGAATTGTCGCGCCTCAAAATTTGGGGGCTTATCCCGCGGCAATTGCGCATTGAGATCGATCCCGACCGTCTCCGTCAGTTCGGGCTGACAATCGCCGATGTGACGAACGCGATCCAGGCGAACTCGCTCGACTTCCAGGCCGGCCAGTTGCGGACGGAAGGCGGCGCAATCTTTCTGCGTGCTGATGACCGGGCGCTTTACTCCCCGGAATACGCTGAACTCCCGATTATCGAACGGCCTGACGGGTCGCATGTCTCGCTGGGTGATTTATCAACCGTTGAGGACGGATTTCTTGAAGGCGATTTTCTCTTCCGCCTCAATGGCGAGCCGACCGTCGGCATGGAAGTGCTGGTCGGCCAAAAGGAAAACCTCCTGGAGATCAGCCGCGTTGTGCGCGCTGTCGTTGCGGAATTCGAACCCCAATTGCCGTCAAACATCACCGCCAGCGTATGGGGCGACAGCGCTGGTTATATCTCAGACAGATTGGCGCTTTTGCGCTCGAACGGCGTCCAGGGACTGTTGTTGGTCACGCTCATGCTGTCGATCTTCCTCAATGTGCGGCTGGCGTTCTGGGTCGCCATGGGCATCCCGATTTCAGTCATGGGCGCGATCGCCGTCTCCGGATCGAAATGGGTGGATTATTCGCTCAACGACGTCACTACATTCGGTTTGATCATCGCGCTTGGCATTTTGGTCGATGACGCGGTTGTGGTCGGCGAGAGCGTTTTCGAAGAGCGGCACAAGATCAAAGACCCCATCAAGGGGACAGAACGCGGCGTCGAGCGCGTCGCCGTTGCAACGGTGTTTGGTGTTCTAACGACAATCGCCGCTTTCTTTCCCATGCTGTTGATCGATAACGCCTTGGGCAAGGTGCTGGCGGGCTTTTCCGGCATTGTGATCTTTGCCCTGATCTTTTCGCTGATCGAAAGCAAATTCATCCTGCCTTCGCATTTGGCGCATGTGCCGCTCAACCAGGACCGCCGCAGTTTGCTCGCTCGCCTCTGGGGCAGCGTACAGGATCGGGCGCAGGCAGGCCTCAAATGGTTTCGCGATAAAATATACGAACCGTTGCTGGTCCAATCGGTGCGCCACCGATACGCGGCGTTCATCTTTTTTGTCGCCGCCGCCACGGCGGGTCTTGGATTGATGATCAAGGGCAAGGTGCAGACCGTTTTCTTTCCTGACGTGCCCGGCCAGGTGATATCGATCAATATGGAGATGGACGCTCGCGCGCCGTTCGCCCTGACAAAAGCCAATATCGATCGCATCGAAAGCGTCGGCCGCGAGCTGAACGAAGAACTGCGCGATCGCGAAGGCATGGACGTTGCGCCGATCGAGACGTTCTTTACCATCGTCAATAGCGCTGGCAGCGCGCAGATCTACGCCGAAATGCTGCCGGTCGCCGACAGGCCGAATGTGCAAATTCTCGACGTTGTGCGTGCGTGGCGCGAACGCGTCGGCGTCGCTGAAGGGGCGACAGAATTGCAGTTCACTGGTTCCGAGGCTCTGGCCGGCGGATTTCAAATCCGTCTTGTTTCGAAAGACACGGACCTGTTGCAGAAAGCCAGCACTGAAATGCGCAACTTTTTGGGCGCGATAGAAGGCGTCTCGAACATTCGTGACAGCCTTGATGGCGGGCAACCGGAATTAAGACTGCGCCTGCGGCCTGAAGCGCGCAATCTCGGCTTTACGGCTGAGACGTTGGCGAGCCAGATCGGATTTGGTTATGGCGGATCGGAAGTCGCGCGCGTGCGCCGCGACGGTTCTGAATTACGGGTGGTCGTTCAGAACGCCCGCGCCGCCCGCGACACCATCGATGATTTGATGCAAGTCCGGTTGCGCAGTGCGACCGGCACCTGGGCGCCGCTGACCACCGTCGCCGAGATCGAGGGCTCTTATGCATCGGGCGCTGTTATGCGCCGCGATGGCAAACGCCAGAACACGGTTTCCGCTTCTATCGACCGAACCATTGTCGCGCCGGAGGAAGTGGGGCAGGCGGTGTTCGAACAATTAACGCCGAAACTTTCCGCAAAATACCCAAGCGTTGAAATCATCGCCGCTGGCGAGCTTGAGGAAATGGGCGAGATAAGAGGCGGCCTCATCAACGCGCTGATCCTTGCCGCCGTTTTGATCTATGTGCTGATGGCCGTTCCCTTGAAGAGTTATTGGCAACCCTTTGTCATCCTCGCCATCGTACCTTTTGGTTTCGTTGCTGCTGCGGTCGGTCACATGATCATGGGCGTGTCGCTGTCGCTTATGTCTTTCTTCGGCATGCTGGCGCTTACCGGCGTTGTCGTGAACGACAGTCTGGTCATGATCACGCGATACAATCAGGCGCGCGGCGAGGGCGAGAGCGTCCATGATGCTTTGCGCGCCGCCGGCGTCGGCAGGTTTCGCGCGATCTTCTTGACCACGGCGACCACCGTTATCGGTCTTACGCCGCTGCTCACTGAAACCTCCGAGCAGGCGCAATACTTGATCCCGGCCGCCGTCTCGCTGGCGTTCGGAGAACTTTTCGGCACGGCGCTGATGCTCATCCTCGTGCCGGTCCTGATTGCGATCGCCGAAGATGCAATCGCTATTTTCAAATCTTCTCCTCAACCCCAAAAAGCAAAGGCAATAGCAACATGAAGAAACTCCTTAGACGAATGAGCGCAATTACAGCGGCGAGCATGATCGCAACGCCGGCTTTCGCCGGCGGCCTCAACCTAACGGTCGATGGCGTCCGCAACGCAAACGGCTCTGTTATTGTCCTTGTCTTTGATGACAAGCGTGCATTCGAGCGACTTAAATGGCGCAAAGCAGTTCACTATGCGGACATTCCCGCGCGTGTCGGGAACGTGTCGCGAAGTTTCCCAGAGCTGACCGCAGGCCCTTACGCAATCATTGCCTTTCATGACGAAAACGGCGACGAGGATCTCAACTACAACTCCGAGCGCTTTCTCGAAGGCATCGGCGCGTCCGGGGCGACTGAGGAAACGCCCGAGCCCACATTCGCCGAAGCCTCCGTCTTGCCCGGCGATGTCACCGTGCGCATTTATTATGACGAATAGACTTCCATCTTGAATGATGACGATCGCGTCGCGCTCACTTTGACATTGATCCTGTGCGTAACCGGATTGACGCCGCTGATTATCGGTTTCGTCGTCAACGGCTTGCTTGCGGGCGATGCGCAGCGGCCTAAAAGGAGGTCGACTTGTCGATGAAAGCTCAACCGAGATTCCGTGTTGCCAATGTCTGGTTTGAATTTGCGGCTTATGTTTCCGCCTGCAAATAATGGCGGCGGTTCGGCCGCGCTTTGACGGCAAGCTCTAGCGCCTTTTCGTTTGCTTTTTCAGCTTCGCGGTAGAGCTGGTATTCGCCGGATTGAAGTTGCTCGGGCCAGCCCATGGGCGCGCCATCGACGGCTCGTACGCCATAGTGGCCCGCCGCCTGGCGCGTGAAAAACGGATTGTTAAGATGCGGACGGGCAAGCGCGCAAAGGTCCGCGCGCCCCGCCGCAATGATCATATTGATTTGTTCCGGCAGCGTGATGTCGCCGACAGCGATGGTCGGCAAGCCCGCAACCTGTTTCACATATTCCGCAAAGGGCGTCTGCCACATGCGTCCGAATACTGGCTTTTGCCATTTGACGGTTTCACCCGAAGACACATGGATGATGTCAACGCCGGCGGCCTTGAAGGCCTTTGCGATCTCGGCAAGATCTTCAGCCCCAAGACCGTCCGGCGCCCAGTCTGAGGCGGAAAGCCTGACGGACATCGGTTTGTCGACTGGCCAGACGGCGCGCATGGCCTCGAACACTTCCAGCGGAAACTTAACGCGGCCTTGCCAGTCTCCGCCATAGGCGTCGGTTCTTTGGTTGGTGAGCGGCGAAAGGAAACTGGCGAGCAAATATCCATGGGCGCAATGGAGCTCCAACATGTCAAAGCCCGCACGGTCGCCGCGTATGGCTGACTGAACAAAGCTCTCCCTGATGGCGTCCATGCCGGCGCGGTTAAGTTCCGAAGGCGTATCGGAGACGTTGTCGATATAAGGAATGGGCGAAGCCGAAACGAGCGGCCAATTGCTGTCGTCAAGGGGCATATCCATGCCGTCGGCCGGCGTTTTGGTTGAGCCCTTGCGGCCCGCATGTCCAAGTTGCAACGCAATTTTTGTCTGCGTCGTATCATGCACGAAGTCGACAAGGTTCTTCCATTGCGCTTCTTGCGTGTCGCTCCAAAGCCCAGTGCAGGCGGGTGTGATACGCGCGTCAGGCGTCGGGCAAGTCATCTCTGTAAAGATCAGTCCGACGCCGCCGAGCGCGCGGGCGCCATAGTGAACGCTATGCCAATCCGTTAAGTCGCCGTTGACGGCTGAATATTGTGCCATTGGCGCCATCACAACCCGGTTAGGTACGGTCAGGCCGCGCAGCGAAAACGGCGTAAACATGGGCGTTGGCTTTTCAGTGGCGACCTTTTTACCGGTCTCCCGTTCGTAGCGGTCGTAAAACTCCGCTTCGACATTCTCCATGAAGGCGTTGTCACGCAGCTTGATGTTGTCCCAGGTGAGGGACTTAGCGCGGGACATTAAGGAGAAAACGAACTCGTACCGTTCCTTGTCCCAATGCATCGGCATGTTCTCAAACCATTTCAGCGAAACTTCTGCATTGTGCTGCGTGATTTCGACAGGCGTCCTGCGCTCTTCTTCATATTTTACGAAGGCTGCTTTTATGTCTGACTTGTTTTCGATGACGGCGTTTGAAAGCGAAATCGCGCATTCCATGGCGAGCTTCGTGCCGGAGCCGATCGACCAGTGGGCGGTCGCCTTGTTGTCGCCGAGGAGGACCATGTTCTCATGGCTCCAGCGTTCGCACGCGTATTTCGGAAAGTTCCGCCAGATCGACCGGTTGATCAAAAATGGATGGCCTTTGAGTTCGTTCTTGAAAACAGTTTCAAGGTAAGCCGCGCTTTCTGCTTCACTCATATCCGCAAAGCCGCAGGCGTCCCAGCATTCAGGCGTTGTTTCGATCACCCAGGTAGAATGTCCTTCTTCATATTGATAAGTGTGGGCGCAGAAATGACCGTGTTCGGTTTCCTTGAAAAAGAACGTGAATGCGTCCAGCGGCCGGGTTGACCCAAGCCAGGTGAACTTGTTTCTTTTTTCATCAAGGGCGACGCCAAATTCGCTCGCATATTTGTTCCTGATCGCGCTGTTGACCCCGTCGGCGACAAGAATAAATTCCGAGTCGGAAAACCGATCTTCGAATGTCTCTGGATTGACAGCTTCAGAAAAGTGCAGGTTGACGCCAACGTCGGCGCAGCGTTTTTGCAGAAGCTGTAACAAGGTCGTCCGCGAGCATCCTGCGAAGCCATTGCCGCCGACGACTGTCCGTTCGCCTTTATGTTCAACGACAATGTCGCTCCAATATGCAAAGCTTGATTTGATCATGTCATAGGAGTCCGGGTCGGCGCTCAAAAATTCGTCGAGCGTTTCATCGGAGAAAACAACACCGAACCCGAAAGTGTCGTCCGGTTTGTTTTGCTCGTAGATATCGATCTGACACTCCGGGAACCGCTTTTTGGTGAGCAGCGAGAAATAAAGACCGCCCGGGCCGCCGCCGATGACCGTGATTTTCATTACCGCTGTATTCTCCCGTTGCTCAGGCGCCGTCTTCGTTTGGAACGACAGCCGTTGCTTCAATTTCAACCAACGCTTTGTCCTCAACGAGCGCGCTGACTTCGACGACGGCCATGCAAGGAAAGACCCGGCCCATGATCTTGCGCCAAGCCGCGCCGACACCTTCAAGACTGTTCAGGTATGTCTGTTTATCGGTGACATACCAGGTCATGCGTACGAGGTGCTGAGGTTTAGCGCCGGCTTCGCCTAGAATTGCTAAGATATTCAACAGCGTTTGCTCGACCTGCGCAGCGAAGTCGTCGCTCCTGATGGTCTCTTTTTCATCCCAGCCTATGACGCCCGCGGTGAATACAAAACGGCCCTCCGCCGCAATGCCGTTTGCGTAACCCTTTGGCCTGGGCCATCCAGCCGGAAGTAGTGTCTTATGCATCAACTGCTTCTTTCTGTGTGTACTTATCTGTTTTCGACCTTAGCTGTGATGGTCAGTGCGCCGACCCTGACATGTGTCTGTGCGCGCAAACGACACTCGTTCGAGAGACAATCTTCAACTCATCCGCGGTGGTTGCTTTAACATCAAACGTTACGGACCGCTCACCCAATTGGGCGACCGTCAATTTGAATGTGAGCGCATCGTTGAGGTAACAGGCAGCCTTGAAATCCGTTTCCACGGCGACTAGCAGCGCGCCGAGCTGATGATCCTTAAGCAAGTGTTCAAATCCAAATCCAAGGTGTTCGAACCAGTCTTCAACAACGCCGTTCAGCATCTCGAAATAACGCGGATAAAAGACAATGCCGGCGAAGTCGACATCGGCAAAGCGCACTTTTCTCTTGCAGACGAACATCGATCAGACACCCTCTGCCGCGAAACGGCCTAAATGCTCGCGCGCAATGACGATTTTCTGAACTTCAGACGCGCCTTCGTAGATCCGCAAGGCGCGAATTTCCCGATAAAGCTCCTCGACCTTTTGTCCCTTGGTGACACCAAGCCCGCCGAACAACTGAACCGCCTTATCGATGATCTGCTGCGCCTCGTCCGTGGCGAAAAGCTTCGCCATGGCTGCTTCCCGCGTAACGCGGGTTTTCTTAACATCCTTTGTCCAAGCGGACCGGTAAACAAGAAGGGCTGCCGCGTCGATATCAAGCGCCATCTCGGCGAGCATGGCTTGAGCAAGCGGCAAGTCGGACAATGCGCCGCCAAACATTTTTCGCGCCAGTGCGCGATGGCTTGCTTCGTCAAGCGCGCGCCGTGCAAGACCAAGGGCGGCGGCGCCGACGGTTGTTCTGAATATGTCGAGCGTTGAAAGTGCAATCTTGAAGCCTTCGCCGTCCAAGCCGAGCTGATTGTCTGCTGGAACACGACAGTTTTCAAATTTCAACCGCGCCAGGGGGTGCGGAGCGATGACTTCAATGCGCTCAGCTATTGCTAAACCGTCCGTGTCCGCATCAACAATAACAGCGCTGACGCCCTTTGAACCTTCGCCTGTGCGGGCGAAGACAGTGTAGAAATCGGCAATTCCGCCATTTGATATCCACAGTTTTTCGCCGTCGACAACAATTTCATCGTCTTGGCGCCTTAGCGATGTTGTCATCGCGGCGGCGTCAGACCCTGCTTCTTCTTCCGACAAGGCAAACGCCGCGATCTTGTCGCCGCGGGCGACAGCAGGAAGGTAGCGTTGCTTCAACCGGTCATCGCCGAAAATGGTAATGGGACCGGATCCCAGCCCCTGCATGGCAAAGGCGAAATCAGCAAGGCCCGAATGGCGTGCAAGCGTTTCGCGAATGATTGACAAGCAGCGAACGTCAAGACCTTCAAGCGCGCCGCCATAGGCTGCGGGCACGCAGTATCTTAGCCAACCGCCTTCGCCAAGCGCTTTCACTAGCTTCCGGCAGGTTTTGTCGACATCATCATGGGCGTCCGGCGCATCCACAAGGGGCGGCAATTCCGATTGCGCCCATGCATCAATGTCGCTTGCAAGCTGCTTGTGTTGCGGCTCAAGAAATGGCCAGTCGAGATAGGATTGATCCGCCATTAGTCGCCTTCAAAAACGGGTTTTTCTTTTGCAACAAAAGCATCATAAGCGCGTTTGAAGTCATTCGTCTTCATACAGATCGCCTGAGCCTGGGCTTCTGCTTCGATGGCCGAGTCAATGCTCATGTCCCACTCGTAGTTGAGCTGGTTTTTGGTTATGCCATTGGCGAAAGTCGGTCCGGCGCTCAACTTGGCGGCCATCGCCATGGCGTGTGCGTTGAGTTCGTCGGCGTCTAGGATTGCGTTGAAGTAGCCCCAGGCGAGCCCTTCTTCAGCGCTGAAACTCCTTCCGAAAAAGAGTAGCTCGCTGGCGCGGCCCTGTCCGATGATGCGGGGCAAGATAGCGCAAGCGCCCATATCGCACCCGGCAAGGCCAACGCGGTTGAACAAAAAAGCGGTCTTTGCAGCCGGCGTCGCATAGCGTAGGTCGGATGCCATAGAGATGATGGCGCCGGCGCCGACGCTGACGCCGTCGATCGCCGCCACGATAGGCTGCGGGCAGGCGCGCATTGCCTTCACCAGATCGCCCGTCATTCTCGTGAACGATAACAGTTCAGGCATGCCCATTTTTGTAAGCGGGCCAATGATCTCGTGAACATCGCCGCCAGAGCAAAAATTGCCGCCCTCGCTGCCAAAGACGACGGCTTTTACGGCGGGCGCGTACGTGAGATCGCGAAAAAGATCGCGCAGTTCTGCATAGGAATCGAATGTAAGTGGGTTCTTTCGGTCGGGGCGGTTAAGGCTCACGCGGGCGACACCGTCCTTGAATGACCAAAGAAAATGTTTCGGCGAAAAAGTTTCTGGCGTCACGCCGCGTTCCTTTCGTTTTTTGCGATTGTGGTCGGCGGACGGATTTGCGAAAGCAACTTCCGCATGGTTTTCATCTGCGTTTCGGACATGCCTGAAAAGGCGTCGCTCACCCAGTCTTTGTGCTCTTCCGCCATTTTTGCAAAGCGATTGCGGCCCTTCGCGGTAAGCTTGAAAATCACAACGCGTCCGTCGTCTGGGCTTACTTTGCGCTTGACCAGCCCTTCTTTGGTAAGGCCGGCGATCACTTGCGTTGTGTTGCCGTCAGAGACTTTCAGCCGTTGGGTCAGCGCGCCGGCGCGCAGACCATCGGCTCCAGCGCGATCAAGCGCAGACATGATATCGAATCGAGAGATTGTGACGCCAAACTCATTTCGTAGATTGGCGTCTATCGCCTTCTTGAAAGCACTCGAGACCGTCAGCAAATCAAGCCAGGTGCGCAGGGCCTCTCGTCCATCGTTCATTGGGCTGTTTCTCCTCCGTCAATTGCGATTGCTTGCCCGTTGGTTGAAGCAGAAGTTGGGCTTGCCAGCCATAAGACAGCGTCTGCGACTTCTTCTGGTGCAACAAGACGCTCCATCGGATTTGCGCCGGTAAAAGAACGCACGGCCTCGTCTTCAGAGCAGCCGGTTTTCTTAATGATCGTTTCTACGGCGTCCGTTATCAGCGGCGTGTCTGTAAAACCCGGACAAACCGCATTGCATGTGACGCCCGTTTTTGCGAGCTCGATCGCGAGCGTTTTAATCCATCCCAAGACGCCGTGTTTCGCTGCAGCATATGCGCCGCAATAGGCGTACCCTTTTAATGACGCGGTTGATGCGATGGCGATAAAACGGCCCCAACCGCGTTCCACCATCTGCGGCAGGGTTGCTTGTGCGCAATGATAAACACTTGTCAGATTGACAGCGATCATATCATCCCAAATTTGCTGTGATGTCTTAAGCGCTGGCGTTGTCGTTGCGGCGCCTGCACAGGCGACCATAATATCTATAGGGGCGCATTCAGCGATAGCCTGTCGGATTGACGCGTCGTCGGTGACGTCCATTTTCACATGGGGCAGTTCAGTCGCCGCCAGCCGCTCGACACTACGTCCAGCGATGGTGACATCAATCTGGTTTTCAGAAAGGCGGCGTGCAATCGCAAGGCCGATGCCCGAGCCGCCGCCGGTAATGAGAGCATGTTTGCGTTTCGCTGTCATGCAGAATACCTCTGGACAATAGTTTAGTATTAAAATAATATAAGTCAACCGTCACGGTCGCGATTTTGACGCGATCGGGATGCGAAAGCGGTGGAAAGATAACGATGCGACGCGCATATATATGTGATTATGCTCGAACGCCGATCGGCCGTTATGGAGGCGCATTGTCGGGGGTGCGCGCCGTCTCAACAGCAAGGACGTTTTAGAGGAGCTGGCTGATCTGATGGTCAGGCGCGGTGTTCCCGAACATATCCGATCAGACAATGGTAGTGAGTTCCGCGCCAAATCCCTCAGGGAATGGCTTGGATGCATCGGCGCAAATACGCTTTACATCGAACCGGGCAGCCCATGGGAAAACGGATACAACGAAAGCTTCAACGGCCGACTGCGCGATGAATGCCTCAACGGCGAGCTCTTCAATACCCTATTGGCGGCGAAAATCGTCATCGAACATTGGCGTAGACAATACAACACAATCCGTCCGCACTCGTCATTGCGCTACAGACCGCCAGCTCCAGAAACGTTTCTACCGGCTGATCTGGCTCCCACGATTTGGAAGCTTCCGCCAGATCAGCATTCCATCGAAAGCAATCTCATGGTTACATAATCCGTGGCTGCGCCATCGGAGTCTCGTCATGTTCGGGAAGCTCTCATCGATTGTCATCTGCTGAGAACCAAACTCAGCAATCATTCAAGGACGATTTTTTCTAAACGTGTCCCAGCTCTTGTCCCAGGAGGGGCAATCGCCTGTAGGTGCTGCTAAGTTATTGAAATGGCTCCCCTTCGTGAATGCTTATCGAACTATATGTCGGGCGCCGAACGTCGAATTTCGGGTTATCTTGCAGGAAATCGGTTCTAGTGAAGTCGAAGAAACAACTTAGGTGCAGTGACCGGCGAGTCGATTGTTGATTGCCGACTCCGACTCGGCAATGTGCAACACTTTACCAAGGGCAAGGCGAAGGTGGGTGAGAAAACTAGCTCGCATCGAATCGAGATTCACATTCCAGACAGACTTTAAGCACTCATGTCTCGGGCCATGGCGCGGACGCCTGTTGCTGCGCGCATTGTTCGCAAGCTGCTGTCTAAACCGGGTTCACTTCAGGTGGCCGAATGAATAAAACCGCCCGTTTGGGTCATATTTTGCGGTCAGCGAGGTCAAGCGCGCGAGATTATCCGGCTTCAAGAAATTGGTTGCTCGCCGCGCCAGGTTTTCATCCCCCAACTGGGACCCTAAGCCGTGATGCTCCATCGCCCGCAAGTGGTCAGTGGCCCAGGTTTCATCCGCGGGATTGATTGTTTCGCCCTTGATCGCGCCATAAAGCGCCAGATAGGATTGAGCTTCGAGCGAAAAAGCCATGTCGGGCCTGTCTCTAGAGATCGGATTCCAGTTCATCCACAGCGCATGCGCTGGCGGTGCGGGCTGACTCTCCGCCATGGCGCGCAGTTTCGGCAGCACCGGATCGATTGGCGATTTTAGCCACATATTGTCAGTATGCCATCGTGCTCCTTCAACGAACACGACCTTTTCGGCGCCGCGCATTACCGAGGTGAGCGAGACCGGTATCACCGGCAGGGTGAGGCTCGCCTTGCGGCGGACAGGACTTTTGTCGATGAAAGAAACCGCGTCTTTCGCCTCCTTCCGGCTATCGGCCAACACCGGACACAGGACCTCAATGCCGTGGGAGAAGAAGCCGAGAGGCTTGCGATTGATCACCATCTGGAATTCCACGCGCGGCGATACGGTCGGCCCAACCTCATCGGCCCAGCGCAGGACATCTTCCAGATGCTTTAATTGGAAGACCTGCAATTTAATCCCGGTGAATTTTGGCCGGTCGTGCAGCTTGAGATAAAAACGCACGACAATTCCAAAGAACCCCGGACCGGATCCCCTCACAGCCCAGAATATGTCGGCGTTCTCGCTTTCGCTGGCATGTACGAGAGAGCCATCGGCCAGCACGACGTCCGCGGCTGTTACGTTTTGACACGCCAAGCCCATCATCCGGCTGTTCCAGCCGAAACCGCCTTGCAGCAGAAATCCCCCCATGCCCACAGTGTAGGCATGTGCGACGGGAAAAAAGAGCTTTTGCTTTGCCAGAAGGGCGTCGATATCGCCCGAACGGGCTGCGGGTCCGACGACGGCCGTTTTGCATTCCGCATCGATCTGGATTTCGTTTAACCGCGACAAATCGATAAGCATTCCGCCATCGCGGATGTGGTTCTGCGCCCAACTATGGCCTCCGGAAACGACCGCGACTTTTAAATCGGAGGCATTGGCCCTTTCCACCGCCGCAACGACATCAGAAACGTCATTAGCCTGAACAATGAGTTCTGGACGTACGCCGGGGTCGTCGACGCTGAAACTAGTGTCGAAGAGCGCCTCATCGAAGCCCGCTTGTCCGCGTTCAATCGTTTTACCTGGACCGGGATTGCTATTCATTTCGCGTATGCCTTGTCTTTAGTCTTTCCGGCAGGATCCCCCGCTGGCTCAAGCTTTCGCCTATGCTACGGGCAATCCTTTGGGGCCATCGATATATCCAGCGTTGGCGATATCCGAGAGCAGGTCTGGTTCGACGGGCCGCCAGCCCAATATCGACTGGGTGCGCTCGCTGGAGGCGGCGCAATCCATGCCTGCAAACATATGAAATGAAGAGAAATAGTCCTTGGCCTCTTCTTCGCTGAGGGCGATGGTTGGGACATCCAAAAGCGAGCCAACTGCTTCTGCAATTTTTCTAAAAGGAATGGCTTCCTCTGCGACAGCCTGATACGGGCCGTCCGGCCGGCCATGCTTCAACGCAAGACTGTAAAGGCGAGCCGCATCAACCCGGTGTACAGCGGGCCAGCGGTTTTCTCGCTCGGCGAAATAAGCTGCGTTGCCCCTTTTGCGGGCGATATCGATCAGTGTAGGGACGAAAGCGTGATCGCCTTTGCCATGGACTGAAGGCGGCAGGCGAACGGCGGCAGTATTTACGCCTCGTTGGGCCAGATCGGCCGCGGCCGCCTCTGATTTACGAGGATATCCGCTGGCAAGATCTGGCGCAGGCGTGGCCTCTGTCACAATCGTTCCTGGCGTCTGCATCGGAATGGTTGATGTGACGACCATAAGTTGGACAGTGCCTTTGAGGACGCCGCCCATTGCCTCGAT
>JANQOV010000007.1 GCA_028285645.1 Hyphococcus sp.
TGTTGAGCACCGTTGCGGCGCCAGGCGCCAGGCTCAGTGCGCGGTCATATTTTTGCCGGGCGCGGTCGTGTTCGCCGATCTGGTCAAGCGCGACGCCAAGGCCCGAAAACACGCGCCAGTCGTCAACTTTCTTCGCGGCAGCGGTTTCAAAATACCGCACCGCCTCAAAAGCGCGGCCGTCTTCGATCAGCGTCTTGCCGAATTCCAGATTGACATTGACATCGTCCGGATGAAGCGTAGCGGTTTTCTGCATGACGCCGACGGCTTCATCTACTGACCCAATTTTGCGCAAGGCGCTTGAAAATTTGACAGCAACTGCTGCATCCGAATGGTCGCGATTATAGCGCGTACCCCAGAAGGCGGCGGCGGCGATCGGGTCAAGACCGGCTTCGCTCGCAGGATTGGCGTAGACGCCGATGGCCTCTTTGTAGGCTTTCGTTTCGGCTTCTTCAGCGGAAGAGGACTTGCTCATAGTCCCGCAAGCTGGGAGCATTATGGCGCAAAGGCCAAAACTTGCGTATTTTAACGTGCGGATGGACGGGCGTTCAGCCATGACGGTTCCTCGAAGTGATCAGGACAATTCAAGGGCGATCATGGCGAAATGTGTTCAACAAAGCCTTAATCGAGTAACGCTTGTTCTTGGTAAGACAACTTAACGGATGATTGATGCGACACGATCTTTTGAAACCATTTAACGAGACTGCAGCGCTCGCCGCCAAACCTATATTTATTGTGCGGGATGGCGACGACGGGTTTGGCGGCGCGCCGTCATCGCTCGTGTCGTTGGCGAAGGCGAACGGATTCTCGGGAGACACAGGCGTGGTGCTTGCGGGCGAGGATGGCGTCGTCGTCGGGGCCGGAGACGGATCAGACCCGTTTGTCATCGCAGCCGCTGCTGACAAGCTGCCAAAAGGCGAGTACGCGCTTTCCGGTGATTTTTCTGACCACGATGCAACATTAAGGGCGTATGCCTGGTTGATCGGCGGCTATCGCTTTGACGAATACAAGAAAATGCCGGAAGCGGCGGCGGCGCTGATTGCGCCCATCAACGCAGACTTAGATGCGGCGCGGCGTCAGGTTGACGCAGTGGCGCTGGTGCGTGACCTGGTGAATACGCCCGCCGGGGACCTTACGCCGGAAGCGCTTGAGGCGCGGGCGAGCGAGCTTGCCGAAGAGCATGGCGCTGAGACAAGCGTCATCGTTGGTGATAATTTGTTAACGGAGCATTTTCCGCTTGTGCATGCGGTAGGCAGGGCGGCGACCGTTGCGCCGCGGCTCATCGATATCCGTTGGGGTCGTGATGACGCGCCAAAGCTGACGCTGGTCGGCAAGGGCGTTACTTTCGACAGCGGCGGGCTCAACATTAAAGGCGCCGCTGGCATGGCGCTCATGAAAAAAGACATGGGCGGCGCAGCCCATGTCTTGGCGCTGGCGCAGATGATTATGGAAGCGGGCCTTGATGTGCGCCTCAGAGTGCTCGCACCAGCGGTCGAAAACGCCATCGCCGGCAACGCTTTTCGGCCGGGGGACGTGTTGCCGAGCCGCAAGGGCTTGAGCGTTGAAATCGGCAACACTGACGCGGAAGGAAGGCTCATTCTAGCGGATGCTTTAGCGCTTGGCGCCGAGGAAACCCCCGACCTGATGATTTCCATGGCGACATTGACCGGCGCTGCGCGCATCGCTCTGGGACCCGAGCTTGCGCCTTATTACTGCAATGACGACCGGCTGGCGGAAGCGCTGAACCAAGCTGCTGATAACGCCAGCGATCCGGTTTGGCGGATGCCCTTATGGCGCGGCTATGATGCGATGTTGTCTTCGCAAATCGCCGATGTCAGCCATATTTCGCCAAACAGTTTTGCCGGATCGGTCACCGCCGCATTGTTTTTACAGCGTTTTGTCGCCGAGCCGGAGAACTGGATGCACTTTGACATTTACGCCTGGCGACCGAAAGCTGCGCCCGGCCGGCCAGTTGGCGGCGAAGCGCAAGCGGTGCGGGCGCTCTTTGATATGCTACGGGCGCGTTACGCGGACTGATTCCTTCTTGAGCACAACAGGTATTACAAGCCTTTAGCCGCCGCCGCGATCAGCGTGTCAGGGGACTTGCCCTCTTTGGGCGAACAGTTGCATGGATTGTACTTCTCCATGAGTAGCGGCGTCCGATTCGAATGGGCGTGGCGCTCCCTGAACGGGCCGGGTATTATGGCGCTGACAGATGTTTTGACGAGCTGGCGAGATGTGATGACTGAGGCGGTGCGCGCTGACGGTCCTGATCTTTCCATGCGGCAATGGTCGATCCTTTTGACGGTTTACTTAACGCCGGGACCGCATACGGTGCGCGCGCTCGCTCGCGAACTGAATGTGCCTAAGCCGGCGATATCGCGCGCGCTCGACGCCTTGTCGATTTTAGGTTTCATCAAGCGCGTACGCGATGCTGACGACAAGCGCATTGTGATCGTGCAGAAAACAACAGAGGGCGCAATCTATGTTGACGAATTTGCGCGCCTTGTTGAATTGCAATCGGAAACGCCGGCGCAACTTGGCGCCATGTTCGGCTAACCCGCCGCCGCCTTTTATTTTACCGTCGCGAGATAGTCGACAACAGCGCGGCTATATTCATGGCCTTCCGGCAAATGCTGCATGGTCGTGCCCGGCGCCGTTGCGTCAACATCATTGATGAATTCTCGAAGGCGTTTCTTTGACCATCTTCCTGACATGTTCGTGAGGGCGTCGGAATAGGGATAGCCTTCAACGCTGGCTATATCACGCCTTACAACGCCATTTAGGGGCGGTCCGGGAAGCGGTTCGCCGCTTAAACTGTGGCAGGATGCGCACCGTAATTCATAGGTAATTTCGCCGATTTCAACATTGCTGGCGTCAGCGCTGATCCGGCTTTTTTCTTTCGGCGCCCCTTCCAACCCGGAAAGGCTAATCGGCGCCGGTTCGCCCGCTTCATCGCCATTGCTGATGATCTGAATGCGCGCGGAGTCTGTCAGCATGGCGATGCGTCCATCTTCCATGGTGATCAGGTCGCGTATTCTTTCGCGAACTTCGATTGGCTCCGCGTATAGAATGCGATCGTCGTTTCGGCGAAGGCGAAAGAGCGTTTGAGATCTTAACGAACCAACCAGCAAATCGTCTTTCCAGAGCGGAAACTCGTTCCCGTCAATTTCTGTCAGTGGGCTAATGGCCGGCGACGGGACAAATGAAAAAACCGGTTTTTCAAAACCATCATGCCGGCCTTGCACCGGATTAAAAGGCCATGGTCTGCGCGCCAATTGTCGCCCGGGATCGGCGTAATCGGAGCCGAGCGTCACCTCCGGCCAACCATAATTGGCGTCCCGTTTGACGATATTGATTTCATCGCCCCCTTGCGGTCCGTGTTCGGTCAGCCAGACACGACCATCCCGGCTTGCGATCATGCCTTGCGGGTTACGAAGACCCGACGCGTAAATCTCTGCATCGCCAGTTGCAAGATCAATCTCGATGACCTTGCCGAGATGGGAAGTTGGATCCATGGAAACTTTGATTTCGCCCGGCTTATCGCCGTCGATGCCGTGGTCGCCAATCGTGACCAGTAGTCGTCCCGGCGCTATCTGAACCATTGCGCCGCCGGCTTCCTCGCCTTGAAACAAATTGTCGGACGTTTTGTAAGCGATGCATGGGACAGCGGTGTAAACGGTTTGCCAATCTGCATTGGCAAATTCGATTGCGGTTGCTGTTGCGATAACCTCGATTTTGCTGATCTTGAAGTCGATACAACTGCCGTTGAAGGCGTGATGACTGGCGTAAAGATCGTAACGGCCATCGCCCTTGGCCGCGGTGAGAAAACCAAGCGCCCGGACGAAGCGACGTGTAAACAAAGGCGACTTAGCATAATCGCTGGCGTCCATTTCTTCCACATTCATCGGAATGTCAGGGCCGCCATAAGAAAGGGCAAAGTCATTGCTGCGCGCGTCGAGAACGCCGAGTTTGCCTTTCGGGGTTGTAAATATCAGCCGGCCGTCAACCTCAACAAGCGCTCCGCCGCCGCCGCTGAAATCGCCGACTCGGACCTTCGTGAAGCGGATACGGGAGAGCGCCGTCTCTTTTTCCGTCTGGACGACATCAGCGTCCCGGCTGGCGTCATAGTCCGCCTTCATTTCAAATAGCCGCATCAGGATACGATCGCTGGAAAGGGCAAATCCGATGGCGCCCCCGATCATCAAGAAAGCGATGGCGGTGGCGGCGATAAGGCTGACTAAAAACAGAGGTTTTCGGATTAAGGAAGAGAACATACTATTCACAAAATGTCCCGCCGCGAGTGAATATCGTTCGATTGTACGTCAATGAAATTGAAAAACAATCTTAACGGAAAATGTTAAGCCGCGACAAAATAGGGACCAATGTGGCCGTCGACGCCGTCGTGATTGGCGCCCGACGAATTTAGGTCGAAGACGAACTATTCAAAATTTGGTAATGGCGCAATTTTGACGCCTGCAATTTCTGCAACGCCGTCTTTCAAGATGACCGGCGCTGCGATTTTTCCGCCGCCTGCAATGGCGGCAAGGGTAAGGCCTGCTTCCGCCTGCTCTGTTTCCTGATCGTTGAGCAGGCCCGCCGCGCCTGCCGCCCGCACCAGCGCCGCGGGATTTGTTACTTCTGTATCGAGTGTTCCGGCGAGGAAGTTCTCACGATCAAGATGCAGCGCGCCGGCAATGGCTAATGATGCTTGGCTGTTTTGCGCAAAGAAATGAGCGATCTTGAGTTCGCCGCCCTCTGCGCGCCAGGCCGCCGCGGGGTCCGGCGCGGACAAAAGCTCGGTCCGTGTGAGGGCGAGCGCTGCTTCAAGCCGCGCCAGCTTGAATTCGCCGCCGCCGTCATTTGTCGTGAATCCATCGCCGGCGATTTTAAGGGTCAGCGTCGCCGGATCTGCGGGATCGGGAGCGAGATCGAGCACAAGCGCATCAATCTGCGCGCTGGCGCCGTTTGCCAGAGGCTCAATCGCGGCATTGCCGACGGTTGCGCTGAACATCCAGCCGCTGGTCTTATTACTAGCGATGCTGGTGCGGAAATCATCGGCTTCAATGCGCCACGCTCCCGCGTTCTCGACAGAAATTCGCTGTTCGCCGGACGGGGAGAACACTAGTCGATTTAAATCATAGGGCAGCGCATCGATAGCGAGCTGGTCTGTACGCCAGCGCCACTGGCCAGGGGCTGCGATGGACGCGTCGTCAATCAACGCACGAAGGACAAACGGAAAACCGTCTGTGCGCACCTCGCCATGCTCAACCTGAAATCCCGCAGCGCGTTGTTCATCGACCCAAGTCGCGACATATTTCTTCATCTCATTGGCGCCGGCGCGCCACAACAATCCGTAGGCGGCGACAATCACGGCGGCAATGATAAAAGGTAAGTAAAGCCAACGGCGTTTGAGCCGGGCGGTCGAGCCTTGAAGATCACGCGACATTGACGCCCCCAATTTTTTGGGATTTTGAGGCTGCGGTCGCGGGCGCGCCATCCTCCAGATCAGGCCGCGCCGCCTCGATGGCTGTTTGCACTTCGGAAAGAAAACGTTTGCGTTCAAGATTGGCCGGGATCGGCGGCAAAAATCTTATAGTAATGACGCCGGGCGTTTTTTCAGGGCCAGGATGACGCCAAAAGCGGCCACTATCATGGGCGACGGGGTAACAGGGCGCTGCGACTGCCTTGTAAACGCCAGCCAAGCCCGGCTGAAATTCTACATGTTGACCGGGCTGTACTCTGGTGCCTTCAGGAAAGACAATGATTTGTCCGCCGCCTTCAACGATTTGCTGGGCGGCGCGGGTCATAGCGCGCAACGCTTTGGCGCCGCCTTGACGGTCGATGACAATATTGCCGGCGGGACGCAGGAACCAGCCGAACACGGGGATGTTTTCAAGTTCGCGCTTCACGATGAAAGCGGACTTTGGCAAAAGCGCATAAAGCGCAATCGTCTCCCACATGGATTGATGATTGGCCGCTACAACGCCGCCGCCTTGGGGCATGTTTTCTGCGCCCTCGACACGGTGTGAAATACCGCAAAAGAACCGCAGCTCAAGCAGCACCATCCGCGCCCAGACTTTTGCGAGATAACGCACGCCTTGCCGCCCAAAAAGCAATGCCGGCGAAAGCACAATCGCCAGGATTGGCGATGACGCAAACAGCACAACCCGGAAGAGGAGCGAGCGAACAAACGTCATGAAGAACGGTTATCCAAGCGAGGCGGCGAACGCTTTAGCGCGCGCCAGCAGAAACTTTGAATATTCGCCGGCGAGCACGCGCCAGGCGTTGGCTGAGGCAGGTCTGCCGTCTGTGAGCAGATAGCCGGACGAAACGACGTAAGGGATGATCTCAACATCCGCGATGCGGCCATTGGTCGTCGCCAGCGCTCGCGGCATGTGATAGTCCGACGTGACTAGAATGATCGTGTCAAAGCCGTTGTCTTTGGCCCAGTTTTTCAATTCGTCAGCATTGCCTTCGGTTGTTTCGGCGTCATGACCGAGATCGACGCAGCAATCGAATGTCTCCGGTTCGCCCGGCCAGATTTCCGAAAGTCGGGCGCGAGAGGTTTCCGGGTGCACGCCTGATATCAACAGGCGGTCACCCGCGCCGTTCATGAAGATTTCCATGGCCGCTGTCAGCCGCGCGCCGCCGCCCGTATAAACAACAACGCC
The DNA here is from genome assembly GCA_028285645.1 of Hyphococcus sp. Lineage (GTDB taxonomy): Bacteria > Pseudomonadota > Alphaproteobacteria > Caulobacterales > Parvularculaceae > Hyphococcus. Next base: position 6,672 of record JANQOV010000007.1, read on the forward strand.
GTCTCCTCTCGGCGCTGTCTGATCAAACGGCGCAGGGATGCGGCTGATGAAAAGCGACAACCCGATCGCCCAGATCAAACCGGCAAGGATGAGGCTGAGAAACAGGCGCTGCAAGATACGTCCTCAAATTCTTCGCTGACCATCTCAGAAGGTAGCCCAAACGCGCGGGCGCGACCACCCGCCGGAACAGGGTATCAATACTGCTTTCTGAGGGTGTTCATGACGGTAAGCCTTGCGGTTAGCGCCGTGACGCAACAAGTAAAGATCGGCACGGTCAAAAGCCATGCGGCAAGCCAGCCGCTCAGCTCAAAAGACGGCAGAAAGTTGCTGGCGCTAGAGGAAGCGCGCATAGCGAACGCCGCCAAGGCAAGCGCCGCCAGCGCCGCCGCAAGACCCGCAAGAGAGCCCCGCAAGCCCAAAACCAAAAACCGGCGTTGCACTTCGCTGGCGATGAATGTGTCCGTCGCGCCGACGAGATGCAGGACGGAAACGATTTCATGATTGGCGGCAAGGCCGGCGCGCGCTGCAAAAACCGAAATCGCGCAGGCAGCGCCCATCACCAGAAGGAACACCACAAAGGCAAGGGCCTGTCCCGACCGGGCAGCGGATGACAGCCTTGCATGCCATCCTGCGTGATCATCAAGGCTCGCGCCGGGGGCCGCTTCGGCAAGGCGGCTTCGCAAAGTGTCAAGATTGTTGCGCGCTTCCTGGGTCACTTTGATTTCGATCAGCGCGGGAATGGTCAAAAATTGAGATGCGTTGCCTTCGCCAAGCCAAGGTTCAAGCAGCGCTGCAGTTTCCTGTTCGCTTTTCCGCCGAACATCAAAGACGCCTTCGGTGTCGCGCAGAATCTCAAGAGCGACCTCTGCGCCGGCGTTAATCTCCGCGGGATCGGCACCTTTGATTTGCACCGTGATTTCCGATTGCAGTTCCGACGTCCATCGATTGGCGGCGGTGTTAATGAACAACAGGGCTGAAAGGGCGAGCGCTGCAAGGAAGGAGATAACGCCGATCACCGCCGTTAACGGCGCGCCGCCCGCGCCGGCCTCCGGCAATAGGGGCTCGCTGCGGCGCCAGCGGAACAACCCGCTGCGCGGTTCTTTGGAAACAGCCTGCGCGTCGTCATCCGCAGTCGCGTCTTTGTCGGCGTCAAGGCCTGGCGCTTCGGTTGCGTCAACGCCGCTCATCAGGATGCTCCACCAGCGCCGGCGAACCGCGACAACTTTCCGTCGGTGATGCGCATCACCGGTTTGCCCAAAGACTGAACCAAATGTAAATCGTGGGTCGCGACAATCACCGCGGCGCCAAGCTTATTTAACTCTACAAACAGTTTCATGATGCGTTCCGCCATGGCCGGATCGACGTTGCCCGTGGGTTCGTCGGCGAGGATGAGATCCGGTTTCGAAACGAGCGCGCGCGCCAATGCGACCCGCTGCTTCTCACCGCCGGAAAGAGTGGCTGGTTTTGCCTCCATCCTGTCGCCCAGACCGACCCAGTTTAAGAGTTCGCTTACGTCTTCACGATATTGATTGTGGTTAATACCGGCGACTTTCATAGGAAGGGCGGCGTTTTCGAAGGCGGTGAGATGGTCGAGCAGGCGAAATTCCTGAAAAACAACGCCAATGCGGCGGCGCAGGGCGGGCAACGCCTCGCGCGGCGCATTCATGGCGTCTTCACCGAACAGAAAGAATTGCCCGCGGGTTGGCCGGAGCGCCAGGTAAATCATTTTAAGAAGCGAGGTTTTGCCGGCCCCGGACGGTCCGGTCAGGAAGCGGAATTCGCCTTCGCCCAGTTGAAAGTTAATGTCGGACAGGATTTCGGGCCCGTCATCATAGGAAAGCCCGGCTTCTTCAAAACTGATCACGACATCTCATCCTGTCATTCGCCCATGGTGGCTGATGTACAGCAAAACAGTGATTCTGCCCGCCCATGATAATTACCTGTCCAGAATGCGCCACTCGTTATGATGTTGACGACGATCGGTTCGAGCCCGATGGCCGCTCGGTGCGCTGCACCGCCTGTGGAGAAAGTTGGTTCGTGCCTGCGCCGGCAGTCATGGAGGATATGGTCTCCCTTGGCCGTGAAGATGAGGTCGAGGCCCGAAAACACGGAAAAGCCGGGCAGGACGCCGATGATGCGCCGGCCGATGATGAAGCCAATATTTCGGCGTTTGGCAAGCGCGGCGCCGCGGCCGAGGATGATGAAGACGATCGGCTTTTCGACAATGTCGTTGCAGACGACAAGACCGAGCCTTCGTCCAAAGCAGATGAGACTGACCGGGGCGGGGCGTCAGACGAAAAATCCGCTGCTGAATCTTCTGATGACGCGGAAGAGGATGCGCCGCGCTGGAAACGCGGCCGCAAGTTCCTCATGGACGAGAATGACGATGAGGATGAAGAAGAGCGCCGGCCGTTCTTTGCTTTGCGCCCGAAGGCCAAAAAAGATGAAGACGAGGCGCCGCGTCGTTCCTTCTTTTCCCGATTCGATCGCGACAAGGATGACGACGAGGATGCGTTATCGACGGGCCGGCCCGATCGCGCGCACGGCGACGTCAAAGTAGAGGCCGACGACGAAGATGATCGCGCCGCTGACGCTCGGGATGAAGAATCACAAGATGACGATGGCGCGCTTCGCGCTGAACGCCGGGACGAAACCCGCGCCGCTCGTGATGATGAGCGCAACGAAAACAATGATGATGACTTTTCTGCACACGCCAGCGTCGATGATCGCAGAGATGAGCCCGAAGATGACGCCGATGAAGCGTTTGAAACGGACCGCGCCGCCCGCGGCCGCATCGTCGACGCCGATTGGGAAGCGGTAGACGATAACGATGACGCTGAAGAACGGCCGCGCGGCTTTGGCCGGCGCATTCGCGAAGAACGCCGCCGGGCGACGGCGGTCACCCGCGTTGAACCGATCGACCCGCGCTATTTTGACGATGAATTTTTTGAAGCCTTGCGGGTGCATCCGCGCGAGCTTGAAAAAGCCCTGCGCAAAGCGCGCCGCCGCGCCGAAGCCCGTGAGAAAAACCGCATGACGCCTATCCGCGCCCTCGGCTGGTCTGCCTGGATCGGCGTTGTCGCTGCGACGATCTTTGCGGTTGTGGTCTATCGTGATGAGATTGTCAGCGTCGCGCCTGGCGCCGCCGACGCTTATCAGGTCTTTGGCGTTGAAACGACGCCCCACGGGCTGGCGATTGAAAATGTGCGCCATCGCCTCGCCATGTCGACCGCGGGACCGACCATCGAAATTACCGGCCAGATTCGCAACGTCTCTGAAGAAGCGGTATCGCCGCCGCTGTTGCAGGCGGAAGCGCTCGGGCCCGATGGCGAGCTTCTGTCGCGCTGGACTTTCAGCGTCAGCGAGGCGGATGTCTTGGCAGGCGGTCTTGCCCCCTTTATAACGCGCGCTCCGGCGCCGAATGGGGTTGTCGAGGTCGCATTGTCGTTTGCGCCCGCAAGCCCCGTACAGCGCAAGCAATAGGGCTCGGCTTTTCTAAAAGTTGTCATTGAGACAGCGTCGCCAAGCCTAGATAAAAGCTTGGGGGTTTCCTTGCGCACGCTCTTTTCAGAAGAAGACATTGCAAACCGAATCGACGAATTGGCCAAGGAAATGGCGGAGGACTTGCCGTCGGACTTTTTGATGGCGCCGGTGTTGACCGGCGCTTTTATTTTTGCAGCAGATCTTTTGCGCGCCCTCCACAAAGTGGGCGCGGATCCGCTGGTCGATTTCGTGCAGCTTTCTTCTTATGGCGGCGCCCGCGCTTCATCGGGAGTGGTGACGCTGCTGAAAGATTTTTCTGTCGATGTGAAAGGCCGCACCGTCCTGTTGATTGACGATGTGCTCGACACGGGCCGGTCGCTGCATTTCGGCAAGGGCATGATCGCCGACCGCGGCGCGGCGGACGTGAAGACCTGCGTGCTGGTCAAAAAACTCACCGGTCATGCAGAAGATTTGAACCCTGACTATATTGGTTTCGAGGCCGGCGCTGACGATTTCCTCATCGGTTATGGCATGGACGACGCCGGCAAAGGCCGCGGCCTGCCCCTGATCGGCGCGGCGTAGGCAATCGATTGCAACCACCGGGCGTGAAATCAAAAAAGCGCGGAAGCTCTTCCCGGTAATCGATCCAGCCGACCTAAAAGAGCCTCGCGTCTTTCACAGTCGTTGCAAACGATCGCAATAGCGGCGTTTCCGCCCGGCGAAATGGGAGGACGCCGCTTTTAACCTGCCTGCCGAAGGTCTAAGCTTCACGATTGTACACAGTTGACTGTTCTCGATTGTCGGCGCGACCATGTGAATGGAAGAGGGGGATAAAAATGCCTTACGATCTCGACATGCTTTTTAGCTGGAGCGGCAATCTTGCCATGATCGGTTGGCTCTTGTTGGTGCTGTCGCCAAAACGATGGGGCTTCGTGCTCGTCACTGCAGGCATTTTGATCCCCGCTGCACTCGGCGCGCTCTATGGCGGGCTTATGTTCGCCTATTTCACAAGCGCGGAAGGCGGCGGCTACAGCTCTCTTGCGGAAGTCAAGGCGCTATTTGGAAAAGACGAAATCCTCCTCGCTGGGTGGATCCATTATCTTGCCTTTGACCTCGCGGTCGGAACCTGGATCGCCGCGCGCGCTGACGAAATCGGCATATCCAGACTCATTCAAATACCGATATTATTCTTTACCCTGATGTTCGGACCCCTCGGTTTTCTGCTCTTCGTTTTGACAAGCGCCGGTTGGCGCGCGGTCGGCGGCGCGAATAAAGGAATAGCCGGAGGAGCCGCTGCATGACCCGCTATTATTTTGCCGAGCGCGTATGGCTGCAAAGCGCGTTTCTCATTCTCGCGACGATTCCAGCGACGCTCATCGCCTGGCAGCTTGACGCGCGGATGGTCAATGACATTTCGATTTGGATCAAGCCGTTAAAATTTCAGGTTTCAACGGCGCTTCATTTGATGACGCTGGCAGTTCTCGCGCGTTTTCTAACAGCTGATGCGCGAAAGGCGCTTTGGCTCGGCGTGATTGCGGCCGTATCGGCGCTTTCCGGTTTGCTTGAGATCATCCTGATTAGCGGACAGTCGGCGCGGGGGCTCGCATCGCATTTCAACCGCGAGACTTCGCTTGATGTCGCCATTTATGCGTTGATGGGGATCGGCGCCTTATTGTTGATCCTGCCGGCGCTTGTTGTTGGCCTGCGGTTTTTGTTTGCGTCAGTTTCCGAAAAACTGACGCCGGGCCTTAAGCTCGGCGCCGGGCTTGGATTGACGCTTGGCTTCTTCCTGACGTTATTTTTGGCCGGCTATATGTCGATGGGGTCCGGCCACTGGATAGACGCGCCGGCGACCGACGCCGGCGGCGTCCCGATTTTTGGCTGGTCGCGCCAAGGCGGCGATCTCCGCGTTCCGCATTTCTTCGCAACGCACTTGATGCAGGTTTTGCCGCTTGTCGGTTATGTTGGCGACAAGCTGTTTGGCGCGGAAAGCAGCGTTCCAAGAACCCTCGTCTGGCTCGCTGCGTTTGTCGGCGCGGGGCTTGCCGTTGTGACGTTTCTGCAGGCGATGGCGGGTCAGCCGTTTATTGGGTAGCGCTGCCGTATGCGCCACATCCACAATGTGCGCCGCCTGGCCGCTTATCAGGCCCTTTCGCGGCGCTAGCCGCCTGGAAGCCGCATTCCAAGCCGGATTTATGATCCAAATCGATTGAGCGACGTATTCTTAAACAAGGGACGTATAATATATATGTCGGGACCATTATCCGTTTGCTGTCGCAATGACGGCGGACGCATGCCCATTGGGAGGCGTCAGTCATGAAGATTACCGGGCCGCTCGTCCTGGCTTGCGTTCTCGGCCTCGCTGTTGGAGCCGGCGTGACCGGCTTTGTCATGACAAGCGGTGTGGGCGGTGGCCAGGGCGAAGAGGTCCGTAGCGCTGAGGCCGGACCTGGCGCTGGCCGGGCTGGTCCCGGAAGGTCGGGCGGTCGCCCCGGCGGGCGGCCAGGCCGCGGCGGCTATGCGCCCACGGTCGCCATGGCGGTTGCTCAAGAAGCGGCTATCGAAAAGACAATTGATGTACTGGGCGAGGCGCGCGCGCTCAAAAGCGTGGCGATCACCTCCGAAGCAACAGGGCTGGTTGAAATCGTCGATCTTGCGCCCGGCAAGCGCGTTAAGGCGGGCGACATTCTTTTGCAGATCGAAGATGAAGCGCAGACCATCGCGCTGCAACGCGCCCGCGCGCAATATCCAATCGCGAAGTCAAACGCAGAACGCTATCGCCAGCTTGCGGAAGAAAACGCCGGATCGCAGCTTGAAGCGGAGCAGGCGTTCAACGCGTTAAAGACCCTTGAAGCGGAATTGCGGTCGGCTGAGTTTGAGCTTGAACAACGCACGATCAGGGCGCCCTTTGACGGCATAGTCGGCATCACAACGATCGAAGCCGGCGATTACATAAGAGCGGGTGATATTGTCACCACGCTAGATGATACGTCGTCGATTGTCGTTGAGTTTTCGGTGCCGCAGGAAAGCGCCGCCTATGTTGAGCTCGACCAGCCGGTTACAGCGCGACTTACCTCAGACGCTGGCCGCGTGCATCAGGGAACGGTGAGCGCCATCGACAGCCGGATCGATTCCGCATCGCGAACCTTGCGCGTTGAAGCAACGGTGGAAAACAATGGCGGTTTGTTGCTGCCAGGCGCTGTCTTTACGGTGTCGACTACCAGCGACGGCGAGCCGGCGATCTCGGTGCCGGGGCTTGCGGTGCAATGGGACCGCGCCGGCGCATATGTCTGGAAGCGCGGAGAGGACGGGATGGCGACAAGGGCTTCTGTAAGGATCCTACAGCGTACGGAGGATATTGTCCTCGTTGAAGGCGATCTTGAACCAGGCGACGCAATCGCCGCAGACGGCGCCGATCGGGTTCGGATGGGCGTGCCGCTGCCGGCG
>JANQOV010000042.1 GCA_028285645.1 Hyphococcus sp.
CGCCTCTTTGCTGATTTCGCCGCCGATGCGCCGCGCGCTGATCGTCATTGCCGTGCCCTTTAGACCGCGCACTAGAGTGCGCTGCGGCACGCTATCGATCCGGCGAAAAAATACCGTTAACGAAAGCGGCGGACTTCCCGAATATTTGGCAAGAATGCTGACCCAAAACGGTTATTGACGCACGCGGGAGAACGGGTCCTGCACACGCCGAGAATCTGGTTATGAGGATCTCCCTATTCGACCGTCGGCGGCGAGGTCTTCGTGGCGACCATTTACGACTTGAAGCCGAAATTTCAGGCCATGCTGCGCCCGTTATGCACGGCGCTGGCGAAGGCCGGCGTTACCGCCAATCAGGTCACGCTGGCGGCGTTTGCTTTGAGTGTCATTTACGGTGCAGCAATCTTCCTGACCAAAGGCGCAGCGTATCTGTTGATCGGCCTGCCGGTCATTTTGTTTCTGCGCATGGCGCTTAACGCCATCGACGGCATGCTGGCCCGAGAGTTCGATCAGAAATCAACGCTCGGCGCGATCCTTAATGAGTTGACGGACGTCCTGTCTGATGCGGTGCTCTATCTTCCCTTCGCCATGATCGCCGGTATTCATGCGCCGCTGGTAGTCGTCGTTGTAATGTTCGGCGTGATTGCGGAAATGACTGGCGTCATCGGCCTCCAGATCGGCGCATCGCGTCGCTATGACGGACCCTTCGGCAAAAGCGATCGTGCGTTTTTCTTTGGCGCGTTGGCGTTGGCGATCGGCGTTGGCGCAAGCCCTGCGCTGTGGAGCACGATCTTGCTTGCACTCGCGGCGATGTTGGGCGCTGCAACGATATACAATCGCGCAAAGAGGGCGCTGAAAGAGGCTGGCGATGGAAACCTTTAACGGGCTGCCCTTGCGGGTCCTTTACGCGATCGGCGTTATCTACGCGGTGCTGATTGTCGCGAGCCTAATTGTTTTTGTGTTGCGTAAATCATCGCCCGGCGAAGCCACAGAGGAATTGTCGCGGCGCGTTACGTCCTGGTGGTGGATGATAACGGTATTCACCATTGCGATCGTCACCAACCGGATCGTTTCAACCGTCTTTCTCGGCTTCGTGGCGTTCCTTGCGTTCAAGGAATATCTTTCACTTATTCCAACGCGGCGCGTTGATCGGCTGATATTGCTGTTCGCCTATTGGGCGATCCCGGTGCAGTTTTATTTCGCCCATGAGGGCAGGTACGGATTGTTCCTGACGTTCATTCCGGTCTGGATGTTTTTATTTTTCCCAATGGCGATGACCCTTGCAGGCAAGACGGAAGGTTTCCTGCGCGCTGTTGGAACCTTGAGCTGGGGCATGATGATCACGGTCTTTGCGCTGTCGCATACGGCGATGCTTTTGTCGGCGGGCGCCGGCGGCGTCATCGCTGCAGGGCCGGCTGGCGGCGCAGGGCTTCTTCTTTTTCTGGTGGCGCTGACGCAATTCAACGACGTTGCGCAATTTACATGGGGCAAGCTCTTTGGCCGGCACAAAATCACGCCGCGGGTAAGTCCTAAGAAAACCTGGGAAGGATTTCTTGGCGGGCTTGCGAGCACAGCGATTGCGGCTGCGCTTGCCGGCCCGTATTTGACGCCCTTGTCGATGCAATGGGCCGCCGCCGGCGGCGCCATGATCGCGATTGCTGGCTTTTTGGGGGACATCACCATATCGGCGTTCAAGCGCGATCTCGGCGTTAAAGATTCCGGCGGGCTCATCCCCGGCCATGGCGGCATCCTTGATCGCGTCGACAGTCTTACTTATTCCGCGCCGGTCTTTTATCACGCCATGCATTTCTTCGTCTTCAGTGGACGGATCACATGACCAAATATCTGCGGGCGGCGTTTTTTCTCCTTGTCGTAAGGCCGGTCCTGCTGGTGATTTTGGGCGTAAACTTGCGCGGCCGTGAAAACTTGCCGACCAAAGGCCCGGCGGTGATTGCCGCCAATCACAATTCCCATCTTGATACGCTGACATTGCTGGCGCTTTTTCCGTTGCGGGACCTGCCGCGTTTGCGGCCCGTTGCGGCGATGGATTATTTCCTCAAGAACAAAATTCTTGCCTGGTTCGCCCTCAACATCATCGGGATCATTCCCCTGGCGCGGGGCGTCGTTAAGAAAAATCCGCTTGCCGATCTCGAAGAGGCGCTCGATCGCGGCGACATTCTCATTCTCTTCCCGGAAGGATCGCGAGGCGAACCGGAGCAACGTACAGAATTCAAACGCGGCGTCGCGTATCTCGCTAAAGCGCGGCCTCAAACGCCGATCCACCCGGTCTTTATGCACGGGCTTGGCAAGGCGCTGCCTAAAGGAAGCCTGTTTCTGGTGCCGTTTAATTGCGACGTCATCGTCGGCGAACCATTCACCTGGGAGGAACCGGTTTCCGCCTTCATGGAAACGCTTGAGGACCGGATGAACGCATTAGCGGAACGGGGGCATTTTCCGCGATGGGAATAGAAAAGCCGCCGCGCTGGTTCATGGACAAACGGCTTTGGCTTACCGGCGCGATTGTTTGGGGCGCGGCGGAAGCGACATTCTTTTTCATTGTGCCTGACGTGATTTTGACGGCTGCGGTGATCGCCTATGGCTGGCGTCAGGCGCTCAGATTTGCCGGCGCCGCCGCCTTGGCTGCGGCGATCGGGGGGTATTTCATGTGGCGGCTTGGCGCTGCGTCGCCCGATGCGGCGCGGGACTTTTTGCTGTCCGTGCCGCTGTTGGGCCAAGACCTTATTGAGCGCGTTCAGTCGGAAATAAACGGCGCATGGCCCGTGCATCTTACGCTCGGCGCCATAACAGGCGCGCCTTACAAGATTTACGCAGCAGAGGCGGGCGCCGCCAATATCAATCCGGCGCTCTTTGCTGCGATGTCGGTCCTTGCGCGGTTTGCCCGCTTTGCATTGCTCATTGCCATCGTGGCGCTCGGCAAGGAAGCGCTGAAGCGGATAGGCAAGGACGTGCTAGCGCCATGGGCGCTCGCCGCCATGTGGACGCTGGTCTACATCGTTTATGGGTTTATCCGGCTCAACGCCGGAACCTGACCGAAATACAATGTTGCGGCTGAGTTGGACCGCAAGGGGCAATCCGCTAGGGTCAGCGCAAATTCGAATCAACAAAGGAGAATTCCGGTGCGAGGAATGAGGATTTTTGGCGCAAGCCTGTTGGCGCTAGCGGTTGCGGCCTGCAACAGCTCTGAGCAAGCCGAGGCTGAAGAGCAGCCGGAATCGCCAGAGGGCGCCAACACTGTTGAAGCAGAGGCGCCGCCGGCAAGTAATCCGGAAGCCGAGGCAAAAGCCGCCGCCGATTTTGAAAAACTGGCGACGGAAAATGCCGCCGCCTCTGCGGCCTTCCTTGAAGAAAATGCGGCCCGCGAGGGCGTTGCCACAGCCGATGACGGCCTTCAATATATGGTCTTGGAAGAAGGCGCGGCTGAAGGCGTCAAACCGGCGCTCGGCGATCTCATCGACATCGAATATGTGGGCACGTCCAGAGACGGCGTTGAATTCGACAGTTCCGGCGGTCGCGGCGCGGCTGCGCGCTTCCCGCTCACCGACCAACTGCCCGGTTGGACCAAGGGCATCATGATGATGCGCGAGGGTGATCGCTACAGATTTTTTGCGCCGTCTGAACTCGCCTATGGCAAGGACGGCGCGCCGCCCGTCATCGGGCCCAATGAAGCGGTGATTTATGAAGTGGAGCTATTGAAAGTGCACAGCGCTGAGAAGAACCTCGAGGCGGCAAACAAATTCCTTGAAGAAAACGGTAAGAAGGAAGGCGTCACAACGACTGAGTCCGGCTTGCAATATGAAGTCTTAACGGAAGGACCTGCTGACGGTGAAAATCCGACGGCGGCTGACGTCGTTCGGGTGCATTATCAGGGCACGCTGATCAACGGCACGGAATTCGATTCTTCATATTCACGCGGTCAGCCGGCTGAGTTTCCGTTAGGGCAAGTCATTGCCGGTTGGACGGAAGGCGTGCAGCTGATGAAGGTCGGCGACAAGTTCCGTTTCTTCGTGCCGCCTGACCTCGGCTACAAAGAAACCGGCACGCCGGGCGGTCCAATCGGACCTAATGAAGCGCTGATTTTTGAAGTCGAGTTGCTCGAAATCAAATAGCGAATTTTGTGTTTTTTGATGCGCGGGAGCTGCGTTCCACAACGTATCGCTCCCGCAATCTTCATTATTTTTTTACCATGTTCGGCGTAACCGCCTAAGGGCTGGCAATTGGTCAGCGATCTAGGGGAACGCCTAAAATGAGAAAAACGACCAAAGCCGCCAAGCCGGCGGCCAAAAGAAAAACTGCGGCCAAATCAAAAACCAAGGCTGCTACAAAAAGAACCACTGCAAGAAAAACGACGGCGCGTAAAACGACAGCCCGTAAGACTACGACCCGCAAAACGACAGCGCGCAAAACAACGACGCGCAAAACTGTCGCCAAGCGCAAGACGGCGAAGAAAACGACGTTGAAAGTCAAGAAAACGCCGGCCAGCAAAAAAGCGGCAAAACCAACAACCAAGAAAAAAACAGCAAGAAAAGCTGTCAAAAAAAGCACGGCTAAAACGGCCGCGCGTAAAACGGTTCGCAAGCCGGCGGCCAAGCGCCGTACGGTGCGGTCGCGCAAAGCAGCGTAAAGCAAGTACGCGTACCGAGTACCTTAAAAGCCCCGATGATTTCATCGGGGCTTTTTTTTATGGGCGGCCTCAAAAGCCCCAATTCGCCCTTGCAAATCATATAAAGATATCTTTATATGTTCTGCGAAAGGGTGTCCTTATGAGCGATCCAATTCTCGGCCGGCAGGCGCGAATCGCCGAGCTAAAACAATTGCTTGGTGAAAAAATCCTGGTGCTCGACGGGGCCGCGGGAACCTTCATTCAAGGCTATGAGCTCGACGAAGCGGGCTACCGGGCTGAGCGTTTTGCCGATTGGGGCCAGGACATCAAAGGCAATAATGACATTTTGATCCTGTCGCGGCCTGACATCGTCTCGGACATGCACAACGCTTATCTCGACGCCGGCGCCGACATTATCGAGACCAACACCTTTTCGGCGACCACCATTGCCCAGGCCGATTACGGCATGGAAGCGCTCGCCTATGAATTGAACGTTGAAGGCGCAAAGCTTGCGCGCGCCTGCGCCGATGAAGCAAGCACTGACGACAAGCCGCGATTTGTCGCCGGCGCTATTGGGCCCACCAACCGCACCGCTTCGATTTCGCCTGACGTTAATGATCCGGGCAAACGCAATACAAGTTTTGAGGAGCTGGCGTCAGCCTATGGCGAAGCGGCAAGGGGCCTGGTGGAAGGCGGCGCTGATACAATCCTCATCGAAACGATTTTTGATACCTTAAACGCCAAAGCGGCGATCTTTGCGGTTCAGGAATTGTTTGAAGAACTCGGCTTTGAAATCCCAATCCAGCTTTCCGTCACCATTACCGATCAGTCTGGGCGCACTTTGTCCGGTCAGACCACGGAAGCGTTCTGGAACTCCGTGCGACACGCCAGTCCCTTAAGCGTTGGCGTCAACTGCGCGCTCGGGCCGGATTTGATGCGGCCTTATGTGGCTGAGCTGGCGCGCATCGCTGATTGTTTTGTGTCCACATACCCCAATGCGGGACTGCCCAATGCATTTGGCGGTTATGACGAGACGCCGGAAATGATGACAGAGCATTTGGAAGAATGGGCGAAAAGCGGTCTCGTCAATATTGTCGGCGGCTGTTGCGGCACGACGCCCGCGCATATTGCGGCTTTCGCCAAGGCGGTGGCGGGGCTTGGCCCCCGCGAGGCGGCTAAGGCGGATGCGGCCATGCGTCTATCCGGGCTGGAGCCCTTTGCGCTCACAGATTAAGCCGAACGCAACAAACAGATTGAAAACATCGCTGCGGGCGCGCAGGTTACCCCCATGACAGACCTTTCCGATCAGATCGCCTGGATCGAGCGTCTTGTTGCGCATGATACGACGTCTTCAAAATCGAACCTTGCGTTAATCGAGGAAGTAGAGGCGTATCTTGCTGGCCTTGGAGTGACGAGTTTTCGTGTTCCTAATGAGGACGGGACGAAAGCAAATCTCTATGCGGTTGTCGGACCGGATGTCGGCGGCGGCGTTGTTCTCTCAGGCCACACAGATGTGGTGCCCGTAGAGGGTCAGGATTGGGATACCGACCCATGGACGGTCGCCCAAAAAAATGACCGTCTTTACGGCCGCGGCGTTGCGGACATGAAGAGCTTTTCCGCCATCGGATTGTCGCTCGTTCCGGAGATGCTCGAAGCAGGATTGAAGCGGCCAATTATTTTCGCGCTTTCTTATGACGAGGAAATCGGCTGTCTTGGCGCGCCATCAATGATTGCCGAGATTGCAAACAAAGTCCCGGCGCCGTCGGCGGTGATTGTCGGCGAACCAACCAGTATGAAAGTCATCGACGGCCATAAGGGGATCGCGTCTTATCGCGTTACCGTTACCGGCTATACCACCCATTCAAGCCAGACGGACAGGGGCGTTTCCGCCGTTGAAGCAGCAGCGCGACTGATCACCAAAATCACTGAGATGCGCACCGCACGCGAGCGGTCCGCCGAAGCAGATTCCCCCTTTGACCCGCCATATTCGACTATGACCGTCAATGTCGTCCATGGCGGCACGCAGCTCAACATCATGGCGGGCGAGGCGGTGTTCGATTGGGATCTGCGGGCGGTGCCGGGCGAGGCGCCGCAGGAGATATTTGACGAGTTTGAGGATTACGCCCGCGGCATTGAAACGGAAATGCGCTCGCGCTCGCGTGACTGCAAGATTTCAATCGAGCAAATGACCAATGCGCCTGCTTTTGCGCCTGCGGCGAATAATCCGGCGGCCGATCTTGCTAAAGCGATCACCGGGCATAATTCAACCGATGTGGTCGCTTACGCAGCGGAAGCCGGGCAATTTCAAGAAGCCGGCTTTTCGACCGTGATCTGCGGGCCAGGCTCCATCGATCAGGCGCATCAGCCAAATGAATCGATCACGCTTGAGCAAGTAGCGGCGTCAAAGGACTTTATTCGTAAGCTGATAAAACGTCTTGCTGCTTGATTAATTTGCGACTGCTCATGGCCGGCTAATTTTCCGCGCACGCCATCGCTGCAAGGCTTCGTTAAAACTCCTAAAGCCTTTCCAAAAAATCATTGTGAAGCCAGCTTTTACGGCCTGTTTACGCTGTGCTGCGAGGGTGACGGCCAATCGTTGCGTCTTGAGGAAATGGCCAGCAAATGAAAAAAATAACCAAGTGCCGGGCGTGCGGTTCCAAAGCGTTGACGCCAGCCTTTACAATGCTGCACCAGTCGGAGACGCGATGGTTCTGGAACGGCCGAGACCGCAAGGGCGGGTATGTGTTGTGCGATCCTTCCCATGACGCGCGCGCCTGCGGTTTGTTGCAAGCCGCTTATGAGACGGCGCCTTTGCCGACAGCGCCGTCGGGCAGACATCGTTCGAACAGGGATCAATTGCGCGCTGTTGCAACGGAGTCGCTCGAACTGCTTTCCGGCCGCGATTGCTCAGCTCTCGACGTTGGCTGCAATGACGGCACGCTGTTGTCTTACTACCCGCGCTGGGTAGAGCGCTATGGGATTGATCTGGATGACGTGGTCGACGGCGTTGGAGAATGGGCGACGACGACCAAGGCTGCGTTTCCATCGAAGGACGCTGACGCTGCGTTCGGCGACAAAAAATTCGACATCATCACGGCGGTATCCGTTCTTGAGCATGTGGACGATCCGCGCGCGCTTATCGCCCGCGTTAAATCGCTGCTCACGGAAGACGGCGTCTTTGCGCTCGAAACGCTTTACGCGCCGATGACCCTTACCCGCAATTCAATTGAAGCGTTGCAGACCGGCGTTTCGTCCTTGTTTTCGCTTTCGGTTCTAGAGTGGCTGCTGCGGGAGAACGATCTTAAAATTTTCAAAGGCGCGCTGACGGAAAAAGACGGCGGTTCTATTCGCCTCTTCATCACTCACAAAGAGACGGAGAGCTTTGACTTTGATCCCTGGTTCGAACGGCTGGCGCAGCTTTGGGATGAAGAAAATGCCCTCGCCATGCGCGCGCTTCAGCCGTATCAATCCTTCGAACAGCGTGCGGCGTCAATTCGCACGGCCTTTGTCGAGCAGCTCGAAGACATTGCCGGCCGCGGTGAGAACGCGCATATTCTTGGCGCCGACGCATCGACTTTAGCGTTTCTTGAGTGGATTGGTCCGGCGGCGAAGGTGATTACCGCAGCGGTTGACAGCGCCGCTTTGCGTGAAAGCACAACACTCGGCGAAAAGGGAATTCGGATCATATCGGAGACCGATTGCCGAACAGCGGAGCCGGATTTTCTGATTGCGCCGGCGCGCTACAAGCAGGAGATGCTGGAGCGCTGGCGCGAGTCTATTCTGCTCGGCGCGCGCATGTTGTTCGCCACCCCGCGGCCCCATGAAATCAATGCTTCAAATTTTGCAGCGGAATTTGCGAAAACGCTGGCCAGCGGCGACGCCCAGGGTGATGTTGAATCGCTGCGGTCGATATTGTCCGTTGCGGGCGGTCCGCGGTTGATTGCTGATAACAAAGAGCAGTCCGCCGTCGGCTAACGGGTCTGCTTACGTTGTCAAAAACCGCCGGCGATTGTCTTCCAGCACAAGAGCAGTCAATCGGTCGGACCAGACAGCGCCTGTATCGACATTAATGCGCCAGCCATGATCTTGCGCTTTTTTCACCGGATGGTGGCCGTGCACGATAATCTTGTCAGGCCGTTCCTCTTCAATGGCGTTGTGAAAACGCCCGCGGATCCAAAGCAAGTCTTCTTCTTCTTGCTCGTTGAGCGCGACGCCCGGACGAACGCCCGCATGGGCGAAATAATAGTCGCCAAGTTGATGGCATAGTTTGAGGTTTTGCAAGAACGCAAGGTGGTCTTCGGGCATGGCTGCCCTGAGGTCTTCCGCAAGCACATGCGAGGCGCGTGCGAGAACACTTTTAACGCCATAGCTTGCTAGCGTTTCTTCGCCGCCCCAATCGAGCCATTGCATCATGTCTTCAGGGTCGCTCAGAAAGTCGAGCATCGCCGCTTCGTGATTGCCTTTGAGAAATACAACGTCGGCGAAATCCGGCTGCAGCGCGATCAATCGATTGAGAACCCCGCGCGAATCTGGTCCGCGATCAACATAATCGCCAAGAAAAATCAGCGTCGCCTTGGCGGGCCCGCCGGCATCTTTTGCAATTTTGTGAAGGAGATCGTCCAGCAAGTCGGCGCGTCCGTGAATGTCGCCAACCGCATAAATCTTAGCGCCCGCGGGCGCTTCGCCCGAATTCTTACCAGATGTAAACAATTTGTTGAACATAGTTCTATGGTATTGTTCCGGCTCGAAAACTACAAATTTTTGTGAAACGATCGACGCAAGCCCCCAACATTGAATATGTGGGCTATTAAAGAAACGCTACGATGCGTCGACGTTTTTAAGAACGAGAGGGCTGGGCAGGGAGAGATCGCGAATGAGCGTGCTTGTCACCGGCGCCGCCGGCTATATCGGCTCCCACATGGTTCTGGCGCTTCTGGACGCCGGAGAAAAAGTCTTCGCCCTTGATGACCTTTCGTCGGGCGCCAAATGGCTGACGCCGAAAGCAGCGCCGTTGACTGTCGCCGATGTGGGCGACATGGAGTTGGTCTCGGCGCTTATCATAAAGCACGACATTGTCGAGGTAATTCACTTTGCCGGATCCATTCTGGTGCCGGAATCCATCAAGCATCCGCTCGATTATTATACCAACAACACCGCAAAGACCCTTGAGCTTCTGAAAGCGTGCGTCACAAGCGGCGTTAAGCGGTTCATCTTTTCTTCGACGGCCTCGGTTTACGGCATGCCCGAGCGGGCGCCGATCTCCGAGCAGACGCCGATCCATTCGATCTCGCCGTATGGCGCGTCAATGGCCATGAGCGAGCGCATTTTGCAGGACGCCGCCGCCGCCCATGACCTTACCTATATGACGCTGCGCTATTTCAATGTCGCCGGCGCCGATCCAAAAGGCCGCGCCGGGGAAATCGGCAAGCCGACGCATCTCATTAAAGTGGCGGCGCAGATCGCCGTCGGCGCGCGGCAGGAAAAACTGCAAGTTTATGGCGGCGACTATCCAACGCCGGACGGCACCGCCATTCGTGACTATGTACATGTGACCGATCTGGCCGAAGCACACCTTGCAGCGTTGGAGCAGCTCCGCGCCGGCAGCGGTTCAGCGACCCTTAATTGCGGCTATGGGCGCGGCTATTCGGTTTACGAAGTGATGGATGCGTTCAAGCGCGTTACCGGCAAGGCGCTGCCTTATGAAGTTGTTGATCGCCGGCCTGGCGATCCGCCGCAATTGATTGCCGACAATGCGGCGATCCGCACGGTCCTTGATTGGCGCCCGCGCTATGACGAGATCGACTTTATTGTCGAAACGGCGATCAACTGGGAGCGCGACCTCATCGGCCGCACAGGAAACGCCGCCTAATGAAAAACGTAATGCTTTGGCGCGGCGTATTTGTGCTTTGCCTGCTGCTGGTCACTTGGCTCACGCTTACGCCTAATCCTGACGATACGGAAAGCGGCATGGCGATCACCCGTTGGTTTGCACGTATGCTTTTTGGCGATGAAGCTCTAAGCGACAAGCTTGCACATTTTGGCGCCTATGGTTTGCTCGGCGTTCTGGCATTGCCGGCGCGCGTTAACTTATTGAATCAGAAATGGGCGGCGCCGGCGTTGTTGGCGGTTTACGGCGTCTTGCTGGAAGGGGTGCAAGGCCTTGGCGGCGTGCGCACGCCGGAGCTGGCCGACGCCGTCGCAAATGCAGGCGGCGCCGGCGCGGGGTTCGTTGCGGCCTGGCTGGCGCTGCGTTGGCGACGGCAAAAACAAAATCCGGCATGAGCGGCGCTGCGATTATCATCCCGGCGCGCTACGCTTCTGAACGCTTGCCGGGCAAACCGCTGCTTAGCGAAACCGGAAAGCCCCTAATCCAACATACGTATGAACGCGCCGCCGCCTGCCGCGCTGCAGACGCGGTGATTGTCGCCACCGACGATGAACGCATCATGCGCGCAGTCGAAGATTTCGGGGGCAGGGCGGTCATGACCAGCGATCATCATGAGACCGGGACGGCGCGCGTCGCGGAAGCAGCGGCGATGGTTGAAGCGGGTGTGATTGTGAATTTGCAAGGGGACGAACCGGAGATCGATCCGGCGTATCTTGAAAAGCTGATCGAAATTCATGGGAAGTCAGGCGCATTTGCGTCGACCCTTGCTTGCCGGTTTTCAAAGGAAACGGCGACAGGACCTGGTTCTCCGGACGACCCCGCGTCAGTGAAGGTTATCTTGGCGGATAAAGAGGGCGCCGAAGACTTTTATTGGGCGCTATTTTTTACGCGGGATATCTGTGCGCACCCGCGGACGGCCAGCGGCGCGATTTCACGCCCTCAGGATTATTTTCTGCATCTTGGCGTTTACGCCTTTTCACGCGAGAACCTGGCCAACTTTGCGCAATCGCCGCAAAGCCCGCTTGAACAGGCCGCGAAACTTGAACAGCTTCGTATCTTGGAAATGGGTGAGAAGGTAGCCGTTGGGCTTGTTGACGGGGCGGCGCCAGGCGTCGATACGCCGGAAGACTATGCGGCTTTTGTCAAGCGCGAAGGCGATAGAAACGCTGACCCAAAATGAAAAGACCACAGCGGCAAATACGCGCCGCTATGGTCTTCGGTGGGCGGGGGTGGGCTGTCGGGCGTTAAACCAGCGTTGCATAAGCGTAAACCGCAGGGGCTGCTGCTGCAGCCAAAACGCCGACAGAAGTCAGTACAGTAATTAATCTAGCCATGATCGTTTTCCTCTCTCTCCGACAAGGGCGAGATAGGGAATACAAGGCGGCTTGAAAAGTGTTCGCCCGCGCCGTTCGGCGCATGCGGAAAACGGTTTGTCGATTGATATTTTGAAGCCTGCAGTTCGTCGCAAGGGACACGCAGCTTGTCGCCGCAAACAATCGTTAACGCGTTTCTTGGGGAGCGTTCTGATGCTTTTGAGCCCGCCATTGCGCAGCGAACGGCCCGTCGGGCAAGTCCTTGGCGGCGTGGACAGCACTGCGGATTTCCGCCGTCGCCCTGATCGCTTCAAAGTCTTTGCCGCCCTCAAGGAAGCCCAGCCGATGCAGATATTCAGCAGAACGGCCCGTAAAGACATGCGAGCGGCGCCAGGGAAGCGATCCCGGAAAGGCGTCGTTCACCGCCTTGGCGAGTTCGTTGGTGCAGTTCGAGGTCAGCGTATTGTAAAAGCGCGGGCGCTCGATCAGCCGGTTAGTGCGAGCGATGAAATGCTCAAGGATGGCGCGCGCCTGTTCAGGGGAAACATCGAGGCGATAAGCGTATAGCTCGTGATCAAGATGAACAGCGATGCGCGTCAGAATGTCCTTTTCCGTTGACCAGACATAAAGCAGCTCATAAGCGTTAAAGGCGCCGCGAAGAGCGGAATAATCTTCCCCCTCTTCTTTTCTCGCTTCGACCGAAACGCTGATGGTTTGCGGGGTCTCGCCGTCGAAGACGAAACTCACAAAACTGTGGGCGACTGCGTCCCAGCTTTCGAAGGGCTCGACAAAAAACCAGATTTCCTGGAGCGCCGCCGGATCAATTTCCACCGGCCGCCATTCTGCAACGGCGGCGCCTTCGGGTGCGAATTCAAAGGCGCGCAAATGATCGATCGCCCAACGGCCATTTTCGGTCTGACCAAACAGCGGCGCGCGCGACAAGGGGGCCTGCCAATCGCGGTCGGTCCGCGGGGTGCGCAACCCGATAATCAGGGCGACGACCGCAATCACCAGCATCAGTATAAGGAAAAACAGGCGCATCATTCTCACAAGGTGACCAGCCAATACCCTTATCAAATATTGCGTGGTCTCGAAACCAAGTGCACCACACTACGCCCACAAATTCTCCGGCCTTGCGAGGGCTAGGCGAATTGTGGCTGATTGCCGCCCCTGCGCCCCCAAAAGAAGGAGACGGCGACCCATGGAATCTCTATTTGCGCCCGAAAACTGGTTCACGCTGTTGATGTTGATTATGCTGCAGGCGGTGCTTGGTTTTGACAATCTGCTTTATATCTCGATTGAATCCAGCAAAGTGCCGGCGCCGAGCCAGCGCATGGTCCGGCGGGTGGGGATCGGGCTTGCGATCCTTTTGCGCCTGATCTTGATGGTCGTCGTTTTAGCGCTGATCAACAACCTTACACAGCCCTTGTTTCACATTGCCTTCGTCAATGTGGTGGAAGGTACGTTCACATTCCATGCGATCGTATCGATCCTCGGCGGCGTTTTTATCATGTACACGGCGACGCAAGAGATCATGCACCTGCTGGCCGTCGAGCATATCGAACAGGCGACCGACACCCGCAAACGCTCCGTGTTGACGGCGATCATCTGGATCGTCTCCATGAATCTTGTCTTTTCCTTTGACTCGCTTTTGTCGGCGATCGCGCTGACGCACGTTGTCTGGGTGATCGCAACGGCGATTATCATCAGCGGGATTATGATGATTGCGCTCGCCGATCAGGTAGCGGACTTTCTCAAAAAGAACCGCATGTTCGAAGTCATCGGGTTGTTTATCTTGCTGGTCGTCGGCATTTTGCTGATCACCGAAGGCGGCCACCTTGCCCATCTCGAACTCTTCAATTTCAAGGTTGAAGCCATGTCGAAGGCAAGTTTTTACTTCGTGATTTTCGTGATGGTGCTGGTGAGCATTGTCCAGACCCGCTATCGCAACAAACTGGAAGCGCAGCGTCTAAGTGAACTTGCGACGGCTGCCGCGTGACAAGAAAAGAAGCGCTGCAGCTATTTTGCTGACAGCGCTTTTTTTGGGGCTGGGTTTTTAGCGGGACCCGCTGTCGCCTCTTGCGGGCGATCAATCCATCGGCCGGAAGACGAGGGTCAAGACAACGCCGATGACGCCGATCACTGCCCAGAGCGGCAGGTTCATCACCGTGCCAAGCGCCTGAGAAAGGCCGCCAGGAGAGTTTTCAGCAAGGCTAATCCCGTCAATGCCGACGAGCCCAAGGAT
Source organism: Hyphococcus sp. (assembly GCA_028285645.1). Lineage (GTDB taxonomy): Bacteria > Pseudomonadota > Alphaproteobacteria > Caulobacterales > Parvularculaceae > Hyphococcus. The sequence goes on from JANQOV010000042.1 coordinate 14,064, forward strand.
TTCTGCGGTCGTCCGCATGACCGGTTCGCCATTTTCCATGGACGAAATCCCGTCCGCCCCGAGCAACGCCACTGCAATCGCCACCAACACCCAAGCTATAAAACGAAACGCCGCCATATCGGCCCCCTCTGACCAGAACGCAAAAATGTCATGGCAGACGATACCCCGATCAAGGGGCCGCTGCAAACCGGCCGCCCTTCAATGGTTAACGCCTCCCGCCCTTGCGCGGCGCGGGCCCCAAGGTATAGTCCGGCGCTTCAACGGACAGGTGGCCGAGTGGTTGAAGGCGCACGCCTGGAACGCGTGTAGGCGGGCAACCGTCTCGAGGGTTCGAATCCCTCTCTGTCCGCCACTTCAGAACCTCGGAAAAACTCGAGCGCTCGCCACAGCGGGATGGTCTCCCCCTCGATTCTTATGAAAGCGCGCCATTGGCGCGCGGGGTTCGAATCCCTCTCTGTCCGCCACTTCAGACTCTCGGAAAACTCGAGCGCTTGCCACAACGGGATGGTCGCACCCTCGATTCTTATGAAAGCGCGCCATTGGCGCGCGGGGTTCGAATCCCTCTCTGTCCGCCAGCTTCACCTACTTGAGCAGGCTACCGGTAAGTCACGCGCTCAACGGTTCATGGAGAAACTCGCGCTGTATGTTCGTTTGGCGAAGGCTCTAACGCCGGAGCTTTAACAAAGCGAAGGCGGACGGATTGTCTCAATGCTAAAGCGTTTCCTTGTTTGAGGTCGCTTTCAAAGAGTGTGTGTCAGTTTACTTTCGCCGTCGATCAGGCCGCCGTTCCACATGGAACACAGTGTCCTGCAGCTCGTCGCCGATATTTGTGTTGTTTCGAATGACGGCTGCGAGCGTCACATCTTCCACGAGGCGCCGTTCGTCGCGCGTTAAGTCTCGCTCATACCAAAAGCGATCGCCGTCTCTTAGGGCTTCAAACTGGCGGACAAGGATTTCCCGAAACAGCGGGCCGAGTTGCGAACCCTCATTAACAAGCGGGTCTTCGGCCAAACCGCCTATCCAAAGATCAATATCATCGACCGAGCCGTATGTATCAAACAATGCCTGCTGCAGGTCGGTATCTGAAGTGATTTCGTCAAAATCCGATACGCGCGGCATGCCCAATGCTTCGCGCGTGTCGTTATACGACCCAACGCCATGGTCGCGGCCGCGTTGAATATTCAACGATGCGAGGTCGAAACCGCCTTGTCCGGGCTGGCCGAACAAAAAATTTCTGAGGGCATTGACGATTTTTACATCTAGTTTTTGATGGGGTTGGCTTGCGAGCCCGCGCAATATCGGATCAAGGTCGTGCTCACTTTGCAAATGGATTGGCGCAGTGAAAAATGCATCGCGTAATGCAACATGGCCAGCGTCAATTTCTTGTCCGGTTGCGTCTAACCGGAAAATTTCGTTACTCAGCAGACTATGTCCAAGCCTGTAGGCCGCGACTGAAAATTCATTGAATATGCTTGGATTGATTTCAGGATCGTAACGGCGATATCGGGATATTGCGTTACGTCCAAGAAGCGCTGGTAGAAATTCATTATAGGTGATGATTTGAATTTCAGCCGCAACGAGACGGCGCGCCGTTTGAAATATCTCTTCAGCATCGGCGTTCGAGTGTTGGCGTTGCAGGCGTCGCGCTAAACGATTGTGTTCGCGTACGAAGAGCGTGTGCATGACGGCAAGGCCAAGCTGCTCGTTAACCCGCACATCACCGGCCAGGAACAAAGTTGTCGGGTCCTGGACAAATCCATTCGCGTTCGCCAGCGCGTCCACATTATACGGCAACAGATTTCCGGGGCTTGTCTTTAAGAATGGACTGTCGGGCCCAGCGCGCAAAGCAGCGGCGCGTTCGTCATCCGATCCGTAGATCATGGACGCGTCTATCCAACTTGTAATCTCATTTTCTTGTTCGCGAGGGTTTTTAAGATCGGTTCCCGTTTCTGGGTCATAAAGCGCCCGATTAAATGGAATAACGACCGACCCGGACCCTGTTGGATCAAAGAAAGGATCGCCGGCCGGAACCGCGATATTTGCTTCTTCATCCGTGCTGCCGTCCGTTAAATCGATATCGTGATCAAGAAATTGCCCCCACTGCCAAATGAAATCGCTTGTGCCGAAATCGTTCGGGATTGTTTCATCTTCTGTTTGGTCGACTATATTATTGCTAATGACTCTTGCGCTTGGGCGCAGCGGTCCGGCAAGTGTTGAGATGCCGTCAGCATAATCGGACGGACCAAAGCGCTGAAGGTGAATGAACGAGGCGCCCCAAGAGGGGTGGGCCAGATTGTTATTTGTTCCATCATAGGTGCGTATTTCGCGCGCGCCGATGCGAGGTCGATCAAACCTTCCGCTGTCGCGCTCGCTTTTGATCCGACGGCGTTTTTCCGCTCGATCATCATCGATTCCTTGAGGTGACCTTGAAGATTCATTTTGAGAGGCGTTGTTCGATCGCTGGGCTGCAGCGCTTGACGAAAGCAGGACGTTGATCGATGCGCTTCCGAGCAGTGTGCCGGCTGTCAATGCCAAGGCGAGGGGTGAAAAGAAAAAACGCGGCATGGGGCTTCTCCGTTACATGTATACAGACTGTTTTGCCCCGCCGGATTTCTTGGCGCTAAACTTCCCCTCTACAGCAAATGAATAGCGGTCTCCTCCTTCTGTAGATCGCCTCGTGTTACGACGCTGTTTCGCCGGATCACATAGGATTTTCGAATCTGACCAGCGCTGAACAAATTGACCTGGACAAACAACGATGATTGCTTATCGAGTATTCCATAGCGTTGAATTATTTTAATCTGTGAAATTGGATCGATCGTTTTTGAGAACGCCAAATCTGGCGTCTGCCCAGTCGGCGATATCATTAAAGTATAGAGAGAATTCGCCAGTCGGTCATTTGCTGTTTTGATCGGCGCGGAACCAATCGAGATTCATTCAGGTTCGCTGCGGCATCCAAAAAAAACATCTCGCCACACGCAACACCAAGGCGTTGATCTAATTACGCCTAATGGAGGATCGAAGTTAGCCTGTCTAATTTTTCAGCGAATGAAATTTGTTCTTCTTGCGGATAGACCCAGACATTCACTGCGATCATCAAGAGCAAGTTGACGAACAATAGGAAAACTTTGAGCGGCTTCTCTTTTGGAAGAGTAAAAAACAGGATGATCGCCCAAAGCGCATTTAAAGGCCATATCACATAGAACAGTGCGAGCGCTCCCATGCCCTGGTTTGGAAGCGCTTTCCAGAGCAGTACTTGAAGCGCAGCAGCGGCTGCGATGAAAACAACGGCAAGAAGCGCGGGCGACAAAACCGATTTATCAGCGTTGTTTGTCATGCCAGGTCGCTGGCGATATCAGCGGCGACATTTACGGCGGCGTCGATGTCGCCCGCCTCGATATCGTCGAGCTCAAAACTGCTGTTAATCAACTTATGCAGTTCTGCGTAATTTTCCTTGACCAATTTTAGGAGGCTTTCCTGGTTGCAATCGTTGTCGGATATCGTTGTCTTTGCGAGATCTGCAGCGATTTTCAAGCAATTCACTTTTTGAGCGATATCCATCGGTTCTCTCCAGTTCATTTTCATTCGAGGCAAAAGCGCCGGCTTGCGCATTTTTTCGATTGATAAGGGGCGGCCCGGGACGTTTGGCGCGTTGACCTTGGGGGAGCGCCGAACGCGGGTTCCCGGGCCTTGGGGGAGTTGGTGATTTACGTTGCCGTAGCTTCACGCTCCTGCCCATCTTTGCCGCTGTCCTCAATCATCTGGCGGAGGTTTTGTGTGAGCATAATCGCCTCCATGATTGAAGCGGCCGATTACTCGGACCAATGGAAGGCCGGCATGGCCTCAAGTTGTTTCTTCGTGGCCTCGGGCAGAAGCACCTTATCGGCGCCTTCGATTTCGAACTCATCGGTTGGCACCGCGACGAGTTTTTCATCAATGCCGAGAAAACCTCCGACGCCGACAACAGCAAACGCCGTATTGCCGGAACCGGAAATGACGATGTCATGAACGCGCCCGATTTCGTCATTTTGCGCATTGTGAATCGACCGCTCCAGTAGTTTGGAAGCGCGATAGCCGTGAGCAACCGTGCCATGCACGAGCACTTCGACAGCATTTACCTGGGAGCCGACAGTCGGCGCATGGTGAATTGAGTTTTGAGCATTAGCCATTTTGTTTTATCCTTTGATGAGTGGTTAGACAGACGGAAACGCCGGTGATGGCGATCCTTTACGCAACCTCTTTTTGGAAATCGGCCTTGGCTTTGGCGACGGCTTTTGAAAACCGGTCCCAATCCTGTTCCAGGCTTTGCCGCCCTTCTTTCCAGGCGATTTCCGCTTCATCCCATCCGTCGCCGAGCTTTGCTTCGATGCGCGCGTCCCACGCTTCGGCTTTTGCCTCGAAGGCTTTCCAGTCGGCTTTCAAAATTTTCAATTGGCGATTGAGTTTTTCGCGGCCCTGATCGCTGAGATCGCTTATATGACTTTCAATTGAATGAAGGTCTGCGCTCCAGGACGAAAGTTGGCGTTTTGCGCTCTTCAGGAAGTCTGCAATGTTGGTCATTCTTTTCTCTCATCTTGTCAGGTCGCGGTCCGCGGCTGCGGAACCTGAAATGATCATGACCTGGCCGATGAGAGGGCGGCAGAGATTCACAGTGAAGAAGGCGCGATCTGGCGGCTCTTTGTTCTCAAGGCTCCAACTGAGCGAAATCAGTGTGCAGGGGGTTATGAACGGCGGCGAAAAAGACCGGCAACAAGGGCGATAATCAACATTACGGACATTGCCGCGCCGGCGACATAGGTCATCGCCGCAGCGCCCAACATCGCACGCGCGCCTTTTCGGCCTTCTGACCCGATAAGGTTTAGTTCATTTAATTCGCTAAGGGCCCGGCGGCTGGCGTTGAATTCAATGGGCAAGCTCAAGACCTGCAATCCCATGGCGCCGAGAAAAAGAACCATGCCGAGTTGCGAGATAAAGCCGAGCGACAGGATCAAGCCGGCAACTGTCAAAATCATTCCAAAGCGCACGCCGGCCATCGCCAGCGGCGCTAGGTACATCTGCAGTTTCATCGGAGCATAGGCCGTCGCCTCCTGCATCGCATGACCGCATTCATGGGCCGCAACCGCCATGGCCGCAACGCTGCGCTCGCCGTAGATCGGCCGTGACAGCCGGATCACATCGCCGCTTGGAAGATAATGGTCGGTCAGGGCGCCGCGGACAGCCTCAAGCTTGACGTGGCGCAAGCCGTTGGCGTCCAAAATGGTCCTCGCGATTTCTGCGCCGGTCATGCCCGATTTGTTGGGAATCATCCGCCATTTCTCAAACGTGCTTTTCAACCGGTGTCGGACGACAAATGAGGCAAATAGACCGATCGCAACAATGATTGTGAACATTGTAACACCCTTTCGGCGGAGGCATGCGCGCCAGGTTTGTTGATCGTTTGATTTTCATCCGGATTTCCGTTGGTTCGGAGAGATTCACTGTTAATATCAGCCACGGCAGTTTTTTTGGGTTCTCGTATGGCGCGTGGGAGAGCGAGATGGCGTTGGCCACAACAAACGGCGAAGGCGACATCGCACGGCAGCCTCAACCCAAGGATATTAGAGCTGCCTTAGGCCGCGTTCTTGATAGTGCGCAGTTCCGTTCGACAAAACGCCTGGGAAAGTTTCTGGAGTATGTCGTTACGGAGTCTCTCGCCGGCCGCGGCGACCGGCTAAAAGGCTATACGCTAGGCCTTGAAGTGTTCGATCGAAGCGAAGATTTCAATCCGGAAACAGACACGATTGTCCGGGTTCAAGCTGGTCAGATGAGGCGGCGGCTCGACCTTTACTACGCCGATGAGGGCTGTGATGATCCGGTGCGGATCAGCATTCCCAAAGGCGGATACGCCGCGGTTTTCGAAGACCAATCCGTATCGGCACAGGGGACATCGGCTGCAGCTGATACGCCGCCGCCTGTCGCCGAACTCTCGCGCGGGCCTTCAATCGCCGTGCTTCCGTTCGATAACTTTAGCGCCGACCCAAATGACCAGTTTTTTGCAGACGGCTTGACGGAAGAGACCATCGCAAATTTGTCACGCTTTAAGGACCTTTTTGTTCTGTCGCGTTTTACGTCAGCAAAGCTCGCCCGCGACGGCGCCAATATCAGAAGGTTCCATGAAGAAACAGGCGTTGATTTTGTCCTCGACGGAAGCGTTCGAAAATCGACAGACAAAGTGCGCGTAACGATTCAATTGCTTGACGCGGCGCTGGATGGCCATATCCATACGGAGCAAATTGAAAGACAGGCGTCGACGGACGGTATTTTTGAAATACAAGATGAGATTGCATTGCTTTTGGCCGGACGCATCGCCAATCGACACGGGCCGCTCGGCCGTTATGTGGCGCGTGCGACGCGCAAGGGCAAACCGCGCTGGATGGAAACTTACTACTGGATAACAAGATTCTATCAGTATTACACAAGCCACGACCCCGAACTGCACCTGGAAGTGCGTGACGGCCTGACAGCAGCGCTTAAAACCGACCCAGATTGCTCAGACGCGTGGGCGGCGCTTTCGATTATTTTGCTCGATGAGGACAGGTTTCATATCAATGAAACGCCTCATTCTGATGCGCGCGTCAATGCATTGGCGCACGCACAACAAGCGGTATCTTGCGATCCTGCGAACGCATTCGCCTATCATGCGTTGGCAATCGCCCACTATTATAGCGGCCATTACGCCGAGTTTACAGCAGCCGCAGCATCCGCGCTTGAATTCAATTCAGGAAACGCGGATATTCTGGCGGACATAGCGCACTGCTATGCCTGCCAATGCAACTGGGAGCGCGCCCTTCCGCTAATTGATAAAGCCATTGAGCTTAGTCCGGCCCATCCTGGTTGGTACCATCACGTTTGGTTCTTCCATCATCTCATGAATGACAATTTTGAGTCAGCGGCTACAGAATTGAAAGCAGGCCCGCTTGCAGGCTTTCCCTGGCATCACGCCTTTCTTGCCGGCGCCTATGCAATGAAAGGCGATCAGCAACTTGCAGAAGAAGAAAGGGCTAAGACGCTTCGCGCCAATCCAAAGTTTGCTGTTTACGCGCGCAAAACACTGGAAAAGAACTGCGCCGCAAAACTCGCCGAAAAGGCCGTCTTTTCATTGAACAAGGCGGGCTTCGACATCGAATAGCCCGCCTTTGGCGATCTGGTAACTTGTCCCGCTGCTATGCAACGTAGCTACTGCGGGATCATTTCCAACTCAACTTTGCCTGCATGAATTCCGCGCCAACCAACATTTGCCTTGTTATAAACTGTGCCGTCAGGGCGCAGGATTAATACATCGCGGAAACCAAGGCGGATGGTGCTTCCATTAGCCCTCGGCAAGTCAATCAGATATTCCAATCTGAATGCAGGCCCATCCATATAGCCTCTTGCTTCTCCGACAACATCTTCGCGCACGCCAACATAGGTTCCGTCCTCTTGTCGGGTTAAGCGCCATGTCTTCTTGTCCTTTTCTCCGTCATCATATTCAAAGTCTTCTTCCAGGATGAAAACGTTGCCTTCCTGTTTGCCATAGAGCTGGACAGTGAAGCCCCGACTGCCGCCGGTAATGCTCTTGAACGACCCCCGGCCGACCGCCGGACCCAAAAGGTCGCGCTCAAGTTTGAAGGCAGCCGAGTCAGATGCTTCGGACGGAATTTTTGGGCGCGTGGCGCAGCCCGTTATCACAAGGACTGCTCCCGTAACCGCCAGGATTGCAGAGTTTCTGGCCATCATATTTTCCTCGGTTTTTCCTAAATAGATACGCTGGCCTCAATCTTTTGGATTAAACTCGGTTTGCTCCAGGCCGTTTGGAAACACTATGATTCGACGTCGCACGCAGGCGTATTGCCCGCCAGTTGAACGGGCTGCGATTAAGCGGTTAGGGGAAGTCGCACAAAGACAAATTTAAAACGCAGCGCTACCTTGGCTGATGAGCAATGTAAAAACCATCAGAATCGCGATCGTGACTGCTTGCGCTACAACGCGAAGGCGCATGAGGTTGTTTGCATTCTTCTTTGAGAAGGCGCCGCCTCTTGCGAGCGAATAAATGCCAAGTCCAAGGAATGCTGCTGTGGCGAGCAATCCTACTGGTATCAATAAAAAGAATAGGCCGCTCATGCGCGAAAACCTCTTCAATCTACATTCCCGATTTGGCCGTCGAGAACGCATGCACAGTCCAAAGCGTTGGGCGCTCACTGATTTTGGGGGAACAGGCGAGCGCCCTTACGCAACAACGACACTTGGTTCAAGCGATTACGCTGCTCGAACAAAGGTAATACGCATTAGAATGGCCGTTGGATCAGTCAGGGAGAGCGTCGTTTTGCTGACGTGACGGTTAGACAGGCGCTAGCATATGAAATTCGCCGTAAATCCAATGTATTCACGGGTTCCGGGATGACATCGCCGCGCATTGAGCAAGCGCCGGATTGATCACAACTGACCTTTGCATGATCCGTCCCAGCCGCTTCAGCGTATAATCCGCTAAGCAACCGGGAGCGAAAAATGTCTAACATCTTCAGCGCCGTGATGGACCCTGAGCAAAATCCATTATCGAAGCTTCCGAGAGCGCAACGGTTTCAGCTGATGGTTTACTTGAGCCTGATGTGGACCACAATATTCTGCTTCGGCATCGGGTATTGGGCGCTCTACGGGCAACTTGTATTGCTTCACATTCTGGTGGCTTTGGGGGCCACATTCACCGGATACACCTTCATTGCTGCGCGGCGAGAAACGCATCGAGACAAATTCAAAAGTGAAGATGGCGCAGCGCGTTATGATGACCTTTGGGGCGCGCCGTAAAGTTTAACGCCTAACTGGACAGTTTAAGGGCTGAAAGAAAAATGGAAACTTGCAGCCATTGCCGGTTTTTCCGCGATGAACTGAGCGAGTGTCGCCGCAATGCGCCTGTGCCCGCCGGCCATCGCCAAATTGCGCAGTGGCCAAAAGTGAAGGTGAATGACGGCTGCGGCGAATTCATAAGTGCGGCAGCAACAGTGACCGATGACGAAAAGCGCTCGTCCTATACGCTGGTTGCTTCTAAATGAGCAATCACATCGGTCTATCATCATTTTTCGAATGGTTGCGAAGTCGAATAAAAACGTCGTCTTGGGCGTGTCGAATTTTCTAGAGTGAGAGCGCATTATGGCAACTGCTTGCGCCGCGCCCAATCGATCGGCTCTTGTCATAGGCGCTTCAGGCGGTATCGGCGCCGCCATTGCATCGGCGCTCCGCGAGGACAGCGCGTTCGCATCAGTCGTGACGCTGAGCAGAACAAGCAATGGTTTTGATATAACAAATGAATGCTCGGTCCGCGAGGGTGCGGCGCAATTGGCTGAGCATGGTTCGCGGTTTGACCTGATTTTTGATGCGACGGGAGCCTTGGAGGCCAATGGAAACCCGCCGGAAAAGGCGTTCGCCGCGCTGGAGCCAGCTTCTTTGCAAGCATCGTTTTCTGTCAACGCAGTCGGACCGGCGCTTCTTTTCAAACACTTTGCCTCACTTCTCAATCATAAAGGAAGGTCGGTTTTCGCGACGCTTTCCGCGCGTGTTGGTTCCATCGGGGATAACAGGCTTGGCGGTTGGATGAGCTATCGAGCGTCGAAAGCTGCGCTTAACCAGATTGTCCGTTGTGCGGCGATTGAAATTAAGCGAGGCCGGCCAAACTCTATCGTTGTTGCGCTTCACCCCGGAACCATAGAAACGCCGCTTACCCGAAAATACGCCCGCGGGCGGTTTACCCACACTGCAAACGCTGCCGCACGCAAAATGTTGAACGCTCTGGAAGCGCTGTCCGCCAAGGATACAGGCAAGTTTTTTGATTACGCCGGAAACATTGTCGATTGGTGACCAATGCGACTTTGATCTTGATCCTCAGTGATCAACTGTCCCCTAATCTCGCAAGTTTGAAAGCAGGAGATAGGCGTAAAGATATTGTCGACATGGCAGAACGCCAAGACACAGCAACAAATGTAAGGCGCGGTAAAGAAACCCCTTTTCTATTTTCGGCGATGCGCCATTTTTATAGCCGAAGCACTCATCCATTCAGAAAGCAGGGCCGTAAAAGAAGGAAAATGACAGCGGCCAATCTGTGTCTTGGTCACGAAAGAAAGAAAAGGAGCGTCAAAATGATCCGTATCGCAAGCATAGGACTGGTTGGTATGATTTCGGTTGGCTATGTCGCCGCGATTTCGTCTCTTGTCTAGTGATGGCCATGATCAACATCGGAAAGCATTGCGCCAGCGTGGGTGCAATAATTTGACTTGGTGTTGCGAACCACTCAAAGACCTCACATTTATGGATCAATCATAAATGCCATCAAAGAGATCGATTGTCTGGTTTCGGCAGGACTTGCGTTTGCGTGACAATCCCGCACTGTCAGCAGCAGCGCAGGATGGCGACGTGACGCCAATCTTTATTCTTGATGATGACGCCGCGGACGAGTGGAAAATCGGCGGGGCGAGCCGCATCTGGCTGCATCATTCGCTTGAGGCGCTAAACGCCTCGCTGGATGGCAAGCTCTCGATATATAGCGGGAACGCACTCGAGGTGCTTGACGACATCATCGAACGCACCGGGATAACGGGCGTCTATTGGAATCGATGCTACGAACCGTGGCGCATAAAACGCGATAAGGAGATCAAGAAACGCCTGATTGAAGACGACATTGCTGTTCACACATTTAATGGCTCTTTGCTCTGGGAGCCTTGGCAAGTCACGAAATCCGATGGCTCCCCCTATCGCGTGTTTACGCCCTTTTATCGAAAGGGCTGCCTTAATGCAGCGCCGCCGCGGGCCCCGTTGCCAAAACCTAAAAAAATCCAACTTGTTTCTGATGAAGGCGCGCACGGACTCGTCGCGCTGTCGTTATTGCCAACGAAAATCCGCTGGGATGAAACGATCGTAAATGCCTGGCGATTTGGAGAACAGGCAGCGACGAAAGTGCTGGATGAATTTCTTGAAACTGGACTCAATGGCTACAAGCAAGGGCGCAACTTCCCGGCGCAGAAAAATGTTTCTCGACTGTCGCCTTATTTGCGCTGGGGCGAAGTTTCTCCGAACCAGGCCTGGCATGCCGCACGGTCTGTTGGCGACAATGAAGATGTTGATAATTTTTGTTCGGAATTAGGGTGGCGTGAGTTCTCTTATTCGCTTCTCTATCATTTTCCGGATTTGCCTTCGAAGAACTTTCAACCGAAATTCGATCACTTCCCTTGGGAAAAAAATGATCGCATGCTCGAAGCCTGGCGCCGCGGCTTGACCGGCGTGCCGATTGTCGATGCTGGCATGCGGGAACTTTGGCGAACGGGTTATATGCATAATCGCGTGCGCATGATCGTCGCCTCATATCTCATTAAGAATCTCAAAATAGATTGGCGGGAAGGGCAAAAGTGGTTTTGGGATACGCTTGTCGATGCTGATCTCGCCAACAACAGCGCCTCATGGCAGTGGGTCGCTGGCTCCGGCGCAGATGCTGCGCCATATTTCAGGATATTCAATCCGGTCACCCAAGCGGAAAAATTCGATCATGAAGCGACTTATATTCGTGAGAATGTTCCCGAACTTTCACGGCTTGAAGGAAAAGACATCTTTGCGCCCTGGAACGCTGACGAAAAGACACTTAAGGATGCGGGCGTTACGCTGGGCGAAAATTATCCAAGGCCGCTCGTTGATTTAAAGCAATCGCGTGAAGACGCCCTTGCGGCTTTTCGAAGTCTGAAGGAATTGAATTAGCTTTTTGAAGCTAACTGGGGCTAACTTGTTTGTGGTTCCGTAGGCAAAGTAAGCTGGTCATTCTTTTCGTCAATTTATCACGAAAACAGGATCGCCCAGGACGCTAAAATCCGGCTCGACGCCAAGGCCCGGCCGATCCGGCGCGATCATCCGGCCCTGTATTCGTTTTGGCGCGCCTTTGGCGATTGATTTGGCGACGTAGCTGTTGAAGTCCGTTGCGGAAAACAAAAGCGGCGCGGGCGTTGATTGCGCAAGATGGCTGATGGCAGCGGTGACGATATCGCCACCCCAGGTGTCTTCGACGGTCATGGCGATGTTGTTTGCAATAGAGACATCGCGAATTGTCTTCGCCTTAGTCAGGCCACCAACTTTTGAAATTTTTAGATTGATGACATCCATGGCGCCATCGGCGAGGCCGCGCAGGAGATCAGGCAATCCATGAATTGATTCATCAAGGATAAACGGTCTTGCGGTCTTTCGGCGAACGGCAAGACACGCCTCATAAGTATCGCAAGGTTGTTCGATATAAACATTGACGTTGCGCACAGCGTCAGCAACGCGGACAGCTTCATGTTGCACCCAGCCTGTGTTCGCGTCGGCGACCAGCGTATCACTATCCGCCAGGACCGTGCGTGCAGCATGAATACGCTCAATATCCGTGTCAGGATCGCCTCCGACTTTAAGCTGAAATTTTGTGTATCCGTCCTTTCGGTATTGGGTAATTTTCTCCGCCATTTTTTCCGGCGCTTCCTGAGAAATCGCCCGGTATAAAATGATCTCTTCTTGCAGCTTGCCGCCGAGCAGGGCGTAGACTGGCATATTGGCGTGTTTGCCAAGAAGGTCCCAACAGGCGACATCAACGGCTGCTTTGACATAAGGGTGGCCGCGCAGGGCCGCGTCCATTTTCTGGTTGACGGCGGCGGTTTGCGTCGGGTCAAGGCCGATCAAGTCGGCGCCGATATGTTTAAGCCCCGCCCGTACGCCTTCAGCATAGGAGGGCAGGTACGCCGAGCCCAACGGACAACACTCGCCATAGCCCACAAGACCGCTGTCTGTTTCCAGGGCGACGATCGTTGAATCGAAAACTGCTACGGAATTGCCATGGGACCAGTTATAATTCTTCTCAACAAGCGGGAGGTCAACTTGATATGCCCGCAGGGCGGTGATCTTCATTCGAGGCCTCCCGGTTGCCCTTCAACATCCTCTCCCGATCGCAATCGTCAGGAATGCAGTATGCCGCTACTTCTCATTTTGCAGCGCTTCCTTCAAGTCTTCGCCCACGCCTTTGATGTGCAGGCTAAGTAATGCTTTTGCCTCGCGTTTCTTTTTTTGTTCGCATAACTTGAGCAACTCACCGTGTTCCTTTGCAGCTCTTTTGATGTGGTCGTCATCAAGCAGTTGGAGCCGGTGATAGCGGTCGCATTTTTTGTGCAGCGATTCGAGTAGCGCCATGGTCTCCGGTTGGTCCGCCGGGCGATAAAGCGTCGAATGAAACTCCCAGTTGAGTTCGCTCCAATGTTTCATATCCCTATGTTCCTTCAACGCATTGTCGAAACGCACAAGGATGGCTGACGCCGCTGCGATGTCTTTTTCGGTCATGTTGTCGATTGCGCGGCCGATGATGTCTGCCTCAATCAGGCGGCGAATATTGATCCACTCAAGGGCTTTGTCGAGCGTGAACTTGGATGCAACAACGCCGCGCCTTGGCAACAGTTCGACAACGCCTTCGGCTTCAAGCTGGCGAAAGGCTTCGCGCACGGGAATAATGCTGACGCCATATTGCTCAGCGATGAGGTTCTGGCGGATCGGTTCGCCCTGTCTAATCTCGCCCGACAAAATTTGCTCGCGCAGTTTCGAGGCGACGAACGCGGAAATCGTTGAACTCTCTAGCGGCTTCATCTGAGGCGTCCCACCCCATATGGCCGGTTGGTCTGTGATCGCATCATTGTCGCGCCGCTGTTTGCACCCGGTTAACTGCGATTGTTGATTGGAGCGTTCGCAGCTTTCTTGGTCGATTTATGCGTCTTTTCGCTATAATAATGCAACAATGGCCGCCATGATTAATCTCCGAACCGTCGCACTCATCACAAGTGTTGCGTTGCTCTTGGCGGGCGCCGTGTATCTCATTGCGATACGAAAAGAGATGGAACCAATCTCAGCGGCGCATGAGGCTGCAGCGCAATGTTTGGCCGCGCAGGGCGCCGGCGAGCGCGATGTGCTCGTCGAAGGGGGAAGCTTCCAGATGGGCGGCGATCAATACTATCCCGAGGAAGGCCCGCCGACACAGACCATAGTCGGGAGTTTCCGCATTGACCGTTCAGAAGTCACCAATGCCGAGTTTGCAGCGTTTGTGGAAGCAACCGGCTATGTCACGAAGGCCGAGCGCGGCTTGAGCGAAGACGACGTGCCGGGACTTGCGGATGAGTACAAACAGCCCGGGTCAATGGTGTTTACGCCACCCGAAGTCATGCGCGGCGCTTCTCCCCTTTCCTGGTGGCAGTTTGTCGTCGGCGCGAATTGGCGTCACCCCTTTGGTCCTAGCAGCTCAGTCGAAGGCAAGGAAAACAACCCAGTCGTGCATGTGACTTATGAAGATGCGGCGGCCTATGCCGAATGGCTGGGGCGGCGGCTGCCAACGGAAGCGGAATGGGAATATGCGGCGCGGGGCGGCAAGCATGGTGAGGAACCAAGTGACGCCGAGGGCGAACAAAGAACGCCAGACGCCAATCACTGGCAGGGCATGTTTCCGGTGCTGGATGCAGGGAGTGACGGCCACAAAGGCATCGCGCCTGTTGGCTGTTATGCGCCAAATGCGCTCGGGCTCTATGATATGATTGGCAATGTCTGGGAGCTGACCCAAAGCGTCTATTTCCCGACTCACGACGAAGTTCAGATCGCTCAAATGCCGGCGGAGGGTTTTGACCCCGCGCAGCAGGGCGTTCCCGTGCATGTCATCAAAGGCGGCTCTTTTCTTTGCGCCGACAATTATTGCCGTCGTTATCGGCCTGAAGCGAGGCAGCCGCAGGATGCATTGCTCGCCTCCTCGCATATCGGGTTTCGAACAGCGGCGGACGTCGAATAATTCGTTGCGCGTGTTGCGTTGCTGTTATTCACGCTGAGCAATTTCCGAAACTAAAGGCGTTTTGATGCGTCAGCAAAGTAAAGCGCCGTCATCACATCGAGATGGGCGCCGCCGCCGTTTTTAAACACCGTAACGTCTTCGTCGTTGCGCTGAAAATTCTCGCCATCGCATAGGCCATATAAGTCGCTTTCAATATCGTCGCGCGTGATGACGTCCTCACGGATCGGAATCATGATTTCACCGATATGCTCGATGGTGGTGTCAACGCAATCAACGAAGAGCCGCGCCTTCTTCATGAGCGCATCGTCAGCTTCGCGCATCGCCGGACTGTAAGCGCCGATAAGATCTATATGCGCGCCAGGCCTGACGGCGCCGCCGGGGATAATGGGCTCTGTTGATGGAGTGGCGCTCGATACGATATCGGCTTCGAAGACGGCTGCTGACAAATCTTCGGCGGGTTCGGCGCCGTCATGCATGGCGGCGAGGGCTTTTGCTTTGTCATGCGATCGTCCCCAAACCGACACGGTTTCGATGGTGGGGAAGTAAGCCTTGTAGCCCTCAACGAGCGCATTTGCGATGAAGCCAGTTCCGATAACAACAAGCGTCTTCGGATGCGGGCGCGCCAGGATTGACGCGCCGGCGAGCGAGTCAGCGACCGTTTTCCAGCGGGTCAAAACAGCGCCGTCGATAATGGCTTTAAGAGCCCCGGTGTTTGGCGCAAACAGAAAGAAAGCCCCCTGAACAGCGGGCAGGGGCGGCGTCTGCGACGGATTTTCGAGATTAATCGTCGCGGCTTTGACGCCGGCGCCGAGCCCTTCGATTGTCGCCGAGCGGGTTAGCAAGTCGCCTTTTTCCGTTTGCAATAACGTGTCGCCCAGCTTTGCGCGCGGGCGTTTATGACCTTGCTTGATCGCTTCTGCCGCGTCTTTCCAGCTCAAGGCCTTTTCTATTTCCGAACCGATGAAGGGCGGTGAATTGGACATCTCTTACGCTCCCGGCCATGTGTCGGACAGACGATATCCATTGGGCCACGGATCATCGGGGTCGAGGGAGAGTTGGGTCTTCCCTGTTATCCAGGCGCGTCCGGTGATCGAGGGAATGATCGCGGACGCGCCGGCAACGGTCGTTTCATCTTCGATGCGTCCCAGAAATTCCGAATCGATAATCGACCGCGCCCGAAGCATATCGCCTTTCACCAGTTCGCCGCGCGCATGAAGCACGGCAAGACGCGCCGACACGCCAGTGCCGGTCGGCGATCTGTCGATTTTCCCGGGCCGGATAGCGACCGCGTGTTTCGTTACAGCAGCGTCATCGCCTTTTTCCAGCGGCGTTGCAAAAAGGCAAAAGGAAATATGGTTCCATTCGGGAAGTTCCGGGTGAGAAAAACCGATCTGCTCATTTGCAGCTTGGGTGATGCGCATGCCGAGATCTGCGAGCTTTCTCGCTTCGCTTGGAGCAAGGTCAAGGCCAAGTTTGCCTGCATCGACAATGACGAAACTGTCGCCGCCATAGGCGGTGTCTACAAGTATCTTGCCTATTCCTTTCACTTCAATAGCGGCGTCAAGTTTTGCTGCAAATGACGGGCGATTTTGGATGGCAACGCTTTTGACTTTTCCATTCTCGCACCATGCGGTGACCTTGATGAGGCCGCCGGGCGCTTCGAGCACCATCGTCGTTTGAGGTTCGCGCATGTCTATCATGCCGGTCTCTAACAGGACGGTTGAAACACAAATAGCGTTTGACCCCGACATGGGCGGCGTATCAGCCGGTTCCATGATGATGAAGGCTGCATCCGCCTTCGGGCTTTTGGTCGGCACGAGCAAGTTGACATGGCGGAAGACGCCGCCGCGGGGCTCATTTAATACAAAGTTTCTGAGGCGCTCATCGTTTGCGATCCAGCGCGCCTGTTCCCAAACGGTATCGCCGGGGGGCGGTGCGACGCCGCTGACAATAACATCGCCGACTTCGCCTTCCGCATGGCAACCAACGATTTGGATGACTTCGTTTGATCGCATGAGAGCGGCTTTTACAATTGCGCTTTGCTGGCGCGCTTTTTTCTTCGCCGCCATCTAGCGTAATGGGGCAGGAAGAAAAGATAAATGCCAGTCATCCACAAAAAGACCAATATGACGCCGGCAGGTAAAAAGAGATACCGCTTCGCCCCGTCGCCAAAGAACGATCCATCATGGATGGATTCAATAATGTCGGACCGCCGGAAGGATTTTTGCACTACATCGCCGCTATTGATATCGATTTGCACTTCCCAATTTGTATTCGATACAAACTTTACAACATATTTGTCCGGTTTGATGTCGACCCGCGAAAGATCCGTCCAACTATTTATATTTGCCTCCGGCGCTGCTGCTTTTGCAATTTCATAAAGCTCGGCGATGGTGATTTGCGGCGGCAGCTCGGATGCCGTTCCCCGCTGTGTCGGCGGCTGGATCCAGGCAAAGTCTTTTTTCAGCATCAAGAAAATGCCGGCGATAAATATCACGCCGGCCTGGAGCATAATCAGCAGCGATCCCCAATGATGGATTTTCCGGAACAACACTTTTGTATTCATCGTCGGGACGCCTGTTGTTGGGGGTGGTTCGCCATAAGACTTATGCTGGAGAGTATGAACTTACGGAGCGGGTTTTCGCAATCTAAAACCGGTCGATGCTGAAAGGCGCTGGATCGACCGGCGGTGTTTTGCCTTTGATGATGTCGCCCATCATCGCTGCGGTCACGCCTGCAAGGGTAAGACCGAGATGTTGATGTCCAAATGCGAAGAAGGCGTTGTTGCATTTTCGTGTGGCGCCAATCACAGGAAGATAGTCGGGTAACGTCGGGCGATGGCCGAGCCAGGAGGTGGCGCCGGCTAGATCAAGGTGCGGCGTCAGCGCTTGCATGTGTGACTTCAGCTTTTCAATGTTTTTTTGGCGTGCTGGCTTTTCAAGGCCCGCCAGTTCAACAAAGC
Organism: Hyphococcus sp.; assembly: GCA_028285645.1. GTDB lineage: Bacteria > Pseudomonadota > Alphaproteobacteria > Caulobacterales > Parvularculaceae > Hyphococcus. The sequence goes on from JANQOV010000042.1 coordinate 31,859, forward strand.
CGGTGATGCGCAAGCCTTCGTCAAGAGGCGTCATGATGACATTGCGCTCGAAGGAAGAAACCGGTTTCGTCATTTTGGGCTGATAAGCAGGGGCAGTAACATGATAGCCACGTTCGGCTTCGAGAGGAGCGTTGCAACCGAGCTGTTTCGCCAGTCGATGAGACCATGCGCCGGCGGCGATAATCACTTTGTCAGCCTTTACAGAGCCTGATGCGCCTTCAAACGCAAAACCTGCGGGCGTCAATGTTTTGATCTGATCAATTTCGTTCTTTATCACGCATCCGCCAGCCTGCTCGAAGGCTTCAAGCAGTTTCAGACAAACGGAATAGGGATTAAGTACATGCCCCGTCTCAGGATAGAATACCGCGCCGGCAATATCGCCCGTTAGGTCAGGCGCCAGTCCGGCGACATCCGCCGGCTCCATCCATTCTGAAAGAACGCCGTGTTTTTTTTCTTCTTGGCGTAATCGCTCAATGCGCCTTAGGGAACGCGCGTCTTCAACCAGCATGAGATGGCCGTCCATGCGCAGGAGGGACTCTGCATTGGCGGATTGTAGCAGATTTCGCGTTTCCTCGCCGGCGATGGATTGAAGCGAGGACAACGCCGCAACGCCGCGCTTATAATTGTGCGGCAACGCGCTTTTCGCAAATCGCAACAGCCAGGGCGCTGCTTTCAGCCCATAGGCGGGGTCGATGCGCAGGGGCGAATTGGAACCGCATACCAAACCGGGCGCCGACAGAAGCGTCTGCGGCGAGGCGAGGGGAAAGACGAGTTCGGTTGCAATATGTGCTGCGTTGCCAAACGAGCAGCCACGGCCGGGCGCGTCACGGTCGATCAAGACAACATCTGCGCCGTCATGCGCCAGTCTTAGCGCGCAGGCAAGGCCGATCACCCCGGCGCCGACAACAGCAATCTCAGCGTCTTCACTCGGTGCGTTCAAGGGGGCCTCTCACTTGCGGAATGGGTTGCACGGCCTCTTTACCGTTTTGCACGAAGCGCCGCGATTCGGGGCGTTTTGGCGACCTTAACGCCCCTCAAAACTATGGCGCGCTGGCGGTCTCTTAGAAAGCTTGATATATAATATATTATCCGTTAGAGGGGCGGTTTGAGGGTGAGATGTTGGCCGTTCGCCAAAGCGGGAAAGCCAAGGATATTCGAACAATGAGCAATAGCGATACTTCAAAGTGGCGCGGCGTCTTTCCCGCGGTCACCACGCAATTCAAAGAAGATATGTCGGTCGACATTGAAGCGACCCAAAAGGTGATCGACGGGCTGATCAATGACGGCGTCCACGGTCTCATTCTGATGGGCACGGTCGGCGAAAACAACTCTTTGGAGCCCGATGAAAAGCGCCAGATATTGTCAGCCGCGAAAGAAGCGATCGCAGGCCGTGTGCCGGCGCTCACGGGTGTCTCTGAATTCACGACCGAACGCGCGCAGCGATATGCGCAAGACGCTGAAAAAATCGGCATTGACGGGCTGATGGTGCTGCCGGCCATGGTCTATGTGCCGAATGCTGACGAGTTGGATGCGCATTTCCGGCAAGTGGCGGCGTCTTGTTCGCTGCCGGTCATGATCTACAACAACCCTGCGTCCTACCGGATCAACATTGAGCTTGAATCGATGAAGCGGTTGGCTGACGTTAAAAATATCGTCGCTATCAAGGAGTCCGCTGAGGATACGAGACGCTTCACGGATCTGTTCAACGCCGTCGGCGACCGCTTTATCATTTTCGCCGGCTTGGACGATATGGCGTACGAAGGTTTGACCCTTGGCGCCGCTGGCTGGATTTCCGGACTGACCAATGCGTTTCCGAAAGAATCGGTCGCCATTTATGACCTCGTGCAGCGTGGGGAACTAAAAAAAGCGGTGGAGATTTACCGCTGGTTCATGCCGCTTTTACATCTCGATTCTCAACCCAATCTCGTTCAGTGCATCAAACTGGCGGAACAAGTCATGGGCCGCGGCTCAGAGCGGGTGCGCATGCCGCGCATGCCGCTTGCCGGCGACGAACGAGCGGAGGTGATCGCGATGGTGGAAAAAGCGCGCGATACGAGGCCCGATTTTGACGCCATGCTGGGCTGATTAACACGGACAGGAATTTCATGCCCAATCAACCGCACGCCTTTTTTTGTGTTGACGGACACACTTGCGGCAATCCGGTTCGATTGGTTTCAAAAGGCGCGCCTGAACTCAACGGCGCCAATATGAGTGAAAAACGGCAGGACTTTCTGACGCGGTTCGACTGGATGCGCACATCGCTGATGTTTGAACCGCGCGGACACGATATGATGTCTGGCGCCTTTCTCTATCCGCCTGTGACAGAGGGCGCTGACGCCTCAATCCTATTCATTGAAACTAGCGGTTGCTTGCCCATGTGCGGCCATGGCGCCATCGGCGCGCTCACCATGGCGATCGAAGGCGAGCTGATTACGCCCTCCAGCGATAGGGAAGTGATCATTGATGTGCCCGCTGGAACAATCAAAGCAGAGTACCTCCGCAGGGGTAAATATGTTGAAGAAGTGCGGCTCTATAATGTGCCGAGTTATCTTGCGGCCAGCGACATTGTTATTGACTGTCCCAGTCTTGGCTCATTGAATGTTGATGTCTCTTATGGCGGAAATTTTTACGCGATCATTGATCCGCAGCCCAATTTCTCGGGCCTCGAGGATATGAGCGCTGATGAGATTGTACGGCTTAGTCCCATCGTACGTGATCTTGTGCGAGAAAAGTTCAAGCCCGTGCATCCGGAAGACGATACGATCAAAGGCGTCAGTCATGTGATGTGGACAGGCGCGCCGCAAACGAAACGCGCCCATGCGCGTAATGCGGTCTTTTATGGGGACAAGGCGATTGATCGCTCTCCTTGCGGCACCGGCACCAGCGCGCGCATGGCGCAATGGGCGGCGAGAGGAAGACTAAAACCCGGCGATGAGTTCATCCATGAAAGTATCATCGGCAGCATGTTTGATGGTCGCGTCGAAGAAGCAGCACAAGTTGGCGAGTTTGACGCCATCCGTCCAAGCTTTGCCGGTTGGGCGCGCATGACCGGATTGAATACAATTTTTGTTGACGAGCGGGATCCGTTTTGGCGCGGGTTCACGGTGAAATAGAAAAGGGCCAAGAATGTCGGTTTTCAAAAACTATATTGGCGGCGAATGGCGCGAGGGCGACAGCGTAAACCAAAACATCAACCCGTCTGACACCAATGACGTCATCGGCGAATACGCTGTCGCTTCAGCGAAAGACGCAGCCGCCGCCATTGACGCTGCTGCAACCACGGCGCCGCAATGGGCTGCGTCAACATTGCAACAACGCTTTGATGCGCTCGACATGATCGCCGCCGAAATCTTCGCCCGTAAGGCTGAACTCGGGGAACTTTTGGCGCGTGAAGAAGGCAAAACCCTTCCCGAAGGGATTGGCGAAGTCGCCCGCGCCGGTCAGATATTTAAATTTTTCGCAGGTGAGGCGTTGCGCAGCCAGGGCGATGTTCTGGGCTCGGTTCGTCCGGGCGTCAAAGTCGAAGTAACGCGCGAACCGATCGGCGTTGTCGGCGCTATCACGCCCTGGAATTTTCCCATCGCGATCCCCGCTTGGAAAATTGCACCGGCGCTCGCCTTTGGCAACACAGTGGTGTTCAAGCCGGCAGGGCTTGTGCCCGGTTCGGCATGGGCGTTGAGCGACATTATTGCGCGCGCGGGATTGCCTGACGGCGCATTCAACATGGTCATGGGTTCGGGAAGTGTTGTCGGCGAGGCAATGCTTGGTTCTGACAAAGTCAACGCGGTGACGTTTACGGGGTCAGTAGAAACCGGCGCCCATGTTCTTGCGAAAACGTCAGGTCACGGCGTTAAGGCGCAGCTTGAGATGGGCGGCAAGAACCCGCTTGTGGTGCTCGACGACGCTGATCTAAGTATCGCTGTTGATTGCGCTCTCCAGGGCGCGTTTTTCTCAACCGGCCAGCGGTGCACGGCTTCTTCGCGCATTATCGTCACTGAAATTATCGCCGACCGGTTTATCGACGCGCTACGTGAAGCAACGGCTGAGTTGCGTGTTGGCGACGCCCGCGCGAAAGATACGCAAATCGGTCCGCTCGCAGATGCAAGCCAGCTGGCGAAGACCGAAGACTATGTCGGGATTGGCAAAAAAGAGGGCGCAGACCTTATCGCCGGCGGCGAGCGGATCGATGCAGCAACGCCGGGTTACTATTACGCGCCGTCGCTGTTTGATAATGCGAGCGCAGAAATGCGCATTGTCAGAGAGGAAATTTTCGGTCCCGTCGCCGCGATCCAGCGCGTCAAGGACTATGACGAAGCGCTTGCCGCCGCCAATGACACAGAATTCGGACTTTCATCGGGTATATGTACAACGTCTTTGAAATATGCAGAGCACTTTAAGGCGAATGCAAAAGCCGGAATGGCGATGGTCAACCTGCCAACCGCCGGCGTTGACTACCATGTGCCGTTTGGCGGACGGAAAGCATCAAGTTTTGGCCCTCGCGAGCAAGGCGCTTATGCTGCGGAATTCTACACCATCGTCAAGACTGCCTATCAGCGCGCAGGATAGGCGACGCGGCTGACACCTTGTTTGGTTTCGAGTTGTCGTTAACGCGCTCCCAATGAGACACATAGAGTTGTCATCTGCAGCCCCGCAAAATCTTTACCGGCGCTGCGGCAACACTATTCCTGCGTCGATCAGTGACGCAGCGTCTTCGGATCAACGCGCCCATGGAAAAAGCACTGTCAGCGCCGAATGCGATCTTGCATGGCTTGGCCGGTCTAGTACGCGATTCAGGATTGCTTGTCGCGGGACGCCTTTTGGGTACGGCAGCGAGCTTTCTTTTTCTGCTTCTATTGGCGAGAACGCTTGCGCCTCATGAAGTCGGCGCATTTTTAAGCGTCGTGTCCGCCGCCTTCCTGGCTTCCGTAGTTGTCACACTAAACATCGAAGCGGGAAGCATCAGGTTTCTTGCGTCAGCCCGGGCGAACGCCCGCGCTGATGTAATGAGTGGCGTTATCTTCATCGGGCGCGCGGTGCTCGTGATCATGTCGCCGCTTGTGGTTGGCGGGTTTTTGCTTGGATTTTTCCATTGGGGCGGCAAGACAGCATTGCAGTTTCCCTTGCTGTTATTGCTGGTCGCCGCAGCGATACCGATCATGGGCTGGCTGCGGTTGTCTGCGTCTCATGCAACCGCATTGTGTCGCCCGCTTAAAGGATCGCTGCCGCGCAGCGCCGTGCAACCCTTTTTGCTCTTGCTCATATACGCCGCGGTTTGGGCCGTTGGCGCAGTGAGCCTTGATGTAGCGGCCTTGAGTTTTCTCGCCGCCTTTGCTGCTGCGGCTTTCTTACAGTTCTCATTGTTGCGTAAGTCCATGCGAGGGGTCTCGCATAAACCGCGCAACATCAGCGACTGGCGTCAATGGACCGCCCACGGGATTTGTTTGTCTCCGGTAATCTTGTTGCAGGAAAATCTTCAACACACGGTTATTCTCATCGCCACGCTGTCGCTTGATGTTGCCGATATCGCTGTCTTAGGCGTTGCATTGCGATTTGTTGCGATCATCCGTTTTGGCGTCATGGCAGTGAACATGGTGGCAAGTCCGCGCATATCGGCGGCGATGGCCAGCGGCGCCTCGGACGAAGCCGTGTCGCAGCTTCGTTCTGCAGCGCTGGTCCGCATTGCGCCGGCCGCCTTTGCGTCTATTGCGATTTTTGCGTTTGCCGCTCCCGTGCTTTCCCTCTTCGGCGCTGAATATGCCCGCGGCGCGGGCGCGCTGGCGTGGTTCCTGTTGATACCGCTTTCGGCTGCGATTCTCGGCCCTAATCAACTGATCCTCAATATCGCCGGCGAGCGTCGCGCCATTTTAATCGTATCTTGCTTTGCGTTGTTGGCGCTCGCGATTGCAATACCCGCCGGCGCGTCTGCCGCGGGACTGAACGGCGCCGCTGCAGCGGCAGCGCTGGTTTATGTTTCTTGGGAAGCAGCGCTATTCCATGCCGCCAAAATAAAAGTCGGACTGGACGCGTCGAT
>JANQOV010000105.1 GCA_028285645.1 Hyphococcus sp.
TTCGGCGCCGGGGAGTTTCAATGATCAAACCCAAAGTGAATTCGGCCAGTTCCTGCAATCGGTGACTAATGGAAACAAGCAGGTCCCGCTGATGTTTTATTGCCAAAGCCCGCAATGCTGGATGTCCTACAATGCAGCGCTCCGCGCGATAAATATGGGGTATACGCAGGTTTTATGGTATCGCGGCGGCATCGAAGCCTGGAAAATGGCGGGATTGCCCACCCAGAATCCTTATGCGCAAGGAAACCAGCCTTATTGACCCGCAGATGCTGTTGGCGCGGTTTTGGTTTTCAATGTAGGGTAGGGATGTTTTTCAAACGCTGTTTGAGCGCGGTTGCCTGTGACTGTCGCATCCGTTTCCTAATATGAAATCCATGCTCTCATCATCTCCCGCCAGGCGCTCCTTGTTTGATGTCACGCTGGTGCGTGATCCGATTTATTTGCGGCCGGCGATGGCGTCAGATCACAAAGCCTGGGCTGCGTTGCGCAGCGCCAGCCGACAGCATCTTGTCGCCTGGGAGGAAGACTGGTCTCAGGATGATCTGAGTGTTTCTGCATTTCGCCAAAGACTGCGCGGCAGCGACAAACAGATGAGGCAGGCGATTGGTTTGCCCTTTTTGATTTTTCGATCGACTGACCGCGCGCTTGTTGGCGGCCTTACGCTTTCCAATATCCGCTTTGGCGCGGCGCGGCACGCAACGCTCGGCTATTGGATTGGCGCGGACTACGTGCGGCGCGGCTACGCGACAGCGGCAATAAAAGCAGCGCTTGCGCACGGGTTCGAGACAATGGATCTCAACCGGATTGAAGCGGCGTGCCAACCGGAAAACGAGGCCTCACGCCGGCTTTTGACGCGATGCGGTTTCGTCAAAGAGGGGCTTGCCCGCGATTACCTGTTGATCAACAGCAAATGGCGCGACCACGAAATCTACGCCATGACGGCGTCGGATTATCGCGAAGTCATCGTCTAACGCCGCTCGTTCGCGAATTGACGCCTTCGCATGGTTAAATTCTGCCCCAAACGAGCATTTTCCCCGGACTAGCCCTTGCACCATCCGCTTAAGCGCGTGACAATATCCCATAACGATGGGGTTCAGGGCAGGGTGTGGCGCAGCATTAGCGCTGGGCCCATTTTAGTATTGGTTTCAAGGGGTTTGGGGTAAAACATGATCAATCTTGCAACATTAGGCTTAGCGAATTTGGGTCTGATGGACGCTGTCGGCGATGTCGATATGGGACGCGGGGCGATCGCCGGCGCAGTATTTGTGGCGATTGCGTTTCTGGCTGGTTTCGCTGTGATCCGACGCAGCAATGCGGCTGTGAGCGCGCTTGTTCTTGTCGCCGCCGCTGGCGCTTTGCAATTGAGCACGCTTGGGCTTTTTGGCGTGCCGCCGGCGAGCCTTTCCGTATTGTTGCAGGGCTTATTTGCGGCTTCGGTGATTTTGTTTTTGTCGACGACCATATCGGCCGCGCGGATCAGTCCCTTGTTGAGCGGCGTCATGTTCACCGCCGCGTTGGTGTTGGCGGGCTTGGGCGTGATCAATCTTTTTGACCGCGTTGATATTGCGCCGCTGATGCGGTGGAGCCTGATGGCTGTTGGCGGCTTTACGCTGGCCTTGGCGGCGGTCCAGTCGATACGCGGCGACAGCGCGGCGCAGATTATCCTCCCCGGCGCCGTCTTGGCGCTCGCCGCACCGATCATGACGGCGTTGTCGATCGGCGCTGCAGGTCCACTGGCGATATTGCCCCATGGCTTTTTCCTCTTAGGAGTTTTGACGGCCAGCCTTGTTGCGCTGACTGAGGGGTGGCCGGTCGGTCACCATCCCGCGCATCACATGGCCGCTCATGACGGTCACGCGGACTTCAAACACCACGATGATTTCTTCGAAGACCGCACGCATAGCGACGAAGAAGAGCGCAGCCGCATCGTCATCGATAGTCAAATCGCTCGGGTTCTGGATTATGCGGGCCTTGCAACATGGGATTGGAGCGCTGATGGATCAGATCACACATCTGCTTTACCGCAAATCCTCGGCGCAGATTCGGCGCATGCGGTCACGCCAGAAGCTTTGAAACACCTCATCGACGAAAAGGATGTTGCGCTTTTCGAAAAAGAGGTCTTGGGACCGGAAGACGGAAAGTTTGATGTCACCGTATCGTTGAATGACGGGCGCAGCATCCGGCTGCGCGGTGCGCGGGCCGGCAACCCCCATGGCGATGAAGTTGAACGGGTCGTTGCGTTTGTCGAACAGGCGCAAGCAGGCGCTACGTTTAGCGCCGTATCCGCGATGTCTAAAAATGGCGTGACAGAAACGGGGGTTCGCAAAGCAACAGAGGCGGCGAGCGTGCCGACGGCGGCGGCGTTGGCGGCTGGCGCGAAGCTTTCGAAAGCGCTTGATAATGGCGATATCGTCGCTGCATTCCAGCCTATTGTTTCGCTCAAGGATGAAAAAGTTGCGGGCTATGAGGCGCTTGCGCGCTGGCAAGACCAGGAAGATGGCAGCGATGAAGGACCGGCTTCCTTTGTGAAAACAGCTGAAGCGGCGGGCAAAGGCGGCGAACTCGCTGAAGTGATGTTGAACGCAGCGGGCGCCTTTCTGGCTGAAAAAATCAAGAAGGATAAGCGCAGCAATTTGTTCGTAACGCTAAATGTGTCGTTCGGTCAGATGTGCAATGAAGGCTTTGTCGACGCCGTTCGTGACACGATCGATAAACATTCATTGCCGGAAAAAGCGCTGGTGCTTGAACTCACCGAGGCAGATGCTGTTTCCGATCGGTCCGCCGCCGGATCGATCTTTCGCCGATTGCAAAATGCTGGCGCAGCGCTTGCGTTTGATGATTTTGGCGCAGGTTTCAGTTGTCTTTCAAACCTTCACAAATACGACTTTGAATATATCAAAATTGACAAGTCGTTCGTGGATGGATTGGAGAAAGACGGCGACGCCGCCAAGATCGTTCGTTCTCTGGCGGGGCTTGGCAAAGACCTTGGCATGAAAGTCATCGCCGAGGGCGTTGAAACAAAAGCAGCGGCGCAGGCGGCGCGCAATATCGGCTGCGCTTACGCGCAGGGCTTTGTGTTCGGCAAGCCGGTGGAAACCAGCACCAAAACCATGAGCGCAAGCAAGCGCCGCGATAAAGCGCAGGACAAAGTGCGTGAGAAGGTGCAAGAGAAATTGCTGCAAGCATCGGAAGACTCTGTTGAGCCGCAAGCGCAAATGCCCGAACGCAAATCCAGCCGTTGGCTTAGAATGCGCCGCGACCTCAGATGATCATTAATTTAGCGGCGTATCCTTATCGCGCCCCTCGGCCCATTCCGGCGAAAACATCGCGCCGGTAACGCCGAGCTTCGACAGTGCATCCTGCCAAGTCGGACGCACTGCGCCGTCAAAAAGGATCGCTTCGTCCGGATCGCAATGGGCCCAAGCGTTCATGGCGATCTCTTGCTCGAGTTGACCGGGGCCCCATCCGGCGTGCCCAATGGCGAGCAAGTATTTTCGCGGCGCCGGCCGCTGTGGCGCGTTACCGCCAATATCAACCAGCACGTCGCGGCTTGCGGTGATGCCAACATCTCGTCCCAGCGCGATGGTCGCATCGGTTTGATAATCAAGCGTATGCAACACGACGCCACGCTCGGTTTGAACCGGTCCGCCAAAAAACACCGGCTCTGCTTTTGCGTCATCAAAGTCGATTTCAAGCTGCTCTAAAAGGTCTGCGATTTCGACGTCAGCCAACGGCTTATTGATGATGACGCCCATGGCGTGTTCGTCGTCATGGGCGCACAGGAACACAACGGCGCGTTCAAAGCGCGGATCGCCTAGATTGGGCATGGCGATCAGAACCTGACCCGTCAAAAAATCGCGGTCATTGCTCGACTCTGAAGGCTCTTGTGTTGATTTTGGCGCACGCATTGTTGAAGGCTAGACCCCGCTGACCAGCCTTGCAAGACGCCGCCGCCGCGGCAGATGCGCTGTGCACGGGCAAGCGGGCGTCGGAGCGTCAATAACAGCTCTAAGGCGGCTTGTAAGCGCTGCAGCAACGCATAAATGAACGGCAGTGGATGGGCGGTTTCGAATGAGCGCCCAATGATATAGAACAGCGCTGCAATAACAGGAGATTTCACGTGACGATTTCAGTTGGCGACAAGATTCCAAGCGTAACAGTGATGATGGCGACCGAAGAAGGCCCGAACCAGGTTGATACGCTGGAAGCGCTGGGCTCCGGCAAGGTCGCTCTGTTTTCCTTGCCTGGCGCCTTTACGCCGACCTGTTCGGCGCAGCACCTTCCAGGTTTCGTCAACAAAGCGGGCGATTTCAAATCAAAAGGCGTCGACAAGATCGTCTGCATGTCGGTGAATGACGCCTTTGTCATGGGCGCCTGGGCGAAGGATCAAAACGCAACGGGCGTGGTTGAGATGCTGGCCGATGGCAATGGCGATTTTGCACGCGCTTTAGGCTTGACAATGGACGGCAAGTCCTTCGGCATGGGCGAGCGCGCCCAGCGCTTCTCAGTTCTCCTGGAGGATGGCGTTGTCAAAGAACTGAACGTTGAAGAGCCGGGCGCCTTTGACGTATCAAGCGCTGAACACATGTTAGGTCAGCTTTAAAGCCCGCCAAGGCGTCGAGCGGTCAACTAGCACTTTAGGATTTGTACAAATATTATGAGCCCGTCATCCTGACTTTCGTCAGGACGACGAGATAGTAGCGCTACAAAAAGATAAAGACTTTTTGCTGAACCCTTTTATCGCTCGGTGTTAGAGGAGGCGAGACGTCGCCTCCTCAAAATACGTCATATCCGGCTTGCACTGCGCCTTGGCGGGCAAGCTCGTCGGCGCGTTCGTTGCCGGGATCGCCGGCGTGGCCTTTTACCCAGCGCCACTCGATTTCGCGGCCGCTTGCAAGCGCATCGAGCACTTCCCATAGATCGCGATTTTTAACGGGCTTGCGCGCCGCTGTGCGCCAGCCATTGCGCTTCCAGCCTTCGATCCACTGAGTGATGCCGTTTTTGACATATTGCGAGTCCGTATAAAGACGAACAGGCGCGCCTTCACGGGCGGCGCGCAATCCTTCGATCGCCGCCGTCATTTCCATGCGGTTATTGGTGGTTTCGACTTCGCCGCCGATGAGTTCTGTCTCGTTGTCGCCGTCGATGATCAAGACGCCCCAGCCGCCAGGTCCCGGGTTTCCGGCGCATGCGCCGTCCGTATAGATTTCAATCATCTCAAAATCCGAGTTTCGCAGCACTGTTGCGTTGCTGGTGAAAGGCGAGAATAGTCTTGTATGCAAGCGGGTCTTTGACTTTCACGAGCGCGCCTTCCTTCTGATTGAGCCAGTCATATGCGCGCGTCAGCAAGAATCGCAAGGCGGCGCCGCGCAAAAGCACGGGCATCGCGTCTTTTTCTTGCCTGGAAAGGGGCCTTTCGGCTTTGTAAGCGGCGATCATCGCTTTGGCGCAATCAAGGTCAATGGCGCCGGCGCTGTCAAAGCACCAGGCGTTGACAGTAACGGCCAGATCAAATGCAAAAAAATCGCTGCAGGCAAAATAAAAATCGATGACGCCAACGACGTTACCATCTTCGAACAAGACATTATCGGGGAACAAGTCCGTGTGTACGACGCCGACCGGAAGATCGCGCGGCCACGCGCCTTCCAGAAATTCCAATTCGGATTGAACAAAGTTTCGCAAACCGGGTTCGATGCGATCCGCTTCAGCGCAGTTTGCTGCAAGCGTTTTCCATCCCTCGACAGACAAGGGGTTGGGCCGGGAGAGGCGGAAATCCGCAACGCCGCCATGCAAATCAGCCAGGACGCGGCCAATCGCGGCGCAAGCTTTTGTGTTGATTGTTTCTGTTGGTCTGCCTGCCAGGAATTCAATGATAACCGCCGGCCGTTCGCACAAAGAATGAACGACAACACCGCGCTTATCGGCGAGGGGCGCTGGTACTGGCGTTCCCTTGTCAGCGAGATGCGCCGTGAGCGCCACAAAAAAGGGAAGATCGCTTTCGCGGACGCGTTTTTCAAACAGCGTCAGAATAAACCTGCCCTTGTCGGTGTCGATGCGATAATTGGTGTTCTCAACGCCCTCGGCAATGGGCGTTTTCTGGCGTAGGCCGCCGATATTGTAGTTCTTCAGGAAGCCGATGAGGGCTTCGTCACTGACCTCTGTGTAAACCGCCACACCGTTAGCTCGCCAGCTTTAAGGGCGTTTTGAAAGAAATGTTTTCGCGCGCCGTTTCTATGGTTTCTACCGTCACCGTGCGGCGCGCCGCCAATTCGGTCAAGAACTCTTCCACCAGACTTTCCGGGGCGGACGCGCCGGCGCTAAGGCCAAGGCGCTGAACGTTTTCGAGTATTTTCCAGTTAAAGGCGCCGGCGTCTTCAGTCAGGACGGCCGCTTTCGCGCCGGCGTCGATAGCGACATCCACCAGTCTTTGTGAATTCGACGACGTCGGCGAGCCGATCACTACGAACATATCCATTGTAGGCGCAATGGTTTTCACAGCCTCCTGACGATTCGTTGTCGCATAGCAAATATCGTCCTTCGACGGACCGATAATGTGCGGAAACCGCGCCTTTAAGGCGTTGAGAATAGTCTGCGTGTCGTCGACAGACAGGGTTGTTTGCGTCACATAAGCGAGCGGCCCCTGAAGCGCCGGCAGCGCAGCGACGTCCTGGACAGTTTCCACAAGAATGACCGCACCGGTTTCCGCTTGTCCCATGGCGCCGATGACTTCCGGATGGCCCGCGTGACCGATCATCACGATCCTGCGCCCCGATGCTACAAATCGGCGTATCTGGTTGTGGACTTTGAGGACCAGCGGGCAGGTCGCGTCGATCGCGATCAAATTGCGCTTGCGCGCTTCCTCAAAGACCGTTTGCGGCGCTCCATGAGCGGAGAAAATTACCGGCCTGTCGTCGGGCGCCTGCTCAAGTTCGTCGATGAAGATCACGCCCATGGCGGACAGGCGGCGAACCACATGTTTGTTGTGGACAATCTCATGGCGAACAAAGATTGGCGCGCCATAGGCAGCGAGCGCTTCCTCAACGGTGCGGATTGCGCGCTCGACGCCGGCGCAGAACCCACGCGGCGAGGCCAGACTGACCATGATTTTGGGCTGATCGGCTGTCTTCGTCATCTTTTGAGGAACTCTCCAAGGCTCAAAGCTGTGAGCCGTTGCGCCTTCGGTTGCGAAACGCTACGAGAGTATTTCCTGAGATCAGGGCGTCAGCGCGGCAACGGTTCGGCGGCCTCAAGGCGTTTTCATGTTGAGATATAAGGGCTTTTTTGAATGAAGAAACGGTTAGCAGGGGCGCTATTCGCCGCAGTGTTTGTGACGGCCGGGTGTTCCAGCTCGGGACGGGAAGCTCGCGAAGCCAATCCCGCGCCATGTCCCAATGCAATCGTGCTGGCGGACGCTGCTCGCTTGATCGAATTCGACGGCGAGGAGGCGCTGGAAAACGTCGCTTACACTGGCGAAATCACCAGTATCGAGACGGCTTGCCGTTACTATGGTGAAGAGCCGATCAACGCCGACGTTGAGATCGAGATGGCGTTCGGCAAGGGGCCGAAAGGCGCAGACGGTGAAAAATTCTTCAAGTATTTTGTGGCGGTGACGCGGACCAACCTTGAAGTGATCGCAAAAAAGGAATTCATCGCGCCCGTCGAGTTTGATGAGAAAAAAATCGTTGTCGTCAAGGAAGAAGAGATTGATGAAATTCTCATTCCCCGCGCGGGCGAGGAGATTTCAGGCATCAACTTCGAGATTGTGGTTGGTTTTTCGCTAACCCCTGAACAGGCGATCTACAATCGCTCCGGCAAGAGCCTGAAGTTTCCCGAACTGCAATGATCTTGCTGGATGAACTGTCTGAGATCGTTGGCGACGCATTTGCCGGCGAGGGGTTGGATCGCGCCTATGGCGCTGTCAGGCCAGCTGACCGGCCGGATCTTGCACAGTTTCAATGCAATGGCGCGCTGGCCGCGGCAAAAGCGCAAAAGCAAAACCCGCGGGCGCTTGGCGAGAAGATTGCGGCCAGCTTGGCTAGCCATCCGGCCTTTCGCGAAGCGGGCGTCGCCGGACCAGGCTTTATCAACCTGACGTTGACGGACGAATTTCTGAACCAAAAGCTGACGGCGTTGTCGGCGGACGAACAGCTTGGCGGCTGGCGTAAGGCGGCGAAAGAAAAAGTCGTCATGGACTATGGCGGCCCAAATGTCGCCAAGCCCCTGCATGTGGGGCATCTAAGGGCTGCGATCATTGGCGAAAGCCTGAAGCGGGTATTTAGATTTGCCGGCGATGATGTCATCGGCGACGTGCATCTTGGCGATTGGGGCTTGCCTATGGGGCAGCTCATTACCGAACTCCAGCGCGAGCAGCCAACGCTACCGTATTTTGATGAAGCGTTTGAAGGGCCTTATCCCGATGAACCACCCATGACGCTTGAAGATCTTGAGCGCCTTTACCCAATCGCCTCCGCCGCCTGCAAAGCAGACCCGCAACGGGCCGAGGAGGCGCGTCAGGCGACCGCTGCGCTGCAAGCGGGCCGGGCTGGCTATCGCGCGTTATGGTCTCATTTCGTTGCGACATCGCGCGCCGCCATCGAACGGGAATATGCGGACTTAGGCGTTACGTTTGATCTTTGGAAAGGCGAGGCGGACGCGGCGCCGCTCGTCGATGACATGGCGGCGGAATTACGTGCGCAAGGCATTGTCGAAACCAGTGACGGGGCGGAGATCATTCGCGTCGCAGTGGAGGGCGACAAGAAAAAGATACCTCCGCTCATTCTGTTCAAATCCGACGGCAGCGTTCTTTACGGCACGACCGACCTCGCAACCATTGTTGATCGCAAGCAATCGCTTGACCCTGACCGGATGCTCTATGTGGTCGATCAGCGGCAAGCCTTGCATTTCGAACAGGTGTTCCGCGCCGCCGACCGCGCTGACCTGTTTCCGGCGGAGCGGCTCGAACATATCGGGTTTGGCACTATGAACGGGAAAGACGGAAAACCCTTCAAGACCCGGGAAGGGGGCGTTCTTAAGCTGCGCGAATTGATCGATATGGTGACCGACCGCGCCCGCGCGCGGCTTTCAGAAGGCGGTTTGGCGGCGGGCTATAGCGAAGACGAAACAGCCGATGTGGCGCGCAAAGTGGGCGTTGCGGCGCTCAAATTCGCCGATCTCTCGAACCCGCGGATCAGCGATTATGTCTTTGATCTTGATCGGTTTATGTCCTTTGAGGGCAAGACAGGGCCTTATCTTCTTTATGCGCGGGTTAGAATTCGCTCAGTTCTCGACAAGGCCGGCGATGTTGCTGCGGATGGCGCCGGCGCCATTGCGATCGCCACTCCAGAAGAGCGCGACCTTGCGCTTGCTCTCTTAGCGTTTGGGCCAGCTATTCGGGAGGCGCATGAAAAGCGGGCCCCGCACGTTCTTTGTGATCACGCATTTCTATTGGCGCAGGCCTTTTCGAAATTTTATGCGGCCTGTCGCATTGCAGACGAAGAAAACGCTGCGGTGAGGACATCGCGATTAACGCTCGCAACGGTCGTCGGGCGTCAGCTTGACCTCACGCTCGGGCTATTGGGTATTGAAGCGCCGCAGCGGATGTAATGAAAATTCTGTAATGAGCGATGTAGCGCTGCGCTTTTTAAGCCACAGCCAGCGAATACCTGTCGATAGTTGGGGAAAAAACAGTTCAACTTCTGCGCCCGGAAGTTGCCTGCGCGACATGCTGTCCATAAAACCCCAACTGTCATCTGTATGTTATGGTTCGGCTCTATAGGCCGCAGGGTACTCTAGTCGCATTGGGGCGGCGGTGATTCATGTCCGCAGCGGGGCATGTCTAAACTTCGGGGAAATACACACATGAAATTGACGAAAACGCTTTCCGCCAGCGTGGCGGTAATCGCTTTGACAACGGCATTCGCTGCCGTCGCGCCAACGCCGGTTCTCGCGCAGCAGACGACGGCCGACGTTCGCGGGGTTATTACCGATGCTGCTGGGGCGCCCATTTCGGGCGCGTCTGTAACGATTGTAGACGCAAACACGGGCGCGACGCGGCGCGTTACGACTGATGGCCAAGGCCGTTTCAGCGTACAGAACCTTTCAGTCACCGGCGATTATACGATCACAGCATCCGCGTCAGGTTTTCAGGGTCAATCTGTCGAAGATGTTCGACTTTCGCTAGGCGACACAACAGCGTTGAACTTTGCGCTGGCAAGCGGCGTTGCGGCTGACGAAGTCGTTGTCATTGCGACGCGTTCTGCTCTTACGGAAGTCGCTATCGGTCCGAATTCGACCTTCGACTTTGACGACATTCAAGGCACACCAGCGATCAATCGCGACATCAAGGACATCATCCGGCAGGATCCGCGCCTCTTCATTGAAGAGTCAAACGGAAACGGCCTGCAATGCGCCGGCGCAAGCCCACGGTTCAACAGCCTCACAGTTGACGGTATCCGTCTCAACGATAACTTCGGCCTGAACTCCAATGGTTACCCAACGGAACGTCTTCCGTTCCCGTTCGACTCTATCAATCAGGTCGCCGTCGAACTCGCGCCGTTTGATGTTGAATATGGTGGATTCACCGGCTGTAACATAAACGCAGTGACGCGGTCCGGTGAAAATGATTTCCATGGTAGCGCTTGGTTTGACTGGACATCGGATTCCCTGCGGGGTGGTTCGATCGAAGGATCATCCTTTGACAAAGGTGACTTCAGCGATTTCCGCTTTGGCGCAACGCTGTCTGGCCCAATCATTAAAGACAAGTTGTTCTTCTTCGCCGCCTACGAAAAAATCAATGAAACAGAAGTTTTCGGTCGCGGTCCGGCGGAAATCGGCGCAGCCGGCGTGCAAGGCGTTAGTCAAGCGCAGCTAGACCGAATTTTCCAGATCGCAGAAACGGTTTACGGCTACGCACCGACGCCTTTGCCGTCGTCAGCAGGCGAAGATGATGAGAAGATTCTCGCCAAGCTCGACTGGAACATCAACGACAATCACCGGCTGGCGCTGACCTACAACTACATCAATGGTTTCAATCAGACGGCGTCTGACGATGATCCGGACGAGTATGAGTCATTCGATCACTATTACTTGCGTAGTACGAAGCTCCGCTCATACTCCGGTCAGATCTTTTCTGATTGGACAGACAATTTCTCAACTGAATTGCGGGTTTCGTTCACAGACAACGACACCGGCCAGGTCTCCAACGACACGACTAGCTTTGGCGAAGTCCGGATTGAGACTTACAACCCGGCGACGGGCCAGGATGCATTGGTTTATATCGGTGGCGACGACTCTCGCCAGGCAAACTCTCTGGCAACGGAAACGTTTAACCTGAAATTCAAGGCTGACTACCGGTTGAACAATCACTTCCTGACCTTCGGTTATGAGCAAGAAAAGATCGACGTCTTTAACCTCTTTATCCAACACACCCAGGGCGAATTCCGGTTTGACGGATCGAGCTTCACTGACTTGGTGGCCGATCCGGACGCTGAGATCGATAACTTTGAGTCCGGTGCTCTCGTGGATGACGTTTACTACGGTAACGCAGTCGGCACCAACAATCCGGCGGACGGCGCTGCTGAATTCTCCTACACAACCCACTCAGTTTACGTGCAGGATGATATCGATCTCGGTGCATTGCAGCTCAATGCCGGTGTTCGTTTCGATTGGTATTCCTCAGGCGATGTCCCGACCCTCAACCCAAACTTCGAGGACCGCAATGGCTTTACCAACCAGTCGACATTTGATGGCAAGTCACTAGTCCAGCCGCGTTTCGGCTTTAACTATGACGCCACCGACAACCTGACCATTCGCGGTGGCGCAGGCATCTTCTCTGGCGGCAACCCGAATGTCTGGCTCTCGAACTCCTACCAGAATGATAGTCAGCGTACATTTCAAAGCACCCGTTTTGACGTACCTAACTTTGACACCCTTGCGTGGGTTAACGGCGATGCTGGTAATGAAAACACACCATTCTGGGGTGTTTTGGAAGAACAGTTCGACGAAGTCGCCACTGCGTCGGCTGCCAATGGTGGCGTCAATGCGGTTGATCCAGACTTCAAAGTTCCGTCACAGTGGAAAGCTGCGATCGGCGCTACTTATAATTTCTGGAACGATACAACGCTGATCGTTGACTTCCTATACACGAAGGACAGAGACGCTGCAGCGATCGTTGATGCTACGCTTGAACAGTTCGGTACGGCGCCTGACGGACGTCCGATTTACAATCGTATTGATCGCGCTGACCCAGCCTGTGTTACGGACATAACATCTTCGGCGTGTTTTGCCACGGATCGTCGTTTTGCACAGGACTTCATCCTGACAAACAATGAAGGCGGCAGCCAGAAAGTAATATCTGCGGCGCTTTACAAAGACTATGATTTTGACAGTGGCGTTCGCGCCAATTGGGGCATTGGTTACGCTTATACAGATGCGAAAGACCGTAACCCGATGACGTCATCCGTTGCGTTCTCCAACTTTGTCAATTTCTCGACGTCAGATCCGAACAATCCACCGTTGGCGACATCAAACTATGAAGTGCCGCACCGTTTCACGTTGCGCGCCGGCATATCTTATCCGTTCTTTGGCGAATATGAGACAAGCCTGCGGTTGTTCGGTCAAATCTCGCAGTCACGACCTTACAGCTTCGTCTTTGACGATGCCGGCGACGTGTTTGGAGACGAACTTGACGGCCGTCACTTGCTTTACGTGCCGACAGGTCCTAGCGATCCGAATGTTGTATTCAATCCAGGCTTTGACACGACGGCATTCTTCAACCTCGTCAATACGCTTGGACTTGACCAATATGCCGGTCAGATTGCACCGCGGAACGCATTCCAATCTGATTGGTTCTCTCAGTGGGATGTTCGGTTCGAGCAGGAACTACCTGGTTTATTCGACGGCCATCGTACGCAGGCCTTTGTCGTCATCGACAACATTGGCAATCTGCTCAACGACAACTGGGGCGTCATCAATCAGGCTGGTTTCCCAGGTGAACAGGATCTGGTCGCATTGGATGAAGGTGTCACCAACGCGCAAGGTTTGGTGGGCATCAATGATGCTGGTCAATATGTCTTTGACAGTGTTACCGGCGGTTTGAGTTCGACTGATGATATTTTCTCACCGGTCGTAAACGCTTCAATTTGGGAAATTCGCTTCGGTCTTCGCTACGAATTCTAATCAGTTAGAATCGAAAAAAGAAAAGGGCGGCTCATTGAGCCGCCCTTTTTGTTTGCAAGACTTTAGATGTTTGCTTGGTTCGCCGGCCCAAACGAACAATCAGCGCTTACTTCCCAATCAGCCGCATAAAGCGTTCTTCGGCTCTCACATCCGTCTCAAATTCGCCGGTCATTGCTCGGGTAACGCACGCAACGCCAGTTTTGTGAACGCCGCGAGTTGAGATGCATTGATGTTCCGCCTCAATGAGAACAGCGACGCCGCGGGGCTGAAGCGCCTGCTCAACAGCGTCAGCGATCTGGTTGGTAAGCGTTTCTTGGCTTTGCAGGCGCCGCGCGAACGCATCAACCACCCGCGCCAGTTTTGAAATCCCGACAACGCGGCTAGACGGCAAATACGCCACATGGGCGATGCCGATCATCGGTTGAATGTGATGCTCGCAATGACTTTCAAACCGGATGTCGCGCATCAGGACGATGTCCTTATAGCCCTCAACCTCTTCAAAGGTGCGCGAGAGGATCGCCACAGGGTCTTCCGTATAGCCGGCAAGGAACTCTTCATAAGCGTCCACAAAGCGGCGCGGGGTATCGACCAGTCCCTCCCGTTCGGGATTTTCACCGAAATAGGAAAGAAGCGTTCTGACCGCGTCCTCCGCTTCTTCGCGCGTTGCAGATGCTGGCTGCTTGAGTTGAATGGTTTCGGCGGTCATTGTCAGGCCTCCTCAATGGCGCGGCAAAGATTGATCATTTCAAGAGCGGCGAGCGCGGCTTCTTCGCCCTTATTGCCGGCTTTTGTACCGGCGCGCTCTATCGCTTGTTCGATGGTGTCGACGGTGAGCACACCGAAGGAAATCGGTACGCCGGTTTCACGCGCAGCGGCGGCGACGCCGCTTGCAGCTTCGCCGGCGACGTAATCAAAATGTGGCGTCGCTCCCCTGATGACGCAGCCAAGGGCAACGACCCCATGATAACGCCCGGTCTGCGCAAGCTTTTGCGCAACAAGCGGTACTTCATAAGCGCCGGGCGCCATGGCGACGTCTATGGCGTTGTCGCTAACGCCGTGGCGGGCAAGCGCTGATTTCGCCCCCGCCAGCAACCGCTCGACAATGAAGTCGTTCCAGCGTGTCGCAACGATCGCGATTTTAAGCCCGCCGCCATCGGCTGATCCTTCGAAAACTTCTCCCATGCCCTTACTCCTAGCCAACTGCCTGTAACTGTTCGGCGCTCGTCTCATTCGCCTGGCGATAATCCTGCAGGGCTTTCACTGAAATGATTTTGAGCCCGTGGCGCGCGGCGAAGGTTTCTAGATCCGGCAGCCGCGCCATAGTTCCGTCATCGTTCAAAACCTCGCAGATCATCGCCGCGGGCGTGAGGCCTGCGAGGATGGAAAGGTCAACGCTTGCTTCCGTCTGGCCGTCGCGCTCAAGAACGCCGCCTTCCGCCGCGCGTAGGGGAAACGTATGGCCGGGGGCGACAATGTCCGCGCGCGTTGCTTTCGGATCAATCAAGGTGCGGATGGTGTGAGCGCGGTCATGGGCGGAGATGCCGGTGGTGACCCCGTGCGCCGCCTCGACCGACACCGTGAACCGCGTGCCAAAGCCAGAGCCGTTTTCGGCGTCATTGACCATCAGCGGCAGACCGAACTTATCGATCATCGACGGCGCCATCGGGCAGCAGATAAGACCGCGGCCTTCGCGCGCGAAGAAGTTCACGGCTTCCGGCGTGACGAAGTCGGCGGCGATGGCGAGATCGCCTTCATTTTCGCGGGATTCGTCATCGACGATGATAACGGTCTCGCCGGTCTTGAAAGCGGCAACCGCTTCGGGGTCGGAGCAAATGGGCATCAGCCTGTTCCTTCCTTGTGAAATCCGTGGGTCTTTAAGAGTTCGGGCGTTACGCCGCTTTGCGCGTTCGGCTCCTCGCGCGCCGCCATAAGGCGTTCGACATATTTGGCGAGAATATCGACTTCGAGATTGACGTGATCGCCCGGCTTCTTCCGGGGTAGGATGATTTTGTCCTGCGTATAATCGACCAGCGTCACGTTGAACCAATCGGGTCCCGTATCAACGACGGTAAGGGACGTTCCGTCGATCGCCACATAACCTTTGGTGACGATGTAGCGCATGAGGGCGGTGTCGGTCTCGACTGCAAGCCACAATGCGTCCCCATCGGTACGGAAGGATTTGATGACGCCGGTAGCGTCCACATGGCCTTGCACGTAATGGCCGCCAAGGCGTGTTGAGGGCAGCGCCGCCCGTTCAAGGTTGACCGGATCGCCAGGCTGCAAGTCGCCAAGATTGCTGCGGGAAAGCGTTTCCGGCGCGAGTCCAACGGTAAAGCCAGCATCGTCAAATGCGGTGACGGTCAGGCACACGCCATTGACGGCAATCGAGTCGCCAAGGCTTACATCCTTGATCACGGTTTTGGCGCGGATGGAAAGGCGAAAGTGATCGCCGTGCTGTTCTGCGGCGTTTACAAGCCCGATTTCCTCGATGAGACCTGTAAACATCACTGCGCCTCCTTGCGGCGTCCGCTCAAATGCATGTCGGGACCGCACGCTTCCGGCGCAGCAAACGCAAATCGTTCGCTGTCGGCGAGGTGAGTGACGCCGGCGCCAGCAAATGCAGGAGCGCCGCCGCCAATGATTTTCGGCGCGATGAATAGATGAAGTTCGTCGATGAGGTCGGCGTCAAAGAATGCGCCTAACACGACACCGCCGCCCTCGATCATGGCGGTGACGACGCCGCGCGCATGCAGCGCTTCGAGCAGGCTCTCGAGGTCAGGGCGGGCCTGGTGATCTCTTGGCAGTACGAGCGTTTCAACGCCCATCTCTTCGAAACGCGCTAACTTCTCGGTCGGCGCTGCATCAGTGGTTGCGAGGATTGCGCCTTTGCCGCTGCGCTCAAACACTTTCGCGCCGGGCGAGGTGCGCGCTGTTGAATCGAGGACCACCCGCAGC
>JANQOV010000121.1 GCA_028285645.1 Hyphococcus sp.
CAGGCCCCGCGGGGCATCCTGCCGGTCCGTCACCAGAATAATCTGTTCGCCTTTTTTCGGGTCAGGCAAAATTGCTGCGGCATGGAGGTTATCCGGCCAGACGGCGGAGGCGCAGTTTTCAACGACGGCCAGCGACACCATCTCGGCGCCTATTTTTGCAAACCGTTTCAAGCGCCCTCGAATGGAAATATAACCTTCGCCATCGATCGGGACGACATCGCCTGTGTCATGCCAACCGTCTTCCGGCGGTTTCAAAACGCCGGGTTCTTCAGCGGTAATATAGCCATTCATGATATTGAGGCCGCGCACCACAAGGCGGCCGGCATTTTCTAAACCTTCGACGGGATCAAGACGCGTCTCAATACCCGGGAGCATCTTGCCGACAGTGCCCGAGCGAATGTCGCCGGGCTGGTTTGCGGCGAGAACCGGGGATCCTTCGGTCACGCCGTATCCCTCAAGCACTTCGAAACCAAAGCGTTTTTCAGCCGCTTGGCGTGTCTCGTCGCGCACCCGCTCTGCGCCGCAAACAGCAATCCGCAAGGATGACATCGCGCCGTCGACGCTGGCGCGCATATATTGCGAAAGGAATGTATCGGTGGCGAAAAGCACCGTCGAACCCGTATCGAAAATCCGTTTCGAGATGATCTTCGTTTGCAAGGGCGAGGGGTGCAAAACAACCGGGTGACCGTTCAGCACCGGCCACAAGGCGCCCGCGGTAAGGCCATAGCAGTGAAATGTTGGCAGAGGATTGAAGAAAATATCCGTCGGCAGAAGTTCCACATGCGCTGAGATTTGTTCGATATTAGCGATGATGTTCCGGTGCGAAAGAACGACGCCTTTGGGCGTTCCCTCTGTGCCCGACGTAAAAAGAATAACGCCCGGTTCATCGTAATGAGGCGGCGTCGCTAGAATGCTGGGAACGAGCGGCCCTGCAATCGCAAGAGCCTTGTCGCGCCAGTTCAGTTCCTCTCGCACATCCTCAAGATAAATAATGTCTACAGCTTCGGCGAGTTCATCGATCAGGGTTTGAAGGCCGGCGATCTCGACAAATTTTTTCGCGGTTACGATGCGGCTGACCTCGGCCGCCTTGCAGGCAAGAAGAAGATTGCGGGAACCAGCTGTAAAATTGAGCATCGCCGGAACGCGTCCGCGGGACAGAAGAGCAAACAATGCAATCAAAGCGCCTGCACTGGTTGGCAGCAATATACCGACGCGTTCCTTTTTCTCTGCTTTACGCGCAAGCGCACCGCCGAGGGCAAATGCGGCGCGGGTAATATCTTTGAATGTGAACTCTTTCCCGTCGCCATCAGTTAGCGCGACTTTGTTTGCGCCATTCTTTCCCGCACTTTCCAGATAAGCCTGAAAGATCGCGCGCTTGGAGCGCCGCTCGATGCGTTTGATGGGATTGCCCATAGCCCCTACCCTTTGTTCGTCCCTGATCCAGCATTTTATGACATGCTGTTCATCTTAAGCTAGCGGATCAGGCCCGCGCGCGCAAAGGGAGGTTAGGGGCTAACAGCCTCAATTTCCGACAAAATTGATCGCGCTGCGCCTGCAGGATCGGCGGCGGAAATGATCGGGCGGCCGACGACAAGATGATCGGCCCCGGCGGCAACCGCATCCGCTGGCGTCACAATGCGCTTTTGGTCGTTAGCCGCGGCGCCAGCCGGGCGAATGCCGGGGGTTACAATCGTCAATTCTTTTCCAAATCTCGCCTTGATGGCCGTCGCTTCTTTCG
>JANQOV010000122.1 GCA_028285645.1 Hyphococcus sp.
ACCGCGGTGGATTTCTAGATTGTTATTTTGATGACGCCGATCAGAAATAGCGAAACAAAAGCAAGCAACGGCGCGTTAGTGACGACGCGCCGCGCTAGGCAGTGTGTTGGGCGCTGGCCGCCGTAACAACGCGGGCGCCAACATGGCTCTGCGTCTTGCGTTCAGCCAAGCCGTGGCGATGACTGGGAGCGCCAACAATAAGGCTCCCGCAAGGATGGAAAGTGTCATCTTAAAACCCCTGTTCTTGAGGCGGACCGATTACGCGGCGTCTTGAACGGTTGAGCCTGCAGCGTGCGCGTGCAGATGCTTGACGAGCTCAGGCTCAAGTTTCAGTCGCGCAGCGAGCAGCGCCAGGTAACCGCGTTCCGCATCACCCTCGGGGTCGATTGCAAGAAGTGAAGCTGCATAGAGTTCAGCCGCCAGTTCTGGCGATGTCGCATCGCGAACAATCGCTTCTACATCTGCGGGACGCTCAAGTTCTTGCCTGATAAATGCGTGGTCGGAGGCATCGATGTTCAACGAATCCAGTTGTGAGATGATTTTCCCTCTTTCCTCGAGCGTGATGTGACCGTCGGCTTTGGCGGCGGCAACCATGGCGCGTAACAGCGAACGCGTAAGCGTCTGGTGCTCTTCATCCGTATCCGGCAAAAATGGCGATCCTACCGGGGCGACCATAGGTCCGGTGTCGGCGCCGGGCTGCACAGGCGCTTTATTTCCCTGCCAATCGCGCCAAGCCTTATAGGCAAGCCCGCCGACCAGTGCGACGCCGCCGACTTTCAACGCATTTTTTGCAAGCTTTTTGGGCTTGGCGCCGCCCATCAACATGGCCGCGAGACCGCCCGCTGCGGCGCCTGTCGCCAGTCCGCCGGGACCCGTCAACAATTGGTCAAGACTGAATGACGACCCGCCGCCATTATTGTTGTTGTTCCGGTTGGGATTTGCCGCGTTGAGTACTTGGTCAAGCATTTCGCCGTGCTCCTTTCTCACTTGTCCGCCAGACGGGAACGCCAGCGGTGTCGCCCGGGGAAATGGCGCCTCTTTCATTCAATACAACTCGCACCAAAAACAAATTTTGATTGGAGAATCCTATTCAATAGGCAAGGCGCGCATCATGTGATCGTTTAGCCCGATCGTTGCTTTCAGGCCTTGTGATCAAGACTTTCGCCTCTATTTTCTCTGTAAGGTATTCCTCCGAAAACAGAGCAAAGGGATTTATTTGCGGAACTATCGGATCGATTGAAACGTCTCAGCGCGTAAGGCGGATCATTCGACACACATTGACTGGTTTTTCGTTTCTGAAGTTCGCCTTCCTTCCCGGGGCGAGACATTGACCTTCCAGGCGGTCACGCCGTGAACGAGCTTCAGAGCGATAGGGCTTCGCTAACACCCCTGGCGAAGCCCTTTTTTTATCGCTTAGTTCTCTACGATCAGGTCCTTAAACCTTTTCGACACGACGTCGCGGACAACATCGCTTATCTGCTTGTAGGCTTCGGCGCGGCCAGCGCTTTTGCGCCAGACGAGACCGATCGATCGCGTGATTGTCTTTCCTTTAAGTTTTTTAACGGTGACGTCCCCCCGCGCGTGGATTTCAGATCCTGCATAAAGCGCTGGAAGGAAGGCCGCTCCCATCCCCATACCGACCATTAATCGCAAAGCGTCAAGGCTTGTGCCTTCATAATCGCGCACCGGCACGGCGCCGAATTCCTGGCAAAGGTCGTTGATCTGATCGTGGAGGTGAAACTGCGGCGTCAATGAAAGGATTTCGAGCCCTTTCAACTGAGAGGGCGTTATAATGTCTTCTCCCGCGAGTTGATGATCGGCGGCCAGCGCCAAATACAAAGGCTCGCGAAAGAGCCGTTCCGTGACAAGCTCGGCGCCGGCGACGGGCAACTGCGCTAGAATAACATCATGAATCCCATTGGCGAGCTCGTGCTCTAGCTCCCTCGGCGCGCTTTCCCGCACATAAAGGTTAAGTTCAGGATGCTGACGGTGAAGGAGTTTGACCACATGCGGCAGCAAATACGGCCCCAAAGTCGGCTTTGCGCCGAGCCTGATGGTCCCTACGAGACCGCGTTGGGCGCCGGCAGTGAAATCCGTAAGGCTTTGGACTTCATCAAGGATTTTGCGCGCGCGGGTCGCTACCTCGCGGCCGACCGGCGTTAACGCAACGCCCGAACGGCTGCGTTCAACAAGATGCACGCCAAGCGCTTCTTCAATATTTTGTATCTGCGCTGAAAGGGATGGCTGGCTGATGCCGCACATCTCAGCGGCGCGGCGATAATGTTGCGCTTCTTCAAGCGCCAGTAAGTACCGAAGCTGTTTTAGCGTAAGGGCGTCGGAGTCCATGTGTTAAGCGCTCCTGCATTGGCTTCGCTACCAGATAGGTTGCCCCTATCCAGATCACAAGATCGATATAAATTTTTTGGGAAAAGCAGATGGCCGCCGCGTATGCGCAGCGCCGATTAGGAAAAGCCAATCAAAACCGCAGCTAGTGCGATCTTCACACGGCGTGAGCTGCGCCCATTTCCAAAATTGGCTTCGCATAGGTCTGCATTCAGGAAAGGACAATTTGATGAAAACCAAATTGAAATTCAGCGGTTCCGTAAACAGATTAAAGGCGCTCAAAAACCGGCACGCGACTCTCGAAGCGAGCATCGCTGCTGAAGAAAAGCGGCCGCTCCCGGATGCCATCGTGTTGCAACGCCTGAAACGAATACGCCTGGCGGTCAAAGAAAAATTGACGATCACGGCGCGCACCCTTTCCCGCAAGGCAATCGCACAAGCCGCATAGCCGCCTTGTGCAACCTTTACGGCGCGGCGGCGGGCCCCGACACCCGCCGACGTCGACATCTTATGTTGGATTGAACCGTTAAAACCGCTCTGGCCGCATCACATCAACGTCCGAAACGCTCAGGACGCCGATTTGGGCTTCGAGCAACTTTTGAATATCCTCAAGAGCGCGGTCAATCTTTTCCTCATCGCCAATAGAGATGACAACCACCATTTCTTCAGATCTCGAAAGATCGCCGCCGCGGCGCCAGCGACGCTTTCCGCCAAATCCTGCTTCGGCGCTGATCGCGGTATAACCGGTGAGGCCCGCATTTTCGAGAATATCCTGGGCCCGGCGCAACGCCATGCGCTCGATTATCAGTTCAAGTCTGCGTTTTTTGTGCATGACCGTCTCCTAGCCGGCGATCGCCTGCGCGATCAGGATGTAAAGCGGGATGCCCAGCGTCAGATTAAAGGGAAATGTAACGCCGAGCGAAAGCGTAAGGTAAATAGAGGGCTTTGCCTCCGGCAACGCCAGCCGCATCGCTGCAGGAACTGCGATATAAGAAGCT
>JANQOV010000145.1 GCA_028285645.1 Hyphococcus sp.
CCGCCGACTTCGATGGGATCGCCCAGCGGCGTCGCGGTGCCGTGCGCTTCAACATATCCGATGGAGCGCGCATTGATGTCGCCAAGCCCGAGGGCGAGGGAAATCACCTCCGCCTGCCCGTCAACGCTTGGCGCGGTGTAGCTTACCTTGTCGCCGCCGTCATTATTGGTGGCATAGCCGCGAATAACGGAATAGATCGTGTCGCGGTCGGCAAGAGCGTCTTCAAGGCGCTTCATGAGGACGACCGCTGCGCCATGGCTGAACACCGTGCCCGCGGCCTTTTCATCAAAGGTGCGGCAATGACCGTCAGGCGACAACATGCTGCCTTCCTTGTAGAAGTAGCCCTTCTTTTGCGGCAGGACGATGGTGATCCCGCCAGCGAGCGCCATGTCGCACTGATAAGCGTCAAGACTCTGACAGGCGGTTGCGATGGCGACCAGCGATGTTGAGCACGCGGTCTGCAGGGTCATCGCAGGGCCCGTCAGTCCCAGCTTATAGGCGACGCGGGTCGCCATATAATCCTTGTCATTGCCAAGTTCGGTTTGAAGCGTGCCAACCTGGATCGATTCGACCAGTTTTTCGCGGAACGCTTCATCCGAACACAGATTATGGAGCACGTAAGTGTCCATATAGCAGCCGCCATAAACGCCAACCGCGCCAGGATACCGCGCAGGATCGTGGCCTGCGTGCTCCATCGCTTCCCAGCAGATTTCGAGAAAGATGCGGTGCTGCGGGTCCATGACTTCCGCTTCTTTGGGCAGGTAGCCGAAAAAGCGCGCATCGAACATGTCGATGTCGTCGAGCATGCCCTTGGCGCAGACATAGTGACTCGCGTCTTCACACGCTGCATCGGGCACATTGAGCTCGAGCTCCTCGGGCGAAAAATGCGTGATCGATTCAACGCCGTTTTTGATGTTGCCCCAAAAGGTGGCGACATCTGGCGCGCCGGGAAAACGTCCCGCCATGCCGACAATGGC
This sequence comes from Hyphococcus sp., assembly GCA_028285645.1. Taxonomy (GTDB): domain Bacteria; phylum Pseudomonadota; class Alphaproteobacteria; order Caulobacterales; family Parvularculaceae; genus Hyphococcus. Next base: position 978 of record JANQOV010000145.1, read on the forward strand.
GATCCCTTCCTGGCTTGATTGCTCACCGGTCATGTCGTTCGCTCCGTTACTCATCGGCGCATTGCTCCCACCGCCTCAGCCCGCGACGCCGAACGCCTGCGCGCCGCGCGCATCTTTGAAGCGCGGTCAGCGGCGGCGTTTGAGGTTTCTTGTCCGCCTGACAAATGCGCAGCCAACAGCGCCACCGTGCCGTGCTGAAAAAGGGTCGTGAGATCGAGGTCCAGCCCCAGGCGGTTACGGATCGCCCCATGCACTCGCACCAGATCAATCGACTTGCCGCCGAGATCATTGAAATTGTCGTTGACCCCAATCTGCTCGATCTGCAGCACCTCCCGCCAAATGGCGGCAAGATCACTTTCAAGACCCGCCGCCGGGGCTGCATAGCCAACCGCAAGGTCGGGGCGCGGACGGATGACGGCGTTCATGGCCGAAAGAACAGCGCTAGCGCTGGTGAACTCCGTCGCAATCCGTTCGAAGACGGCGCCGCGGTCCGCCATCGCGGCGCTTGCCTTTGCCTGTCCCGGATCCGGTGCGCCTTGCGCTGCGCCGGCCGCTTCCGCCACCTGCGGATCAAACACGATGGCGGCAACGTCAGCAGCCGGCGCCGTTATTACCGTGTCCACCGAAGGCTTTTCATCAAGCCCTAAGGCTGATTGCAAAAAGAGCGCTGCAGGGTTGTTGCGCGGACCTTTTCGAAAGTCGATCGCCACTTCGCTCAGATTGCGGGAAAGCGCGAGCTTGCCGAGCTCCGCCAGCATTTCATGCTCAACGCCGCGCCCGAGCGCCCGGCAACTCAGCATGAAGAGATCGACGTTGAGGCGGCTCTCCGCTTCACTGGCGCGCATCTGTCCGACAACGCCGTAATCGCCAAAGCGGTCGCGTACCGACACAGCGTAGTGATACGTTCCTGACGCGGCCAGCATGGCGCGGAGATCCGCCTCGTCCAGGCGCTTCAGGTTGATGTTAAATTGGTTGGTGCGCTGCGTAAGTTGCGCAAGTCGCGCAAGATTTCTGTCATTCGCCGGCGCAATATCCGTTTTAATGCCAAGGCTGTCGATAAACGCCGAAAGCGAGCCAATACTCTGCTGCGCTTCGTGGCGAGCCGCTTCCTCGCGGTACATCTCAGTGCGGCGCGCATCTTCCTTGGTTGCCGGCGGCAGGTCAAACAGCCAAAGATGCGCGACAAAATCTTCGAACTGCGCCGCGTCGGCAGGTACGCGCACGGTCATCACTTCCGGCCGGCGCGTGCGCATTTCCGCGCACTCTACAGCGCTGTCATCGAGAAAAAGAACCGTGTCGAGACCAACGCCAAAAGCGTCCGCCATCTCGGCGATGTTGCCCGCCTTCGGGTTCCAGTTGACCTTGTGCGCCAGAATGTCATCGGGCGGTAGCCCCATGTCCAATCGCTCCGCAAATACATTGAGCACGTCAGCTTCTTCGTTTTTGCTGAGGAGTCCGACAATGCGTCCCGCGCGCGCCTGGGCGCTTAACTGTCCCTGCAGCGCTAAATGGCCGGCGCTGATCACAATCTTGTCAACGCCGTCTTCGCCGACCACCCCGCCCCAAAGGGTGTTGTCGCAATCTGAAGCAATCAGCTTAATCGGCTTGCGCGCATGGGCGAGCCGCCACCGCGCAATCGTCGTTCCCAAAATCGCAAACGCCTCTTCCGTATAAGGCACATGACCGACTTTTTCCGCCGCTGCGTCAAAGACGTCTGTCACGCCATATTGCTCAAACGCGTCCGCGGCGTTGATGAGCGTTATGTTCGCAGCGCCGGCAAGGCGATCAGCAACCATTTGGCTGGCGGCGGCGCCGGCGGCGACCGCGTCAGGGCAAAAAAGCATCAGCATCGGGCCAGGATAGCGCGCCGCCTTAACCGCTTCCGCCAGTTCCTCCGCAGCGCGGGCCTGTGCGGCGGCGTCAGCGCCTAAATCCGACCAGCGCACGCACAATACCGCAACGCCATGGGCGTTGGCGCGCAGGACGCTTCCCGGGTCGAGAAGCTGCTGATGAATCTGCGCATAGGGCGCGATTTCAGCGCCCAGCGGCTCGTCGAGATAGGCTGACCAGAATTCAAGCGCGCGGGTGACCGGATCGACGGCGAAACTTGCCGAAATCACGATCGACGGCTGACCTTTGGAATGGTTCGACACGCGGCCCCCAAAGCCCCAAAAAACCCTTACTGAAACAACCCGGTCTCCCTACCGGATCCTTCTCGATATTTGTTTAACTTTTGCGTGTTTGTCAGCAAAAAAAGGCGGGTCTGAGGCCGGCACGCGCGACTTCGCGCTGGTCAGCTCTCAGCAGGGCGAAAATATCGCGCGCTGACGCCCGGTTTGGGGACGGCGAGCGCCGCCCAATGTCCCGCCATGGGACGAAATCCGAGAAGCGTCCACGCTTTGTCTGCATCCGCCGAGCCATCCATGGACAAGAGCGCCGGCGGAGTGGCGGGATCAAGGGACACTTCGAAATGCTGCAAGGGGAGATTGAGCCCCCCGCCCTTGGCCTTGACCACCGCCTCCTTGCGGGTCCAGCCGCAAAAAAAACCATCAAGGCGGGTGTTCGGGTCCAACGCCTCAAGCTGGGCGCGCTCCCCCGCGGTGAAATGCTCCGCGATTACTTCTTCCTGCCCGGTCCTGTCAGCAACTTCTTCAATATCAACGCCGATGGCGCTGACAGGACCGACAGCAACAAGCCCGTAAGCGCCGCTACGTGAAAAATTAAAGGCCAGCGGCGATTGTTCTCCTGCAATGTGTAAAGTCAGCTTTCCTGCCTCGCCAGTTGCATAAGCGACATCCGCTGGTTCAACACCGCGATAGGCGGCCAGCAATCTGCGCTGCTGGGCGCGGCCCGCGATGAAACGATCCCTGTCACACTCAAAATGAAACGAAGCCGCGCGGGTCTTTTCCCGCTCGTCGAGCAGGTCCGCGAAACGCTCCCGCTTTTCCTCTCCGGCATCTAGCATGACCAACCAAATGTGAACTCCGTCGGCTTCGAGTTTCGGAAGCGCGGCTATGTCTGTGTCTATCCAGTTTACAACGGCGATCTCGGACACCGAACTTAAACCCTTACCGCTTTGATCGGAACAATCCCATGGGCTTCATCCCCACACGTATGACCAGCTGTTGATCTGGCAGACATCGCTTGCCTTTGGTTCGCTTCTCGATACCGGAGGGACGTCGATGAAGTCCAGTCCCAAGAGCGAAGATTGCGCGCCGCCCGCCGAATCACCTGGCGGGTTGAAGGACCGGTCTAAGGCGGCTTGGCGCAGCCTGGTCCGCTTTACTGACGGTCCTAACTTGTAAAATTGACGCTTGAGCAATTAACCACGCAGCTTTTCGCCAGATTGGTTCTTGGCGCGGGGCACTGTCATGGGCGGCAATGATTTGTGATCGTTGATGAGTGTTGACAACAACGCTCTTGAGCCACAATCAAGGTGGCTGAACTCCCAAATCAGTGGTAGGCAAGAAATAACACGCCAGCGTAGTTTGAAGGGTTTTATGCAGTTCATCGATTTGCAAGCACAACGTCAGCGTTTGGGCGTGGAGCTGAAACAAGCAATACAAAGAGTCCTTGACCACGGCGCCTTCATCATGGGCCCGGAAGTGTCGGAGCTCGAACAAAAACTTGCCAGCTATATCAACGCCAAACACGCAATGACCTGCGCAAGCGGCACAGATGCGCTGCAGTTGCCGCTGATGGCCTGGGGCATAGGTCCGGGCGATGCTGTTTATACACCGAGCTTCACATTCGCCTCGACTGCGGAAGTCATCGCCCTTGTCGGCGCGGAACCGGTAATGGTGGACGTCCTGCCGGACACATTTAATATTGATACGGAAGATTTAAAGCGCGCGATCGACCACGTTGAAAACCACACCAGCCTGAAGTCGAAAGCGATAATCGCCGTTGACTTGTTCGGACTGCCAGCAGACTACCCCAACATTCAGAAGATCGCGCAAAAACACAGTTTGAAGCTCATTGCAGATTCGGCGCAAGGATTTGGAGCGACGCTCAACGACGCGCACCCAATATCATGGGCCGATGCCGCGACAACAAGTTTTTACCCGGCCAAACCGTTGGGATGTTACGGCGACGGCGGCGCTGTCTTCACCGATGATGACAACCTTGCAGATATAATTAAGTCTCTTCGCGACCACGGAAAGGGCAAAGCAAAATACGACAATGTTCGCATTGGCTTGAATAGTCGCCTCGACACTATTCAGGCAGCGGTATTGTTGGAAAAACTGAAGCTCTTTCCCGAAGAAATCGAACTTCGCAATGCAATTGCCGTGCGCTATAACGAAGCGCTGTCGGATGTTGTGCAAACGCCGCCAATTTCAAACAGCGCTCAATCGGTTTGGGCGCAATACACTATCAAAACTGATCATCGAGACGCGCTGGCAGCCGCGCTTAAGGACAAAGGCATTCCAACTGCTATTCATTATCCAAGGCCCCTACACCAGCAAACCGCGTATCAGCACTTCCTGCATTCGCCAAACGGTCTGCCAGTTTGCGAAACGCTGGCAAAAAAAGTTGTTAGCTTACCGATGCATCCATACCTGTCGCCAGATAATCAGGACTGTGTCATTGATGCTGTGCGTGGGTTTCAGAGCAATATGTGAGAACCGCGAAGCGTATCGGAGTCGAATTCAGCCGCTATTGACCATACAGCTTCAATCCTGCGCTTGCGGGCGCCAAACCTGATGGAACAAGCTGTGGCCGGCCGACGCAGCGTCGCGCCGATTTGTCATTTCCACCCAAGCGGCGTATCTCGGATGCGTTAGCGTCACGAAGCAAGCCCATCCAGCGTCATGTCAAACCACGACAAACCGCGCATAAGCGCGATCATTTGCACCTACAATCCACGACTGGATTATTTGGAGCGCGCCTTGCAGGCGGTGGCGCGCCAGACACTTGATACAAACGGCGTTGAAATTCTGATCGTCGACAACAATTCATCGCCGCCGATTGACGAAAACTGGGTAATGCAGCAGACCGGTGCGGACGCACGTTTAATGCGCGAGCCGCGTCAGGGGGTGGCGTTCGCGCGCATATCAGGCGTGCGTGCAACGACCGCACCCCTCATTTGTTTTGTGGACGACGATAATGAGATCGAACCAAACTATTTTGCTGAGGCCTTGAAAATTGCGGCGGCGGAACCGGCGCTTGGTGCGTTTGGCGGAGTGGCGGCAGGCGAGCTGGAGCGCCCAGCCAGCGCCGGGTTTGAGCACTTCCTACCTTTTCTAGGTGTAAAGGATGAGGGCGATGTGCCGCTGACCAGCGCCAGCGAGCCGCATGGACCGTGGGAGCCCATCGGGGCCGGTATGTGCCTGCGCCGCGACATTGCCATCGCCTTTGCAGATTTTCTCGAGCCATTGATGGATCGCGCCAAGTTGGGGCGGGCGGGAACGGCACTGCTGGCCGGCGAGGATTCGCTGGTCACCCGGATCGCTCTGCATCTTGGCTACTCCATCGGCTACCGGCCAGCCTTACGCCTTACTCATATGATCCGTAAGGAACGCCTGTCGCTTCGCTATCTGGCGCCGCTTCTGGAAGGGTTCGGGCGCAGCAAGGCTGTGCTGGAAACCCTGAGTGGATCACCGCCAGCTTTTTTACCGAAGCGTCCGGGCCTTGCGCTTTGCCTCAATTTTCTGCGCCGCCTGAAGGCCCATGGACCAATGCGAGCCTATGGCCATTGTTTCTTTGATCGCGGTCTTTTCGATCAAGCGCGCGAAATCAAAAAGGCTGCGCCCCTGCCAACACTTGACGCCATAGCCAAACCAAACACCGACGTATAAGCGTGGAATGCACGCGTTACCGCTCGCAGACTTCCAGCAGGGCGGCCACGGTTTCATCGACTACGCGTTGGCGCTCGCGATAGAGATTTTGCGGGTCGGAGAACAGCGCACAAAGGCGCCGCTGCGCTTCAAGATAGGCCTCCGCAAAAGCATGATCCGGCCTAAAGGCGGCGATCCGGTCGACGGCCTCTTTGTCACTCAATCCAAACAGATTGATGAACGATTCCTCCGGAACTAGGTCTTTGATGCGATGTCCTGGGCTTGCATAATAAAGCGGAACGCCGAGGAGGGCGAATGCATCGAACACTTTCTCCGTAATGTAATCAGGATGATGCGTGTTCTCGAGCCCCGAAACGATGAATGACCGTTGATCGAGCGTCGCCAGCTTGTCGAGATGCCAGTCGGGCAAATCCTGGCGTCTTCCTTCGTCGGACCAACCCTTGCCGCATCGCAGGACATTGTCGCCTGCCATCGCTTCAGCCACGCGCGTGCGGTATGCAGACAATCCATAGAGATCTTCATCTGGGCGTTCGAAATCATAACGTTCAAGATGCCGTTTCTCAGCGAAGAAGGCCGCTCGCCACTTAACTTCTTGCCAGTGCGCCAGAATATCTTCAATCGTCATTTCGGCGTTGCGCCTGAACAGATTGAAGTAACGCACAAAGTAGTCGTCTTCGGTGGTGATGAAATAGGGAAGCATCTCAAACTGGAATATCGACGAGGTCATGTGATTGAGGACCGTATAGTCGAACCGCCCCTCCGGTGTAATTTCTTTGCCGCGCATGTCAGAAAACTCAAAACCCCAAGTCGTGTCCCAAAGCGGTTCCTCGGAGAGAACCACAAGCTGTGGACAGGTCGCCCCAACAGAAGAAAGCGCGTCAGCAGACTCTCGAATATTTGCGCTCGCACTGAATACAACAACATCACAATCATCAATTGAACATCCAACATCGATCTCCGCCCCGAATAGTGATTCGTAGGGGGCGTAGGCCAATGGTGAACGATTCGCATTGCGACCGTACAACGCAACTCTCAATACCCTCTCATCGTTGCGCGAGATCTTTTCAGTATAGGCACCAGCCTCCCCCGAAACCGCCTCCCACATCTTCGACGCTTTAGTATCAGCACAGCGTCTCGCTGATCTTCTGAATGCATCGCGAACCATTGCACGTTCGGCGAACCGCCCAAACGCCTCTGGCTCCAGCAACGCCCGACCCGCCCCAATGGTCAGCAAAAGTTCTTCGGCCTGCAAATTTTCCGATGAGTTATTTAGGGTAATGCGGCACAGTTCGAGCAAGTGCGATTTACCTAGCGGCAAACCTTCCCCTCCTAACTCACTTTGTCCCGTAGCCGTCTCGACAAACAGCTTTTCAATATCATTGATAAAATGGTCTGGCCCGTAAAGCATCCACAACTGACGCAACGCATGACGTTTATCCGCTAAGAGTTTTTCATCCTCCGCCATCACTGCCAGTATATTTGGCAAGTCCCTCACTGCTTCTCTGTTTTCCTGGCAAAAAACTGCGGCGCGCCGCCATAACTCAAGATCACCGGGCAACGCCAAGCTATCCGCCAAAATTACGGGAATGGCGCCGGCACTGATCGATTCCCACAGCCTTATAGAATTTGGACCGGACCCGGATGGACAAAGCGAGAAAATGCTTCTCCCCAGCACGTTCAAAAACTCAGCACCAGCCTGACTGTCAACTAAACCGTCGGAAGATTTGATGCGGTTGTGGACCTGATGATCATAGACAATTTTATTGTAGTGCCAATCACTACGACCTACAACGACGCCTCGCGTGTCTTCTGACAGCTCATCCAATATGTAGTCCCGTACCCTAGTTAAGTAGAAATCCTTAGCGCGGGCGCCTACGAAAGAGAATAAGATATCCCTTCCAGAGTCCTTCGCCATTTTTTCATCACGCTGCACCGGAAACAAAGGAAATGGGTGAATGTTGATTTCCGGATAGTCAGGTAATGTAGTCTGTCGCCGCTGTGCGTGACTCCAGAAAACATCAGTCACGCCCGCATCTTTAAAATAGTCTTGAAAATCAAGCATGCGGATATGCTGGCATACGGTCACTGTCCGCTGTCGATGCGGAAAGCGTTCTGCAAGAATTGTCAACTGGCGACCTAGAAGCTTTGCGTCAACTGCGCGAACGCTAAGCTTGTCAATTAAGGTCGCCCAAGGAAAAGCAAAGTACGTGCAGCCTGGTTTTATCAAGGCTCTATGTTGCTTTACTTTCTCATAAGCGTGTTTTTCCGTAATCGCGGGAAACTGCCAGTCCCGGTCATACGCGATGATCTCACCAGATTCGTGTTCTGCCCCCCCCTGGCGTTGGTCCCAAAACTCAAGCGAATCCACGATGCGAACCTTCGATATATTTCTGGTTTTCCGAGGCCAGACCGTTAGCTCAATTTTTGATTCGCCCTCAAGATTCGCCTCCTGAGAAATGAAACCCATGCCGCCTATAATTGTTCGGTCCATCTCCTTCCGATAATTTCGCACTTGCGATTCATGAAGGTGAATCGCTCGAACAGCAGGAAACGGATTTATAAGCTCCCAACCTTGCATAGCAAATTCGAAGACAATCTTGTTGTCACAGCGCGGCACGCCAAGCGGGAAGCTGACTGCTTTTAGCAAATTTTCGTCGATGTCCGATGCAGAATTCACCGCCCAGACATCTTGGGACCAGCCCGGCTTCGGGTGCGGAATTAAAGCTCCTTTCTCTTTCTCATGACGCGCCAAAGCAACCAATCGGTTTTTGCGAGCCGTTGCCTTCTCAAGTAACGCGACTGTCTCGTCGAACAGGATATCGGTGTTTGCAAGCACCGCGATATGCTGCCTGCCCAGGTCGGCGGCAAATTCGAGCCAGCCGCGATAGGTTAGGCGGTCGTCAATGTGAATAATATTGATCTTTGTACTGTTTATTTTCGGCTTAAATCCATCATCGATGAAAAGAAAAATTCTGTCAATAAACGGGTTTTCGATATTACCTGCAAGACAAGCATCGAACTCCGCCTGCCGCTCATCGCTTTTGGAACGAAAATAGGGCGTCGATAGATATATTTTCATAGCCTGAACCCGCCCTAACGCACGTACCAGTCATCCCATTGCGCTTCCACGCGCCGATAACCATGCGCTGACATAAGATCGAAGACTTGCTCTCGTATTGGCGTGAAATTGTGCTCCACCGTCCAGCAGCGCACGTTCCACTCATCAAACGGGAAGGTCTTCAAAATCTCATATTCGCTGCCTTCCGTATCGACGCTGATATAATCGATTTCTTGAGGCGCATCATATTTTTTTAAGAAATCATGCAGCGATATTGTTTCTAAACGGATTACATGTCCGGCGTCTCGATAGGCGTATCGACGCGCTTTGTGATTGTCTGTGTCGGCATAGTCGGCAATGCCGCCAAAGACGTCCGCGGTAATGAATTCAACTTCATTTCCTGTTCGTCCGCCGATGCAGGCGTCGCTAATTGTGGCGGATCGATTTTGCTTTAATTGTTCGAGAAAATTGGGGTTTGGCTCAGCCAGTAACCCCTTCCATCCATATTTCGATTCCAACAACAACGTGTTGCTCAGCGCAATGCCATCCGTCGCGCCAAATTCGACAAAAAAACCGCCCTTTTTGAAATCACACTGTTCGAGCACCCACAAATCTTGACCCAACTGCGCAGTGGAAGCGCTATTTTCCCCTTGCGCCTTTGGGTTTTTCACCATCACCGACCGGCCACTTTTAGCAAGATGGTAAAGGTGACCACGTTTGATCGCTTCGCTCAATTCCTGATTAAGTAATGCAATTTCTGTTCGCAGAATCTTCATTTTGGCTTCTTGCTCACGCAACGAAGGAAGCTTTTTCAAGCGCCAGATTTCCCTATTTACATGGTCTCGCGCGTCCACGAGGAGGCCAAGCGACGCCAGCTGCCGTACGGTAAAATCATGCAATACCGTTTCTGACGGCTCGATGCCTAGCAGGCGCAAACCATCGCTGAAATGTTGCACATATCGTGCGTCATCTTTCCTTATCGCAGCGAGGCGCCCGAGCGTCAGATGCAGCCCTGCAATCAACGCTTTCGCCAAAACGGTTTTCCGGCACCCCCATTCCAATGCGCGCTGCGCAACAATATGAACTTCCTGAAATTCTCCAACTTGAAGCTTTGCAAGGGCAAGATACGCCGCGCGCTCGCCGCGATCCTCTTCCGTTTCAATGTCGTAAAGCGTCGCCGATGCAAGCTCCGCCCAATCACCTTTTGCGAAATACGATAATACATCTGCGGCCACGCTCTTTTTGGTCACGGGGTCCGCTTCAGTGCGTGGAGGCCTAGTCACGAAGTAACACGTCCTTGATTAGTTCGAGTTGCGCCTCCACCTTGCCGAGTTCGCTTTCATATTGCGCTTCGCGGAAAGCAAGTTCCTGCAACTGCTCTTTCAAATAATCCGTTTCCTTGACGAGCGATCTGTGCTCCCTGAAGAGCGGGGGCAGGCGCGCTGTCAACACCGGTCGGTCGGGGTCGTTGGGGTTCGCGGTCACATTGTAGCCCGCATCTTTCAATATCGCTGATACGTCTTTTGCCCCGCCTGCGCCCTCGTAAAGCGGCGCCCTGGCTGCGTGCACAACAATTTCCGTAAAAAGAAATAGGAGGTTCGCTTCCGCCAATGATTTTACTATTGCGTACTCTTCGCCCGGCGTTTCGATCAACAAGCCGTTTTGCTCGTCCGGCGAAAAATCCAATGAGGCAACAAACGTATTGGCTGCTTTCGCCTCTACGTCAATTTCTTTCGCAGCTCCAAGGCTTGGAAAAATTGCTTCGACGTCTGTCGGCACCCTGAGACTAGTCGCGTCAGCAAAGCCGAACACCCGCAATGTGCGCGCGCCGGTTTCGCCGGCGATCGCCTTTTCTATTATTGATATTCGGGGATCCGCGCCAAAGCGATCACGTAGCCGAGTTGCTGCCTGGGGCGCTGCTTCGACGAGAACAATATGTTTGGCGCCCGTCGCGAGATGGCTCTCCATCTCCAGGCATTCTCCGGCGCCAATGTGTAAGATGGCAGCCAGTTCGCCAGTAAATTCAGTATGCGTCACTATATTCACTCCCTCATTTAGCGAGCGCTCGCTTCGACAATTTAGCCATCGTGGATGCACCGGATTTAGGGGCCAGCGGACGATTTTCAGCCTTGCCAAATTTCAGATAGTGCACAAGCGGATTGGCGCCGGACACCGCAACGTCCGGATTTGCGTGGAGATACGCTTCCGCGTCAAAATCTGGGCCTGGCGCTCGGCCTTCCTTTGCACCGTGACGCACGTAATGTTCCGCTGCGTCAAATCCTCGCTGCGCCACATCAGCATACTGCTCACGATACCATGTGGCGTTGAAGAGCGGTGACTTTCGGACCAACGAGATCGCCTGGCGCGTGCCGAATATTCGCCTGGCGCGGAAGGCGCGGC
>JANQOV010000148.1 GCA_028285645.1 Hyphococcus sp.
GGTCGCTCGCCAGTAACGCGAACCACCCAAAGGCAGCCCCTTGTCAGACCCGAAGACAGACGAAGACGATGGATTTTTGCCGCCGCAACGCCGCGCCGATCTGGCTGGGCACGGCGATGTTGAACAGCGTCTCCGGCAAATGCTGACTGAGGGCGCATTAAGCCATGGATGGATCATCGCGGGGTCCAAGGGCGCCGGCAAAGCAACGCTTGCTTATCGCGTAGCGCGCGGTCTGCTCGACCCATCGGCGCTCAAAACGCCAGACAGTTTTGATATCGATGAGGAGGCGAGAGTGTTTCGCTTAGTAGCGGGCGAGGCGCATCCAGATCTTTTCGTTGCGCAGCGCGCCTGGGACGAGAAAAAGTCGCGCTACCAAACTGAAATTTCAGTCGAAATTATTCGAAATCTCACGCAATTCCTCAATAAAACCGCCTCTGACGGCGGCTATCGGATCGCGATTATCGACATTGCCGATGACATGAATCGCAACGCTGCAAACGCGCTTTTGAAGGCGCTTGAAGAACCGCCGGAAAAGACGTTGTTGTTGTTGCTCGCCGAAGCGCCGGGCCGGCTTATCGCCACCATTCGCTCGCGCTGCCGCCGCATTGATCTAAGGCCCGCGTCAGACGAGGAGGTCATTGCTTTTGTGAAACGCGAAGCAGGGCTTGGCGACAAAGACGCAAGCCTCATCGCCGCTCATGCCGGCGGCCGGCCGGGCCATGCGTTGCTGTTAGCCGAGAGTGACGGCGCTGAGGCGATCACCTTGGCGAACGCCTTTCTTGCGGGCGCCCGAAAGGGGGAGGACATTTCGCGAGTTGCGAGCGCATTGACCAGCAAGGCGGGGGAGGCGCGCTGGGCGATCTTCAAGGAAATCATCACACGAGCGATTAGCGATGCGGCGCGCAATGCAGCAGCGGGCGAGGCGGTCGCCAAGCCGCTCAATGGCGCATCTGTTCAAGGGCTGATTGAAGCCCATGCTGTTCTCGATGGATTATTAGGCCGCGGCGAAGCGCTCAACCTTGATCGCGGGCAACTCATTCGCGCTGTCGCTTACGATCTTCACGCCGCATTGGCGGCCGACGCAGCATAGCCCGAGAAATGCAGATGCTCGTCGATAGTCACGTTAATCTCCATACGGAACAATATGACGAAGACCGCGAAGCGGTGATCGAGCGCGCCCATGGGGCTGACGTGACCGCCATGATCACCATCAGCGACCGGCTTGAATCGACGGATGCGATCAAAAAAATCGCCGACGCTCATGACAATATCTGGCGCACCGTTGGCGTGCACCCGCATCACGCTAAAGACCATGCTGACCTTGACGCCAAGACGCTGATCGACATGGCGCAGGACCCGAAAGTGGTCGGCATCGGAGAATGCGGGCTTGATTTTCACTATGAATATTCGGATCGCACGGTGCAGGCGCCGGTGCTCGCCGCCCATATCGACGCCGCCCGTGAAACCAAGTTGCCGCTCGTCTTGCATACGCGGGACGCTGATGACGATGTCATCGCGATGCTAAGCGCAGCTCACAGGGAAGGGGACTTCGTCCCACTCCTACACTGCTATACCGGCGGCAAGGCGCTTGCAGAAACGGCGCTTGACCTTGGCGGTTACATTTCTTTCTCTGGCATCATTACGTTCAAAAACGCGTCAGAGGTGCGCGCCATCGCCGAATGGGCGCCGATTGATCGCATCATCATCGAAACCGACTGTCCGTATCTCGCGCCGGTCCCCATGCGCGGTCGACGCAATGAACCGGCATATCTCACCCATGTGGCTGAAAAGCTTGCCGAGATTAAGAACCTATCCGCCAAAGAGATTGCGCAAATCACCACCGACAATTTCTTCCGCCTGTTTCAGCGCGCAAACGACCCAAGGACGCGCCCATGACCAAAGAACTGCGCGTTACCATTCTCGGGTGCGGTTCTTCCGGCGGCGTGCCACGTTTCGGCGGGAAAGACGGCAGCGGCGATTGGGGCGCTTGCGATCCCGCAGAACCCAAAAACCGGCGCAGTCGATGTTCGATCCTCGTGCAGCGCGCGCCGGCGGACAAGGCGATTGATCCCCATAAGGCGACGAGCGTTCTCGTGGATACGTCGCCGGATATGCGCGCGCAGTTGCTCGCCGCCCGGTGCGCGCGGCTCGACGCTGTGCTTTATACCCATGACCACGCCGACCAGTGCCATGGGCTCGATGATTTGCGCGTATTTGCGTTGCAGATGCGCAAACGCGTGCCGGTCTATATTGATGACGCAACCGCAGGCGCGTTGCTGGAACGGTTTCGCTATTGCTTCGTGCAACAGCCGGGCAGCTATTATCCGCCGATCCTTGATAAGATCGACATGCCGGCCTGCGGCGAGAAATTTGAGATAGACGGCCCAAGCGGCGCCATTCCGTGCGCTGCATTTTTGCAATATCACGGCGGCGTTAATTCGCTCGGCTTTCGCTTCGGCGATATTGCTTATTCAAGCGATGTTGTTGACATGCCTGATGAAAGCTTCGCCGCGCTTGATGGCGTTGAAACCTGGATTGTCGATGCGCTGCAGTACAAGCCGCACGCAACCCACGCGCATTTGGACTTAACCCTTGAATGGATCGCTCGGGTCAAACCAAAACGCGCCATCCTGACAAACCTGCATGTACACATGGATTATCAAACGCTTGTGCGCGATTTGCCGGCGGGCGTCGAACCGGCCTATGATGGCATGGTGTTGGGCGCAAGCGTTTAAAACAAATAAAATCAAGGGGCTCACATTGGACACGGCAAAAGTCAAAACGGCGCTTTTTGTATTGCGCCTTAGCGTCACTGCGTTCTTTTCGATCTGGGTGATCGAAAAATTCCTGAAACCTGAAGTGACCGTCAGGATTTGGGAGGCGTTCTATATGGTGTCCAATCTGCCGCTGGAGGCGTCATACGCTATCGGCGTCGTTCAGGCAGTGGCGCTTGCATGCTTTTTCTTCGGTATCCTGAAATTCTGGTCTTACGGGTTCTTGATGGTTATTCACGGTCTTGGCACCATCCTGACCTATGAGCGCCTGTTTGATCCGTATACAGGCTCCAACCACTTGTTCTGGGCTGCAGTACCGACGCTCGGCGCGCTAATTGTCTTGTTCATGCTGCGCCGTGAAGACACCAAATTCACGCTTTCAAGCGTCATACCGGCGCTCAGTTAAACGCGTCACATTTCAAGGGAGGATGAAATGAAACAAATATTCATAGCGACCGCCAGCGCAGCGTTGGGCCTTGCAGGCTGCGGCGGTGAGAAAACAGAAGCTGATAAGTCGGAAATCAAAATCGACGCCAGCAAAGCCAAGGGCGGCGAAATTGCAGACCTTTATGTGGCGCATATGACGAACGTCGCTGACGCCATTGAAAAAGTCGACGACGAAAAATCCGCTAAGGCGGCCGCCGCCGTTATCGCCAAAGCCGTCGAGGACATGGAAAAGACCGCCGAAAATGTCGAAGGTATGTCGGCGACGCGTCGGGCGATGTTGTTTGCAAGCCGCGCGCAGGATTTCGCCGAACCGCAAATGCGGATGTCGCAATCCATGACGAAGCTGGCGAGCGAAAACCCCGAGCTTTTGGAGATCATCCAGAAGGAACTCGAAAAGATGCCGGACTTCGCTGAGAACGAGTGAAACTACACATACACAGCGGCGGGATTGGGCCAATTTGCATAAAATTTGAGATAATTTGTCGGGCCTTGGTGCGGCGCATTTATCTAAAATTTGAAGCAAATTCTGGCGTTCGGCCATAGCTTTAATTTGCGACAATACAAATTGTGCGAAAATTTGATAGATCGGACAATCCCTCTGCCATAGGACCAACAAACAACAGGAAAACTGAAATCATGACCTTTTCATCGAAGACAGTCCTTACTTTATGCGCCGCTCTGTTGCTCGCAGCGTGCGGCGGCGACAATGCGGAAACCCGCGAAGCCAAAATGGAAAAAGAAGCAAAAAAGCACGGCATCGACGCCGATGTCTCGCTGGATGATGACGGCAATGTTGAAACGGTCGAAATCAAAACCGGTAGCGGAACCGTCGGGCGGAATTTGAACCTCCCCGATGGGTTTCCGAGTGATGTGGTGCTGGCTGATAGCTGGCAGATTATGTCCGTGGCGCCGGCTGCAGGTGGCTACATGGTGCAGGCATTGAGCAGCGACTCCGTGGATGCTGTCGTGTCGGAGATCCGGTCTTCCTTCACGGACAATGGATGGACCGAGGTCGCGTTTGAACAGACGGCCCCCAACATGTCGCGGATTGGTTTTGAAAAAGACGACCGCATGACAAATGCGAACATCATCAACAGCGGCGGCCCGCAGCTTGCGGTCCAGATATTGACCATGAAAAAACCGGGCTAAGCCGATCGTCAGAACGAGGCTATTCTCGCGTGGAAAGTCGCGGTATGAACCTTTCTAACGCCGGTTCGACGGCTTTAGGAGTGTTCATACCATGCGAATTTTCGCCAGTTTCGCCTTAAGTTTCACCCTCGCCGTCAGCGCCGCTGTTGCGCAAGAGCCGTTCAAGAACATCGATGTGTTCGAGCTGGAAATGGCGACGGACCCGCAGGTCTCGCCAGACGGCCGCATGATTGCTTATGTGCGCCGCTCCAACGACATTATGACCGACAGGATGCGGTCCAATATCTGGACCTTGAGTGTAGATGGCGGCGATCATCGCCCTCTCCTTTCCGGCCGCGATAATTTTTCATCCCCACGCTGGTCGCCGAGCGGCGATCGCATCGCCTATGTCACCGGCGCAGAAGGCGGTACGCCTCACCTCTATGTCCGCTGGCTGGCCTCTGGACAAACGGCGCTGCTCACCAATCTTGCCGAGGCGCCGGGCTCAATCGCCTGGGCGCCGGATGGCCGCTCCCTTGCTTTTACAATGTTCGTTGAAGACAAACCCAAGCCGCTTGCCAGTCCGCCGCCAAAACCGGAAGGCGCCAAATGGGCCGAGCCCGTGAAGGTCATCGACCAGGTCGGCTATAGGGCTGACGGCGCCGGCTATTTGCGCGAAGGCTTTTCCCATGTGTTTGTGGTGCCGGCTGATGGCGGGACCCCGCGTCAGCTCACCAGCGACGATTTTGATCACGACGGGTCGTTAAGCTGGACGCCCGACGGTTCGGCAATTCTTTTTGCCGCCAACCGTAATGACGATTGGGCGCTTGACCCGGTTGAAAGCGATATCTGGTCCGTCAACGTCGCTGACAAATCAAAGACGCAGCTCACAGATCGCGACGGCCCTGATTTCTCGCCAAGGATTTCACCCAACGGCGAGCGCATCGCTTATCGTGGGTTTGACGACAAACGCATGGGCTATCACACGACCCGCGCCTACGTCATGAACCGCGACGGCTCGGGCCGCGTCGCCGTTACCGGCGGTCTTGACCGTTCCATCGACGCCGTTGAGTGGGACGGCGACGAGGCGCTCATCGTGCAGTATGACGATCAGGGACGTACTTATCTGGCGCGCGCCACACTAGATGGACAAATTACGCCTCTGGTGCGCGATGTCGGCGGCACAACCTTTGGCCGACCTTACACAAGCGGCGGGTTTTCTACCGCCAATGGCGTCATCGCCTACACAAGCGGGCGCGACACAAGACCTTCGGATATCGCCGTCTTGCCAAGAGACGGCCGCGCCTTGCGGATGACGCGGCTTAATGACGACATCCTCCGTGACCGGCATATTGGCGACGCTGAGCGCATTACGTGGAAGTCGTCCGAAGACGGACGCGACATCGAAGGCTGGATCGTCAAGCCGCCGAACTTTGATGCGAGCAAGAAATATCCGCTCATTCTGGAAATCCATGGCGGCCCGTTCGCCGCTTATGGTCCGCTGTTCTCTGCCGAAGTCCAGCTATTCGCTGCTGCGGGCTATGTCGTTCTTTACGCAAACCCGCGCGGTTCAACGAGCTATGGCAATGCGTTTGCGAACCTCATCCACCATGCTTATCCGGGCAACGACTATGATGACCTCATGTCGGGAATCGATGCGGCGATTGCGACAGGTTATGTGGATAACGATAATCTGTTCGTCACCGGCGGTTCCGGCGGCGGTGTTTTGACCGCGTGGATCGTTGGCAACACGGATCGCTTCAAGGCCGCCGTTGTCGCCAAGCCGGTGATCAACTGGACGAGCTTTTCCCTCACCGCTGACGCCTATCCGTTCTTTTATAAATATTGGTTCGACAAGCCGCCCTGGGAAGACCCAATGGCCTATTGGCGCCGCTCTCCCCTGTCGCTGGTCGGTAATGTTTCAACGCCGACCATGCTGCTTACCGGCGAAGCGGATTACCGCACGCCGATCTCTGAGTCCGAGCAGTATTATCAGGCACTGAAGCTGCGCGGCATTGACACCGCCATGGTGCGCGTGCCCGAAGCTCCGCATTTCATCGCCGGGCGTCCGTCTAACCTCATCGCCAAGGTCGACAACATCCTGGCGTGGTTCGCGCGCTACCGGACGGACGATGAAGCGAGCGACGGCGCCGCTACGGGCGGGGAGTAAAAGCGCTGCCGGAAATTAGCATCTGCCCGGCACACCGAAGTTAACCGGTTATCCGCTCTCCCCGGCGGAAGCCGGGGTGCAGTGCGAAGGACTTCAAGCTTATCATCTGGATACCGGCTTTCGCCGGTAAGACCGGAAGGTTGGGTAGCGCGTCCCAAACAGCGTTCATTCCGTACACGTCACAGGGGAATTTCTCCCGTAAAACACGAAAATCGGCAGGAATCCCGCATTTGGGGGATAGTTATCCACCACCCTTCAAACCGGGTGTATGCTTGGCGCTGATCAAAACGAATGAAGGATGGATGGCGCAATCGGTCTCAACTTCTTGTAGACCGTCTTCTCCGTCATCCCAGCGCAAGCTGGGATCCAGTGTCGGCAACCTCTGAGCTTTGTCGCTCCTGGATCCTGACTTACGTCAGGATGACAAGAAACAGCACGATGAGGGGCGGTCGTCTGGAAGTAGCGTCCCGACATAAAACTGCAAACGGTTGGATGAAAAGACTAGAGTTTAAACGAGCGCATCTCCATTCTCGAATCTGGTCCAACAAATTTGGCGCAAATGCTGGCGGCGGTTCCGAATTGGTCCGAAATCAAGTGGTCCAACATTCAGGCGGCGCTAAACCCTCAAAGGCCCATCTGCCGAACCGCAAGGTCGCGCATGATCTCTTCAGAGCCGCCGCCGATCGCCTGCACTTTGACCTCGCGATAAACGCGCTCCACCAGATTGCCGCGCAAATAGCCGGCGCCGCCCAAAATCTGCATGGCTTCCGACGCGCAAAATTCAAGCGCCTTGGTGGCCGAAAACTTTCCTTTGCAAATCTCAGCCACGGGCATCTCGCCTTCATTGGCCTGCCAGCAGATGTGGTTGAGATAAGCTTCCGTGCGGTCGATCTTCGCCGACATGTCCGCCAGCTTGTGGCGGATCACTTGCGACTTGATCATCGGTCTGCCGAACGTCTCGCGTTCTCTTGCCCAGCACACGGATTCGTCAAAGCAGACTTTCATCATGCCAAGCGCCCCGGCGATCATCGCCAGCCGCTCGTAATTGAAGTTGTGCATGATCTGGATGAAGCCGAGATTTTCGTCGCCCATCAAGTTTTCCGCCGGCACGCGGCAGTCGTCGAAATAAAGCGTTGCGGTATCCGACGCCCACCAGCCCATTTTGCGACCAATGTCGGTGCGCGAAAATCCGGGGGTGTCCTTTTCAACAAAGAACAGGGAAATGCCGGCGAGCCCCTCCTCCCCGGTTCGAGCGCCGACAACAAAATAGTCAGACTTCATGCCGCCGGTGATGAAGGTCTTGGAGCCATTGATGACGTAGTGATTGCCGTCGCGCTTTGCCGTCGTCTTAAGGCGCGCCACATCAGACCCGCCGGAAGGTTCGGTGATGGCAAGGCTCGATCCCTTGCGGCCGGCGACGATGTCGGCAAGTACGGCATCCTTGATGTCGTCGGAGGCGAGCTTTTCAAGAGGACCAATCGAAATGCCGCGGCCGCCAAAAGCCGCCGGAATGCCATTGGCGCCGCACTGGGCGAATTCTTCGGAAACGGCCGCGCGCATAAAGCAATCGTCAAAGCCAAGCCCGCCATATTTTTCGCTGACGCCGAAACCGAACGCCCCAAGGGCGCCGACTTTTTCGTGCAGCTCCCACGGAATTTCACCCGCCTCATCCCACTCGTCAGCATAAGGTTTCACTTCGGTTTCAACAAAGCGGCGGACGGTTTCGCGAAAGGCTGCGCGCTCGGGCGTTTCAAACGGGTTTTTCATAAGGGCCGAGGCTCCCCATTGAGAGTGAAATGTTGCGCCGACGATATGGGCCCATGGCGGCGCCGGCAACGATCTTCAGCAGTCTCGACGCGGCCCAAAAATCCAATGAAAAAGGCTCGACATTCGCCCCTTCCCGCGCGAAGAACGCCGGTAATGCTGGCGCTCATGATGCGCCGTTTGCTGCAACCCAAATTCGCCGGATAAATCCCATGGCTGGCCCGATTAGCGCTGTCGAAGACGGTTTTTTAAAACGCCTCAAAGCAGGCAAACTGCCAAGCGCAATAACAACGACAACCCTTGATGATGCGGGGCTAAATCCGCTCGACCTTGCAGCGTTGCTTGAAACGCAAATCACCAGCCGCCGCCTCGATCTTGAAGCCCGCCGGCTCGGCGCCGAAAAGCGCGGGTTCTATTCCATCGGTAGCGCCGGCCATGAAGGCAATGCAGGCGTCGCCCATATTTTTCGCGTAACCGACATGGCGTTCCTACATTATCGCAGCGGCGCCTTCCTGTTGGAGCGCGCCCGCAAGCTTCCCGGTCAAACGCCAGTCTGGGACATGGCGCTTTCGTTTGTGGCGTCGTCTGAAGACCCGATCTCCGGCGGGCGCCATAAAGTCCTTGGCTCCAAGTCGCTGTTCATCCCGCCGCAGACCTCGACCATCGCCTCGCATCTGCCGAAAGCCGTTGGTGCGGCCTTCAGCGTTGCGCTGGCCCGCACCCACAACAAAGACGATGCGGCAATGCCCCATGACGCCGTCACGCTGTGCAGTTTCGGCGACGCATCCGCCAACCATTCAACGGCGCAAGGGGCGATCAATTCAGCAGCGCTGACCGGCTATCGCGGATTGCCTTTGCCGCTGGTCTTTGTCTGCGAAGACAACGGCATCGGCATTTCCGTTAAGACCCCTGAAGGCTGGGTTGCCGCAAATTACGCGAACCGTCCTGGTTTGCGATACATTGCCGGCGACGGCCGCGATGTGGTCGATGCAGTGCGCGCCGCAAGAGAAGCCGAACAATGCGCCCGCGGGCCCCGCAAACCCGTATTCCTGCATCTTCGCACGGTTCGTCTTATGGGCCATGCAGGCTCTGATCTCGAAGCCGCCTATCGACCCAAGGCTGAGATCGAAGCGGAAGCCGATCACGATCCCCTCCTCCACTCAGCGCGGCGTGTGGTCGAGGCCGGTGTGATGACGCTCGGTGAGATTGAAACGCTCTATGGGGA
This sequence comes from Hyphococcus sp., assembly GCA_028285645.1. Lineage (GTDB taxonomy): Bacteria > Pseudomonadota > Alphaproteobacteria > Caulobacterales > Parvularculaceae > Hyphococcus. The sequence continues at coordinate 9,509 of JANQOV010000148.1, forward strand.
GATTTCCGAGCGCGTGCGCCGTGTCATGGAAGCCGCGTGTGACCGGCCAAAACTTGCCAGCGCGACGGAAGTTGAAGCGCCGGTAACGCCGCCCGCCTGCACCCGCAAACCAAAACCCGGCAAACTGCTTGCCAGCGCGCCGGACGACAGCCGCGCAAAGTCCGAGCCGCAACACATGTCGCGGCTGATTTCGCTTGCTCTTGCCGACGAGATGGCGCGCAATCGAGACATCACCGTTTTCGGCGAGGACGTGGGCAAGAAAGGCGGCGTCTACGGCGCAACCGTGCAACTCCAGCGAAAGTTTGGCCCCGCCCGCGTTTTCGATACAGCCCTTGATGAACAGTCCATCCTCGGGATGGCGATTGGCGCGGCGCATAACAACTATTTGCCAATCCCTGAAATTCAGTTCCTCGCTTATGTCCACAACGCCGAGGATCAACTGCGCGGCGAAGCGGCGACGCTTCCTTTCTTTTCCAATGGTCAGTATGCGAATCCCATGGTCGTGCGCATCGCCGGCCTTGCCTACCAAAAGGGGTTCGGCGGGCATTTTCACAATGACAACGCCATCGCTGTCTTCCGCGATATTCCGGGCATCGTGCTTGCTTGCCCGTCGAGCGGCGAAGAAGCCGTAAAAATGCTGCGGGAAGCGATCCGGCTTGCCGAAAAAGAAAACCGGGTCGTGATCTTCCTTGAGCCCATCGCCCTTTACGGGACCAAGGACCTTATCGAGGCGGGCGACGGCAGGATGGCGACTACCTATGACGCTATCGACGGCGCAGCGTCCTTTGGCGCCCCGCACGTGATTGGCGACGGCGCTGATCTCGCCATCATCACCTATGGCAACGGAACCTACTTGTCCCGGCGCGCCGCTAAGCGGCTTGAGCAATCTGGCGTGAAATCTCGCATCATCGATCTGCGCTGGCTAGCGCCCTTGCCCGTTGACGCCATGCTGAAAGCTGTTGGCAAGCGCAAGAACATCCTTGTGGTCGATGAGTGCCGACGCACCGGCTCCCTTGCGGAGGAAATCGTCACGGAGCTGACGGAACATGGGTTCAACCGCAATATTAAGCGTCTCAACGCAACGGACACATTCGTTCCGCTCGGTCCCGCCGCCGACACGGTATTGGTCAGCGAAGACGAGATTGTTGAAGCGGGATTGGCGCTTTCCGGCGGCGCCAAGCGGAAGGCTGCAGAATGAAAAAATCTGCGGTTGTCATTTTTCCCGGGCGCGGAACTTACGGAAAGTCCGAGCTTGGCTATTTAGCGCGCCACCATTCGGATGTGGCAGCATTCATCACCGGCGTTGATGCGTGGCGACAATCCCAAGGCCGCATCGCCATCAGCGAACTCGACGGCGCCAAGACTTATTCTGCTGCAAAGCACGCCTCGAGCATTAATGCGTCAGCTTTGATTTACACCTGTGCTCTTGCAGACTTTTCTAAGATTAGTGCGGAAAAATACGAAATATCCGCCATTTGCGGCAATTCTCTTGGTTGGTACCTGACGCTTGGCGCTGCGGGCGCGCTCGACCCTCAAAACGCTATCCGTCTTGTCGATACAATGGGTGCGTTGATGGAAGAAGAAGGCGTCGGCGGGCAGCTCGTCTATCCGTTAACGGATGAAAACTGGAAGCCCAGCGAAGAACGACGAGCCGCTGTCGAAGCCGCCCTCGCTTCAGGCAGCAAAGCGGGCGCAGCTTTTTTGTCGATCAAACTCGGGGGCATGGCGGTGCTTGCCGGCGATGATGCTGGGCTAAGCGCTGTTGAAGCGGCCCTGCCGCCGGTTGAAGACCGATACCCTTTCAGGCTTGCCCGCCACGCCGCATTTCATACACCGCTCCTGAAGCACATTTCCGAAAAGGCTTTTCAGACGTTAGGCCGGGACCTATTCACGTCGCCCAACACGCCGATCATCGATGGTCGCGGCGCGATCTGGACATCGAACACATGTGACGTTGATGCGCTTTATCAATACACGCTCGGTCACCAGATCACGGAGACCTATGATTTTTCGAAATCCATTGAGGTTGCCTTAAAGGAGTTCGCGCCGGATGTACTGATTCTACCCGGTCCCGGCTCAACCCTCGGCGCGCCGATCGGGCAGGTTTTGAGTGAACATCGCTGGCAGGGGATCGCCTCGAAGCAAGACTTTCAGGCGCGGCAAAAAACTGATCCCCTCCTCCTCGCCATGGGCCGCGATGATCAACGGGCGGTGGTGGTATGAACGACGTCGCCGCGTTTGCTTTTGCCGGGACGGTAATCGGCGGTCGCTTCCGCGAGCAGCGCCTCAAGCTGCATGGGCGGCGATCTCCATTGCTCGTTCACAAACAACTCAGCCTGATCGTCATAATGGGGCGACGTTTCATCGAGCGTCGCCGATCCGAACTGATGGATGGTGCGAATTTCAACGTCGCCTGGGCCGGACCAATCCGCATAAACCATATGCGTATCGCCAAAAGCAGCGGTCAGCGGACCTTCCGCCGGATCGCCGAGCCCGTAAACGGCGCGCAGCGTATCAGGTCCGCCGTCGATGGCGGCGTCCACTTCTCCTCGCTTGAACCGCATCACTTCGCCCCATTCGGGATCGATCCGGCCAAAGCCCTGATTGAGCGCGCTTGCCGTTTCGCGCAACGCTGCGAGCGAACCTTCTCTGCTTTCTTCTTCTTCGTTCAGAATATAGCCATGTACTTTCTGCGCGGTCAGGATGGCGAGCGCCGCCCCGCGGCTCGTGCGGTCCGCGGAACCGTTCCAACCTGCGAGCACTTTCGCTGCCTCCTGCAGCAATGGATCGTCGCTCCCCGCCGCATCCATCGCGAGCGCTGTTGCGATAGCCATGACGCGTGACTCATCAGTATACAGATGGTCAAATTTATAGGCGAGAAATTCTTCTTCGGTGATTGTTTGATCAGCGCCATAGAGCGATTGCAGCCGAAGACCGCGATTGGTTATCTTCTTACGGACGCCGAAATGCGGGGGAAATGCCGCCGGGTCGGGGTTATCCCCTGACGCCGATGCGGCAAAGGGCGTGTTGTTGCCGTTCACCACATAGCCCGATATGGGATTGACGACTTTCGGCACAGCGCTAAAGGGCCTGACGCCTTGCCAAGCTAACGTTGACTGATCGCCTGGCGCTGCGACGGACCAATCGTGATCGGCGCTTCGAATGGGAAGCGCTGCATTGTAGAAATACGCTATGTTTCCTTCGCCGTCGGCGTACACCACATTGAAACTCGGGATGGCGCCCATCGCCATTGCGCCGCGCCATTCTTCAAAGTTGTTCGCTTTGTTCATGCGAAACCATTGCTCAGCCGCGCGAATATCGCCGGCCCCGGCATAGGAAATTGCAAAAACGCCCTTGTCCGTTACGAACGCCGGTCCGTGAACGGAGCGATAAATCTTGCGCGTCACTGGCAGGCTAAACCGCCCGAACAACTTTGCGCGGAAAGTTATTTTTTTTGTCTCAAGTCTTCGCCACTCGCCGTCCAGCTTGTATTTTGTCGGCGACTTCTCGTTGTCGACCTCAAGCAAAAAAAAATCAACCAGATCGGGCTTGTTCACAGTATGCGCCCAGCCCAGCGCCGGTCCAGCGCCATGCAGGATCATTGGTGCGCCAGGAAAGACGCCGCCGATCATGTCCCAACCTTCCTCTGATTTAACGCGCGCTTCATACCAGGCGACCGGTCCTTCATATGGCTGGTGCGAGTTCACCATCAGGCGCGTATGTCCGTCTGCAGAGCGTTGCGGCGCAATCGCCATAGCATTGGAGCCCAGCTCAACGCCGGCCGGAATATGCAAAAATGCTTCGCGTGTTTTTTCGGCGGCGGCCTCGAGCGCGACATCGCCTTCGAACAATTTTGTCAATTGCTCATCAAGCCCGTAGAAAAACGGCGTGCGCGAGACAAAGCCGGCGATGATGTCCTGACCGGTGACCGGGACCGAGCCTTTGGCGCATCGCGCTCTGTTCTCAGCGCAGAAGAGATTGACGCCCGAAGCGTAAGCTTCAACAAGTGCGCGCAATTCTACGCTTAGGTCGGTTGCGTAGTTCTCGGAGATATCCGCTTCAACATTAAGCGCGCGCACCAAGAAGTCCGGAATAGCCCCGTCCCTTCCCCGGTGCCGCGCCAGCTCGCCGCGCGAAAAGAACAAGACTTCTTCGAAGGTTTCCCAGTCATCTTCTGCATGGGCGTATCCAAGCCCAAAGGCGACGTCAGCGTCTTTTGACCCGTAAATGTGCGGCACGCCAAACCGGTCACGAACGATCCGGGCATTGAAGTCACCGGCGCGCGCAATGGCGGCTTCGGCGTCAAACCCTTTTGGCGCCGGCGTCCAGAAATAGGCGACAACACCGATCAGAATCGCGGCGAGTATGCCGATCGCTCCGAGAATCCATTTGTTCAAAACCTTTGGTCTCCCTGCTGCTTCCACCGCCATCGGCGGAGCATTGTCACTTTGTCACAATTTGGCGACAAAACGCTAGAGCGGTCATTCATGTGTGTTCCGAGACTCATGAGGGTTAGGATGTGACGGACGATGCGTCAGTTTAGAATGCCTATCTGCCCGACGGTGTCGTCGAGAAGAACTACATTTTTAGGTCATCGACGATACGCTGCGGCTCGGAACCAAAGCGCCGCTGAAAGGATAACCAGCGCCAACGATCAGGCGCCGGCTGCGGAATAAAAGAGATGCCTTGATGGCGTCAGTTTTGCGTTTTGCTTCTTCGAACTCGCCTTGCTGCGCGTCGTCAAGAGCTGTGCTGCGCTTTCTATCATTTCTTCACGGAATTTCTGCTCGACGGTAAAAGGAATGCGATCTCCGTGATAGGTGACAATTCTCTCCGCCGGTAAGTCGATCGTGATGGCGGCGCCTTCCGACGCTTCTTCCGCCAGTGTTTTTACCACATCGTAGTCGAGCATGATGGGAAGGATGCCGGCTTTCTGCGCCTCTCTCTCAAAAGCCGGCGCGAACGAACCGCCAATAATGCAAACAATCCCTCTTAGCATGAGCGCTTTTGCGGCGACATCCGGGGTTCGCCCGCGTCCAAATCCGCGTGCGACAATCAAGATTGCTGACTGGTCAAAAGGCGATTTGTCAAACGGGCTTTCAGGGCGCAGGCGCCCAGTTTCATCATAACGGAATTGCTTGAAGACGTTTTGCTCTGCAATGCCTGCGGCAAGATCAGCGCGCGGCCCTGCATATATGACATCCGTGCTGACGCCGTCGCGAAAAAATGGCGTTGCGGGAGATGTCAATGTTGTAAAGGCCGTCATGCAAGCCGCCTTTCAATTGAGGAACCACCTTGTCAAAACACACACAGCGTTTTTATTGTTCCCCCATTCAAAGACTTACATTCACGCCCCCGACTTGCATTCGAGTTAATCCTCTTCCCGACGCAATCCGCACGCTTGGAAGCCTATAGAGAATCGCAACAACACTACTCCGTCAACCAAAAATTGGTTAACGGAGGATATTTCCCGCAACGATTGATTTCGGATTCAAAATAAGAAAATCAGCAAGTCAGGTTCTTATCCAACCGGATCGAGCCATCCCCACTTATCTTCAGTCTCGCCGTTGAAGAGACCAAAGAAGGCCTTTTGAATTTTCGACGTTATTGGACGCTCGCCGCTACCGACCATCAATTTGTCGACAGAGCGAACGGGCGTTACCTCTGCAGCCGTTCCGGTCAAAAATACTTCGTCAGCAGCGTACAGTATTTCACGCGGCAGGGCTTGCTCGACAACCTTTAAGCCAAGGTCTTCCGCAAGCGTAATAACCGTATCGCGGGTGATGCCTGACAAGATCGAAGATGCGGCTGGCGGCGTTAAGATGCGGTCTTTGTGAACGACAAAGAGATTTTCGCCGGCCCCTTCGCTGATCGTGCCGTCATGGGCGAGCCCGATGCCTTCGGCGAAACCGCGGTCTTTCGCTTCCATGGAAACGAGACGGCTGGAAAGATAGTTGCCGGCTGCTTTGATGCCTGCGGGCATGGTGCCCGGCGCTAAGCGCCGCCAGCTAGAAACAGCAACGTCAATGCCGTTCTTCATTCCCTCTTCGCCAAGATAAGCGCCCCAGGGAAATGCGGCGATGGCAATTTCGGACTTCACTTCCTGTGAGGCTGGGCCCATTTCGCCGTATCCCAGATAGGCGACAGGCCGGATATAGGCCGATGACAGACCATTCTCCCGAACAACATCACGACAGACCTGCATCAAGTCCTCGACGGAATAATCGATGTCGATCTTGTAGACGCGAGCCGAATAAAACAGTCGCTCGATATGTTCCCGGTTTCGAAAAACACAAACGCCCTTTTGGGCGCAATCATACGCCCGCATGCCTTCGAATACCGCCGTGCCATAGTGCAGGCCATGGGTAAGAATATGGGTGGTCGCCTCCGCCCAGGGGATCATTTCGCCATCGCGCCAGATGTGTTTTGTCTCTTGAATCGGCATCGTCTTTAGTCCTCTCCACCGTCAGCCGCTGCTATCCTTAGCCTCAAAATCGCCGCCGATACAGCCCATCTGTCGCCGGCTGTCGCCTCCGCTGCGAAATTCCAATAATCGACTAATTCAGCCCTGCGCCGCGCCACTCAAATTTCGAATGGCACTGCGATCTTGGCATGATACACCCTACACAGAAGCAACCAAGCCGCCGCGATGAGGGGGGCAATGAGCGAAAAAGAGAATTCGGAGCAACGTGATATCCAATCTTTGCTGAAGATCATGGAGCAACTCCGTCATCCCGAGACAGGCTGCCCATGGGACCTTGAGCAGGATTTTCGCACTATAGCGCCATATACGATTGAAGAGGCCTATGAGGTCGCTGACGCGATTGAAGCAAACGATATCGACGCGCTGAAGGACGAATTGGGGGATTTGCTGTTTCAGGCCGTGTTTCACGCCCAGATGGCGAATGAACAAAATCACTTTGATTTTGGCGATGTGGTCGCCGCTATTTCCGACAAGATGATCCGCCGCCATCCGCACGTTTTTGACGCGGCCGATTATCGGTCTTCAGATGAACAAACTGAAGCCTGGGAAATCCAGAAAGCCCACGAGCGCCGACACAAGGGCGAAGAGAGCTTGCTCTCTGATGTGCCGGTCGGCCTGCCAGGCCTAACGCGGGCTGTGAAACTGCAAAAACGCGCCGCGCGCGTCGGCTTCGACTGGACTGACGTGAGGGACGTTCTTGCAAAGATCGCTGAGGAAGCCGAAGAGCTTTCTACCGCTATCGAAAAGGATGATGCGAATGAGATCGAAAATGAGTTCGGCGATTTATTATTTGTGATGGCTAATCTGTCGCGCCACTTGAAAGTCGATCCGGAAGCAGCGCTAAGGCGCGCCAACGCGAAGTTTGTGCGTCGTTTCCAATTTATCGAATTGCATGGGAGACAAGTCGGCAAAACACTTGAAGAAATGAGCCTTGATGAAATGGAGGCGTATTGGCAAGACGCCAAGCGAGCGGAAATAAAGCCTTAAACAAACACAACAAAGACCAGCCTGCACGCTCTAATTCAAAAGTTCGTCTACGCCCGCATATTTGCGTTGCGGTTCTACAAGCTCATACTCAAGTTCTTCGCCATCAATGACAAAATTTGACGCGACCCAGCGGTCGTCGTCATACCAAACATCCAAAACCAGCGTTCCTTCAACGCGATAATGTTCCGCTAGGCGCCCTTGCGGCGTAGTCGTTTGGCCATAGGAGGAGGTTTCAATATCGATAATCTCTCCCGTCTGCGTATTGATTATCCTGTCTGCTGAAACAACGGTTTTGTTCCAATAAGACGATGGCGCCGCGTCATCAGGCGCGGCGCCTTGAAAACCCGAGCCATCGATCATCAGCAATCCGCCAACCCGGTTCGCTCGCATCCAGGATTCTGCGCCATTGTCATTTGTTTGTGAGGCCATGTTTAAAAGCGCTCCGTTGCGCCACACTTCGTTGTTTTGATGGCTGTATCGGTAGAGCGCAATGGGACCGAATTTGACTTTGATCTTGATTTCCGTCCGAACCGCTGTGACGCCGCCTTCCTGACGCACATCAACACGGTGATAGCCGATCACTTTGCCTTCACGTTTTATCAGAAATTCTACGTCGAGATCGCTTGCAGAAGCTGGCATAGTCTTACAACTCAGGATGACCAGACAAACAAACAACAGACGCATAACAAGCGCTCTCTAAGCTCCAGAAGGTTGTAACGAACGGACCACATCGCCAGATCAGCGATAAAATCGCCAATACGCAGCGCATAGTCACACAAAAGTGTTTCAAAGCGCCGGAGAGAACCCATGGAATTTTATGAAAATGCGCTTAGTGCGATCGGAAATACGCCCCTGATCAAACTAAAACGGGCTTCCGAAGAAACCGGGTGCACGATTCTCGGCAAGGCCGAGTTCCTCAATCCCGGTCAATCGGTCAAAGATCGCGCTGCATTGGGCATCATCCGTGACGCTGAGCGAAGCGGCGAATTGCGGCCGGGTGGCGTGATCGTCGAAGGCACGGCGGGAAATACCGGCATCGGATTGGCGATGGTCGGCGCTATCCTCGGTTATCGCGTGAAGATCGTTCTGCCGCGCACGCAAAGCGAAGAAAAGAAAGCAGCCATCAGATTGCTCGGCGCAGAATTGATTGAGGTGGACGCCGTCCCTTATGCCAATGCGAATAACTACATCAAATATTCCGGACGACTGGCCGAAGAACTCGCGGCGACCGAACCGAACGGCGCTATTTGGGCGAACCAGTTCGATAATACAGCCAATCGCGACACGCACTTTGCGACCACTGGCCCTGAAATCTGGCGGCAAACAGACGGTAAGGTTGATGGTTTTATCTGTGCGGTAGGTTCCGGCGGTACTATTGCCGGCGTCACCACAGCGCTTAAGGAGCGCAATGCCGATATTCAGTGCGCGGTAAGTGATCCCTTGGGTTCAAAAATTTTCAGTTGGGTAAAGTCCGGCGAGCTTGAAACACAAGGCGACTCGATAACAGAGGGGATCGGACAGGGCCGCGTAACGGCAAATCTTGAAGGCTTGGCGTTTGACGACGCCTATCGAGTAAACGACGCGCAGGCCCTCGAAATTCTCTACAATCTGGTCATTGAAGAAGGCCTGTGTCTTGGCGGATCTTCCGGTATAAATGTGAAGGGCGCCATAAACCTTGCCCGTGATCTCGGTCCCGGACATACGGTCGTAACGGTGCTATGCGACTATGGAAACCGATATGCGTCAAAGCTGTATAACCCAGAATTTCTGAGGTCGAAGGATTTGCCTCCGCCGCCCTGGGCGCGTGATTACTAATGAACTGACGCCATGGATCTACAAGAACCGCTTGTTTCATCAGCATGGCTGGCCGACCATCTCAACGATGAAAAATTGAAAGTTGTGGACGGCTCCTGGCGTATGCCGGGAATGGGATCTGCACAGAATGGTTTCAACAAACGGCATATTCCGGGGGCTGTATTTTTTGATATTGACGAGATTGCCGATCAGCAAAGCGATCTTCCCCACATGGCGCCTACAATCGAGCTGTTCGAGCAATCCGTCGGCGCCATGGGCATCTGCGATAAAGATGTTGCGATCATCTATGACGATCAGGGATTATTTTCAGCAGCAAGGGTGTGGTGGACATTCAAGGCGATGGGGCATCAAAAAGTTGCAGTCCTCGATGGTGGTCTGCCGAAATGGCTATCAGAAAAACGTCCGATTACAGACACAACGACCAAGCCAATGCCTGTTCAGTATATCGCCAAGCCGCTCGGCGATGCCATTCGCACCGCTGCAGACATACGCGAGGCTATTGGCGCCGGTCAGTCGATTATCCTTGATGCGCGCCCGGCGGAACGTTTTGCAGGCGATGCGCCTGAACCGCGCGAGGGTTTGCGACAAGGACATATCCCCGGATCACTGAACTTGCCCCATAGTCGCTTGCTGAACCCCGACGGAACTCTGCGGAAGCGCGAGGAGATCGCGACAATACTGGCGTCTTTGGGCGTACGAGACGATAAGGCTGTAATCGCAACATGCGGATCCGGCGTAACCGCTGCGGTATTATGCCTTGCGCTTGAATATCTTGGCCGATCCGACCATAGCCTGTACGACGGTTCCTGGGCGGAATGGGGTAAAGAGGACCATGCGGACAACCGGTTTCCAATCGCCACCGACGAAAGCTGACGGCAAGAAGATCGAAGTGACGATCACCTATCTCGAGCAGCAGGCGCGCCCGTCTCTACCGATCGTACCGCAGCCTACCCAAAAAGTTGCTCTCTTGCGCCTGGAAACCCCGCCTTTGGACTATTACCGCTATTTGTATCGCCTGGTTGGCGATCCGTGGAAGTGGGTCAGCCGCCGGCGCATGAAAGACGATGAGCTTCGCGCGATCATTCACGATCCTAAGGTCTATATTTACGTGCTATATGCCGACGGGGCGCCGGCAGGCTTTGCAGAAATCGACGCTAGAAATGATGACGCCTGTGAAATCAAGTTTTTTGGCCTTTCGCCGAATTTTACAGGCTGCGGGCTTGGCCGATTCTTTCTGACGAATGTCATCGAGCTTGCCTGGTCGCTTGGGGCCCCTCGCGTTAAATTAGAAACATGCACGCTCGACCATCCTGCGGCGCTGCCGCTCTATCAAAAAATGGGGTTTATTGTTTGCGATCAACGAAGAGGCGTCGTTGAGTTGTTGGACGACGCTGACGAGGCCCTCAGTAGCGCCAACTGAACCGCGCAGACACAAAACTTGAAGATTAAGAACAAACGGACATGAAAGATAAAACCAAACTTGTCGCGATTGGACGGCCGCATGGCCGCCCGCATCATCCTGTCAATCAGCCGGTTGAGCGCGCATCTACAATCCTTTTCCCAACCTATGACGATTTTCTCGACGGCGCCAAAAACATCACCTATGGACGGCTTGGAACATCGACCCATCGCGTGTTGCAGGACGCGGTGACCGCTCTTGAAGGCGGTTATGAAACACGCTTGGCGTCGTCAGGCTTGCAGGCTTGCATTGCCGCGCTCCTCGCCTTTGTAGAGGCGGGCGATCATGTGCTGATGACCGACGCCGCCTATGATCCAACGCGCAAATTCTGCGAGCATTTCTTAAAGAGATTTGGCGTCGAGACGACCTTTTATGACCCGCTTTTGAGCAAAGACGAAATTGCCGGGCTAATGAAAGACAACACCAAAGTGATATTTGCTGAAACGCCAGGCTCGTTGACGTTCGAAGTGCAGGACATTCCCGCCCTTGCCGCTGTCGCCCAAGACCGCAGCGCAAAGCTTGTCGTCGACAATACCTGGAGCGCTGGGGTTTATCTGAAACCGATCGCACACGGCGCTCATGTATCGCTTCAGGCGGCGACGAAATATCTGGTGGGTCATTCCGATTGTTTGCTGGGAACAATAACTTCAGCTGATGAACATACAGCGCAAAAAATCTACTACGCGCTCCTTCAACTCGGCTCCAACGTTTCCGCTGACGACGCTTATCTTGCGCTGCGCGGCATGCGATCTTTGTCAACACGGCTGGTGCAACATGAAGAAAATGCGCTGGCGTTGGCAAAATGGCTCGCCAAAAGACCGGAAATCGAACGCGTCATCCATCCGGCGTTTAAATCCTGCCCCGGCCACCAATTTTGGAAACGCGATTTTACCGGTTCTACAGGCTTGTTCAGCGTCGTGATGAAGCCGGTTCCTCTGCCCGCGCTGAAGGTGTTCTTCAACGCATTCAATCTTTTTGGTATGGGTTTTTCATGGGGCGGTTTTGAAAGCTTGGCGCTTCATGTTCACCCAGAGAAAAACAGGACGGCGACGGTATGGAACGAGGAAGGACCGACAGTGCGTTTTCATGCCGGTCTGGAAGACATTGATGATTTGAAAATTGATCTGGAGCGCGCCTTTCGCGCTATGGATGCAGCCATGAAATAGTCGCTGAGGAGGCCGGACATGCGCAAAACGATTTGGGTAGCAATCACAATGACGGCGGTTTCTGCGTGCGCCAGTTCCGACGTGTTGACAATCGACAGCGCCCCCCCTGGCGCGCTGGTGCGCATTGTCGGTTTCGGTGAATGCGAAACGCCTTGCGATATCAAAATCGTCACCGCAACAGATGTTACCGTCGCCAAGGCCGGTTATTTACCAAAGCGGCTTCGCATCAATCCTGGCGATAGCGACGTTATGGTCGCGCTTGAATTGGCGGCGCCGACTGAAGACGTTGATGTCGAGACCTTGCCAAGCATTGACTAAACCATGGCGACCCCGGCAGGACTCGAACCTGCAACCATCGGCTTCGAAGGCCGGTGCTCTATCCAGTTGAGCTACGGAGCCAAATTTTCATGCTTGGTCGCTTGAGTGCTGAAGCGATGAGCAATTCAGCCTAAGCAATTACTTTGAACCTTTGTCGTTCACAAGACCGCGTTTGCTTGTTTGCGGAAACACAAGAATGGCGACCCCGGCAGGATTCGAACCTGCGACCATCGGCTTAGAAGGCCGGTGCTCTATCCAGCTGAGCTACGGGGCCCCAAAGAGCATTAGTGCGTCCAGGGCTTACGACGCCGAAACGCAAAATTATCAGAATAGGCTTTCGCCACTTTTCGAGCTTCGCGGACTTCAACCACCTGATGCGGGATTTTGTGGCGCTCGGCATAGGCAATCGCGGCGTCGAGCGTCTCAAAATCGAGTTGCACCTGCCCTGCTTCGGTATCGGCAGCGCCGGTCCATCCCATTAACGGATCAATTCTCCGAGCCGCAGCCGCCTCGAATTCCAAGCGCCATTCTTTGGTGTTTGCGCGTCCGGACTGCATGGCCGTTTTGGCCGGCTTATAAATTCGCGCAGTGCTCATCCTACGTCCCAGCTCGCCTCGAGCCAGCTCCTCGTCATATTGATGGTCGGGGCGGCAAGATTCGAACTTGCGACCCTCTGGTCCCAAACCAGATGCGCTACCAGGCTGCGCTACGCCCCGACAAGGCGATCAATTGACGCTCACATCGGATATCTCGGCGGCAATGTAAAGGGGCGGAGATTGCGTCGGTACAGCTCAGGTACCGGGATCAATGGTCTTGAGGTTCGAACATGGGGTGGCGAACCGTGTCGCCCTCTTCGATGCCGAGCTTTTCAAAGATACCGCCATTGACCTCCAGCACCGCCACCACCGGCGAACCAGAAAGGATGCTCTCCAAAGATAGCGGCGTCGTGTTGGCGGCGATACGTTTGATCACGCCTTGTTCGTCGATAAACGCCATATCGAGCGGTATCAGCGTGTTTTTCATCCACATTGAAACCGGCTGCGGCTCGCCAAAATCGAACAGCATCCCGGCGTTAGCGGCAAGTTCCGTGCGGTGCATCAGGCCCAGCCGGCGCTCTTCATCCGTGTCCACAAATTCAATTTCGAACGTGTGATTGCCCGTTTCAGTTTCAATGACGGCGACTTCCTCGGATGCGCCGGCGCCGAATACGCCGCCTAGGTCCTGCGCGCAGGATGCAGCCATCATGGGCGCTAGCCCCAAAGCCATAATCATCATAATACGGGATATAATCATCGCACGAACTAACCTAGTTTTCGGGGTCCGGACGAAGTTCAATCGCCAGCATGCCTTTTGGTCCGCCAGCAAAAGAAACCTGCAAACGCTGACCGGGCTGCAATTCGCCAATACCGCAGCGGCGCAACGTTTCCATGTGAACAAAGATGTCTTCCGTTCCGTCGCCGCGCGTTAGGAAACCGTATCCTTTGGCGCGGTTAAACCACTTAACCGTTACGCGCGTGAATTCGCCCGCTGGCGTTTGCGTGGCGATGGGTGTAACCGGCGTTAACGGCGTCGCCGTTGACTCGTCGATGTCGATCAGTCGCAACGCCTGCAATCCCTTGCTGCGGCGAACAACTTCGCACTCAACCGTCGCGCCCTCGCGCGCTGTTGATCGTCCCGCTTCTTTCAAACATGTGGAATGAATCAATATGTCGCCGCCGCCGTCATCAGAGATGATAAAGCCGTAACCTTTGGCAGGATCAAACCACTTGACGACGCCTTTGACGGTAAAACTATCTTCAGGGGTCTCTGGCGACTGATTGTCGTCTCCGCTCTGATCAAGTCGGTCAGCCATTGTCTCTTCGAATCCCCCAGTCGCGCCCGGCGTCTGTAATTAACCATGATACTGTCGCCCGGGAACCATAGTCCATCCCGGGCATTCCATGCACCTATTTAGTTCGCGACCAGTAGATTTTACCCCTTATAGTTGCAAAGAAATCGCGAACGAGACTCACTGCCCGAAAGCAGCCACAGCGATCTTAATTACGCGATTGTCTGTGATTCGAGATCAGAAAGGAACTTGGAAATCAAAAGCAAAAACACGTCGAAGTCTGATTCGATATTTTCTGCAGACACGCCGCCTGCAGCGTTGCGGTCCATCTGGATTGCGACATCGCCGTCCCGATCCACATAGGCCCGACCGAATTTAACTTCGTTATTAAAACGATTTAAAAACTCATACCCAAGCGCATTTGCGCTGACGCCGCTGAGAAACGTAATATAGGAAATATCGCTATCTGCGCCGTCAATGCCCACCAACACAACATAATCGCCGACCACGACAGCGATCATGTTTTTGTCGAAATCGCGCACCGCATAGCCTTGTCCGGAAAGGATTTCAGAGAGTTCTTGTTTGGAAACGCCTGCGGCTGAAGCTGTCGTCAGCGGCGAAACAACCAGCATGGCTGCGGCCAAAACGGTGAGAATAGCCCTCATAATCCTACCCCTCGAAGACGATTGCGCGTGGTTAACCTTCTGTTAATAGACTGCAAAAATGGCAAAAAATCAATCTTGCCGGGCGTTTTGATAGAATTGACGCCTGGAGACTGGTTTCGGCGCCGAATAAGCGCCGCAAATGACAGGAAAATAATGAAAAAGTTGGCAGGCCCTAGGGGAATCGAACCCCTCTTTTCAGGTTGAAAACCTGACGTCCTAACCGATAGACGAAGGGCCCGCGAACCGGTCGCATTTGCGCCGAGAAGGCGCTGTATATGCGACGCGTGGGGCGGCTTGCAAGCCTTTTTCGGCGGAAAATCCACTTCCTGCTGGGCCGGTCTTGTACAGATGGTCCTCACAAGGCGGAAGCCGCATCGGTGATCTGCAATTGACCCGCCTCGCCGCCGCGCCACTCGTCCGCCCGAACCTTGCCGGCGACATTTATTTTTGCGTCGCTCTTCAACAGTGCGCCGAGCGACTCGCCTTCCGCACGGAAAGCAATCGCGCGGACCTTGTCGCCAGTCGTGCTGACAAGGGTCAGCGCAAGATGTCCCTTACCGACTACTTTCACAAATTCCGCACGCATATTGGTCAGTACAAAGAGGGGTTCAGGATTGCCTGGCCCGAACGGCCCGGCGCGATCAATCATGCCTGCAAAAGGTTTTGTCACCGCCGAAGCCGCGATCACCCCATCGATGTGGCGGGTGCGGCCAGCGCGCGCCAAACGAACGGCGCTGGCGAGGTTGGTGTTCAAGGCGTCGCGAAATCTCTTTACATTGTCTTTATCGATGGTCAGCCCGGCCGCCATGGCGTGCCCGCCTCCAGCGACAAGCAGGCCGCGTTCTTTGGCATCCGCTATTGCCGCGCCGAGGTCGACACCGGTAATCGACCGGCCGGATCCCTTGCCGGTCTCGCCATCGACGCCGATGACAATCGCCGGTCGGTCGTAATGCTCCTTGAGCCGACCCGCGACAATACCGATCACGCCCGGATGCCAATCCTCGCCAGCAACAACAATGACATCATCCTCGGCGAGGCCCGTGGTTTCGATTTCGCGCACCGCTTCGGCTTGGACAGTCGCCTCAATCTCCTGACGCTCTGCGTTCATTATGTGGAGTTTTTCAGCCAGAAATTCCCGGCGCGCCTGATCGTCAGTCGTTAGAAGTTCAAAGGCGAGGCGCGCATGGCCGATCCTCCCGGCGGCGTTAATCCGCGGCCCCAAGAGAAAACCCAAATGATAGGGTGATGGACGGCCCTTAACGCCCGCCGCCCGGCCGAGCGCCTGCAGGCCGCGATTGCCGCCGCTCGCCAGCACTTTAAGCCCTTGCGCCACAAGCACGCGCGTCAGGCCGGTCATTTCCATGACATCACAAACAAGTCCAAGCGCCGCCAAATCAAGGAAGGCGCGAAGGTCCGGCTCCTGGCGCTGGCTAAAGAAACCATTCTCGCGCAGGCGCCGGTTGAGTGCGACAAGGGTCATGAACGCAACGCCTGCCGCAGACAGATTATGCAACCCGGAAAGGTCATCGGGTCTGTTCGGATTGACAGTGGCCACTGCGCCCGAAGGCGGCGGACCGTGCATCTGGTGATGGTCGAGAACAATGATATCTAGTCCGGCGGCTGCGGCCTGTTCAACGGGCTCGTGCGCTGAGGCTCCGCAATCAACAGTGACAATGACTTCCGCCCCCTCGCCCTGCAGAGAGAGGAAGGCGTCTATAGACGGCCCGTAGCCCTCCGCAATTCGGTCCGGAAGATAGACCAGCATCGGTGCGCCAATGGCGTCGAAATAGGATTTGAGGATCGCCGCTGCCGTCGTCCCGTCGACATCATAGTCGCCGAATACGGCGACAGTTTCGCCATTCATCAACGCTTCGCTAAGGCGTTTTGCAGCAACATCCATATCCTTCAGCACTATCGGATCCGGCATCGAGGCGCGAAGGCTGGGGTTGAGATAGGTGTCGGCGGTTTCTGCGGTAACGCCGCGTGCTGCGAGAACCCGCGCGGCAATTAGATCAATGCTGGTGCGCTGTGCGATCGCCAGCGCTTGACGCGAGTCCGCCTCCCGCAGGCGCCACGCCTGACCAGAGGCGCTCTCCCCCATGGGCGGCAGCGGCATCTCAGCAGGAATTTCAGACAGCTTTTCAGGGTCGGAAGCGGCATGCGCGGTGTTACTAACGGTCATGCCCCTATGAACAGGTGATTCGGGTTTGTGCGAAGACGTGATCCTTCCCCAGTCTTGCCCGCCGACAAAATGTGGTCCGACTTTTCTTCGCGAATGTCCTTTGTTTTCATTGCCTTGTTTGGCGCCTTCTCTAGTGGGCTTATAGAATCTCGCGCGGGCAAGGCGGTAAGTCGCAGCGTTCGCGCCAATCTCGGATGCGGCGTGCGGCGCAAGCGCACCAGCGGTCATCCTATCAAAGTTAAAAATCGCGACTTTTTAATCATGGGCGCAAGCTTACACCCGGCTCAATAGGTGTAGGATAGATATCCACCACTCTCATTTTGGGTGTATGATGAGCGCACGGCGCAGTTTAGCTGTCATTTTGGGTTTTCGAATACGCGCCGATATCATGAAACAGCTGCGTTTGGATTTCAGCGACTCTGCAACAGCATGACGAAATCAAGGAAACCAAATGGCTAGCGACCTCGAACCGGGCCTAGTTGGCAAGCCGCGATTACGCAGGGTGATCTCGGGGCCGCTCCTGGTGTTCTACGGCCTCGGCACCATGCTCGGCGCCGGCATTTATGCCTTGATCGGCGAGGTCACCGGCGCAGCGGGCGTATATGCGCCAGCGGCGTTTCTTTTAGCGGCTTTAATTGCAGGCTTCACCGGCGCGAGTTTCGCGGAACTCTCGGCCCGGTTTCCAAAGTCAGCCGGCGAGGCAGTTTACGTATCCGAAGGATTTCACAATCAGCGCCTGTCGCTTTTGGTTGGTCTGATGATTGTCGCCTCCGGCATCGTATCGTCAGGGGTCATGTTCCGCGGATTTGTTGGGTATGCGGAGGAAATCATCGTGTTCCCGGCCTGGGCGGGATTTGTCGTCCTTGCGATTGGAATTGCAGCAGTGGCTGCATGGGGCGTTGCTGAGTCGCTCGCTGCGGTAGCGGTCATCACCATCATCGAAGCAGCGGCGCTTTTGTTGATCATCGCACTGGGCGCCTTTGCCGAACCGGTTGCAGCAAGCGCCGGAAACGCGATTTCCGGCGGCGCGCCTGATGGCGTGATCCTAGGCGTCCTCTCGGGCGCAGTTCTCGCCTTTTACGCCTTTATCGGTTTTGAAGACATGGTGAACGTAGCGGAAGAAGTGAAGAAACCGCGCCGCACGATGCCGCTGGCGATCATCATCGCGCTTGTAACGGCGACACTGATTTACGCTGGCGTCGCCTGGGCTGGCGTTCGCACGACACCGGTTTCCCTGCTCGCGGAAAGCAACGCGCCGATGACCCTCATCTATTCGCGGCTAACGGATTTTCCGCCGCTCTGGATGAACCTCGTGGCGCTGACCGCCGTTATTAATGGCGCGCTTGTTCAAGTGGTGATGGCGTCGCGGGTACTTTACGGCTTATCCAATCATGGCGCGCTGCCGGAATGGTTCGGGCGCGTGCATCCAGCAACGCAAACCCCCGTCAATGCAACCTTGCTGGTCGTTGCCATTGTTTTAGTAGGCGCAGCTTTGCTGCCGCTCGCAACGCTCGCGCAAGCGACGTCGTTTCTTTTGCTGAGCGTATTCACGCTTGTGAACATCGCGCTCATCCGCATCAAACAGCGCGGCGGTTATGATGGTTTTACCGTACCGTTAATCGTTCCCATCCTGGGCGCCTTAAGCGCCGGCGCTTTTGCAGTGTTCAGCCTTGTAGAGATTGTTCGATGATATCGAGCTGAGCTGACTGTCAACGGCCCAACACGAAGGTCGGCCTTTGAAGATGATCTCTCGGCAGGATGCGTATCAAGCGATGTCAGCTCAGCGTCGTAAAGCCAACAAAAAACGGCGCCCGAAGGCGCCGCATTTGATGATTGCATTTCGTCTCGCGATCAGGCGCTCACAGCGCTCGCATCGATCTTAACACCGGGACCCATGGTCGAGGAGATCGCGATCTTCTTGATGAAGGTACCTTTGGCGCCTGACGGCTTTGCCTTTGCAACTGCATTGACGAAGGCTTGAACGTTCTGCGCGATCTGCTCTTCGCCGAAGCTCGCCTTACCGACGCCAGCATGGACGATGCCGGCTTTTTCCACCCTGAACTCAACAGCGCCGCCTTTGGAATCCTTGACGGCCTTGGCTACATCAGGCGTTACCGTGCCGACTTTCGGGTTCGGCATCAGCCCGCGTGGACCGAGCACTTTCCCGAGCCGTCCGACCAGCGCCATCATGTCAGGCGTTGCGATCACCCGGTCGAAGTCCATAAAGCCACCCTGAATCTTTTCCATCAGGTCTTCGGCGCCAACAATATCGGCGCCGGCTTCTTTCGCCTCATCGGCTTTGGCGTCCTTGGCGAACACCGCAACCCGCACGGAACGGCCGGTGCCGTTCGGCAAAGAGACCACGCCACGCACCATCTGGTCCGCATGGCGAGGATCAACACCGAGATTCATCGCGACTTCAATCGACTCGTCAAACTTCGCCGTTGCGTTTTCCTTGACGATCTTCACCGCTTCTTCGATCGAATATTGCTTCGAGCGATCAACCGCCTTTTGCGCGGCGGTAATGCGTTTTCCTGTTTTTCCCATGACGATTACGCCCTCACTTCCAGGCCCATGGCGCGGGCGGAGCCTTCGATGATCTTGGTCGCCGCGTCGAGGTCGTGGGCGTTCAAGTCTTTCATCTTCGCTTCGGCAATTTCGCGGCACTGTTTTACGGTGACCGAGCCCGCGACTTCTTTTCCTGGAGTCGAGCCGCCTTTGGCGAGCTTTGCCGCCTTTTTGAGGTAATAGGACGCCGGTGGCGTTTTGGTGATGAAGGTGAATGACTTGTCCTGATAGATCGTAATGATCGTCGGGACAGGCATTCCCTTTTCCATTTCCTGCGTCTTGGCGTTAAACGCCTTACAGAATTCCATGATGTTCAGACCGCGCTGGCCAAGCGCTGGGCCGATGGGCGGCGACGGATTGGCCGCGCCCGCCGGCACCTGAAGTTTCAGGTAGCCCGCTATTTTCTTCGCCATTTCAAATGACCTTCTCGAGTTTTCGCCGCCTTCACCGCGCTTCCACGGGGATTAGCCGGCAATGTTGAAGGGTCGCGGTGCGACTTGGCGCTGGACTTTGCGCGTTTGTCTCCCGCGGGGGAGCGCAGCGCATATACGACACCCGGGCTTTGTGCAAGCGCAATCACGCTACGCTCAATCGGCAGGCGGCGATAAAGGCTGAGATTTTTGATTATGGGGAGGAAGAACGCGGTGCGGGCGGCTCTTATGGGGGACTCAAAGCCGCCCGCTCCTGCTACACAACAAAACACTACAGATTGCTACGCAACTGGTTCTATCCGCTTCGCCAATTGTACTGTTTGTCTGTACAGTTTAGCGTTGCCGCCGGCGTGTTACGCATCGCCTAAGCGTGATGTTATACAATTACAAAACTACGATGGCAATATTGAGGCTGCAAAAATTTTCGCCTTTGAGGGGAATTTCAAACGCACCCTCCAGCAGCGAATCTGCACGGAAATGCTCTCAAAAAAGGTCAAATAGTTCTGGCGTAATTGACTGATTACAACTTGAAGGCGAGTCCTACATTGATAATAGGCGGACGGCGAGGGAGAGAGAGGTCGCCGTCCGCCCAGTTTAGCTCCGATTATACGCATCGGATGTCGCCAAAACGGTGGCGAGACGGATCAGCCATTGGGGGAGAGATATTTGCCGCCCGCCTCGCCCTGCCACCGAACCGATACTCAACGCGCCCCGGCGACAGAACCAAACCTACTGTCCGTCTCGCCCCGCTTCAGGGCAGAATTGAGGCAAGGACGTGATAAAATCTCACGATGTGTGATGATTTATTGCAGGGCGGTAACAATCCGCGCTGCGCTACAGCAGCATGGACGCCGGTTCTTCGCAGAACTGCTTGAAAGCATTGAGGAATTGGGCCCCGACAGCGCCATCCACGACGCGGTGATCGCAAGTCAGGGTGACTGTCATGACAGTCGCAATGGACATTTCGCCGCTCTTTACGACAACACGTTCTTCGCCTGCGCCGACAGACATGATCGCCCCATGGGGCTGATTTACGATCGATGCGAAGCTTTTGATTCCAAACATGCCGAGGTTTGAAACTGAAAAGGTGCCGCCTTGGTATTCTTCCGGCTTTAGCTTCCGCGCCTTGGCGCGCGACGCCATGTCCTTGATTTCAGCGGAGATGGTTTTGAGACCTTTTTCTTCCGCCTTCCAGACAATCGGTGTGATGAGCCCGCCATCGATCGCCACAGCAACGCCGATGTCAGCGTGCTTGTGAAGGAGGATCGCTTCATCGGTATAGGTCGCGTTTGCCGCCGGCACGGCTTTGAGCGCCATTGCGGAGGCCTTGATGATGAAGTCGTTGACTGACAGCTTGAACACGCCTTCCCCTTCCTTGGGCGAAGTCGCATTGATCCGCGCCCGCGCCGCCAGAAGGTTATCGAGCTCAATGTCAACGTTCAGTGGGAAGTGCGGCACTTCCTGGTTGAAGCTTTGGGTAAGGCGCTTGGCGATCACCTTGCGCATGCCGTCGAGCTTCACCGCCTCATAGCTTTCCGGCGGATAAAGCCGCGGATCGACAGACGCCGGCGCGATCTGCGCCGCAGTGGACGCGCCCGCCTTACCGGTTCCTTCTTTCAGCGCTTTTTCAATATCGCGTTTGACGACACGGCCCCTGGGCCCTGAGCCTTTGACCAGCGCCAGGTCGAGGCCTTGATTTTTCGCCAAGCGTTTGGCGAGGGGCGACGCGAAGATGCGGCCGCCTGCAGACGGCGCCGGGCTGGCCGCCGGCGATGCGGCAGGCTGCGGCGCCGGTGCAGTATCAGCACCATTGGCGGCGGGCGATGCTTCCGCGCTCAGCGCAGCAGCAGGCGCTGCGCTGAGCGCGCTCACATCAATGTCGCCGGCGCTTTCGCCATCTTCTAGAAGCACCGCAATGGGCGCATTCACTTTGACGCCCTCGGCGCCCGCCTCGACGAGGATTTTGCCGACCGTCCCTTCATCGACGGCCTCGACCTCCATGGTCGCCTTGTCGGTTTCGATCTCGGCAATAACGTCGCCCGAGGAGACCGTATCGCCCTCCTTGACGTTCCATTTGGCGAGCGTGCCTTCC
>JANQOV010000152.1 GCA_028285645.1 Hyphococcus sp.
CGTCACGATGGGCGTCTGCCGGCGACGCAAAGTAAAGCCCCTCAATCTCCCGGGAGGGTGGTGCGGTCAGGGGGGCCGCCACCGCCAGCGGCGCATGCAAAAGCTTCTTCCGGTCGATCTTAAACGTGTCGGCGTAAAGCTTTTGTTCTAATTGGGTAAATACCACAAAAGCATCGACGGTTTCGAAGGCGCGTTGCATCTGCATTTCAAGATTTTCGTCCGGCAAGTCTTCGAAATGAAACGGCCAGGCGAGGCGGCGGGTTGCCGCACCAGTTTTGGCGAGGACTTCTTCAGCCCGCATGGCAGCCCAGGGGTCATGGGCGATCGTCATGTGGAATGGTTTTTCTTCGGCGCGTCTTGCGAAGGATCTGTCGCCCTCGGCCGATCCGCCGAGGCTCAACCGGCTGGCGGCTCTTGCGAGGATGCCGGTTTTGGGTTTCAGCGCGTCGGCAGCAAAGCGTTCCCAGGAAATCGCGTTGTCTTCAAAATGAAGATCCGGGCGCCAAACGCCGGCCATGTCCTGTCGACCGTGAAGGCTGGCGATCCGCAAAGGGCGATGCTTGCTCATGCCGGGCTCTTGTCATGCAATTTTGCGCAAAGCGTGGCGCGCAGCAGTAAGAGAACCAAAGTTCGGTGGCGCACACAAATCACGGCGTGCGTTGGTCTCACGCATCAGCGCCTCAGCTTCATGTTGCGCCGCCGCTTGCTCCCGGTTGCGGCGGAGGGTATTGGCGCGGGCACAATGCTTTGAGGAGACCTTGATGGCGCATGCATTTATCTTCCCGGGACAGGGCAGTCAGGCTGTCGGCATGGGAATGGCGCTTGCCGAAAACTTTCCAGCAGCAGCCAAGACCTTTGAGGAAGTCGATGAAGCGCTTGGACAAAAGCTGTTTCAGTTGATGTGCAATGGCCCGATTGAGGAGCTGACGCTCACCGCCAATACCCAGCCGGCGCTGATGGCGCATTCGATTGCCGCCTTGCGCGTGTTGCAGGCGGAAGCGGGCGCAGACATTGCCGCCGCAAAATTTGTCGCCGGTCATTCTCTTGGCGAATATACGGCGCTCTGTGCGGCGGACGCCTTGAGCCTTAGCGACACGGCAAAGCTCCTGCGTATTCGCGGCGACGCCATGCAATCGGCGGTCCCGGTTGGCGAGGGTGCCATGGCGGCGCTCATCGGCGTTGATCTTGACGGCGCGCAAAAGGCGATTGATGCGGCGGCGGGCGACGGCGTTTGCGAAATCGCCAATGATAATGCGCCGGGGCAGGTAGTGATTTCAGGACACAAGGCGCGCGTCGAAGCGGTATGCGCTGGTGCTAAAGAATTCGCCGCCAAGATGGCGAAACTGTTGCCTGTCTCCGCGCCGTTTCACTCTTCACTGATGCAGCCTGCTGCAGACGCTATGGCGGCGGCGCTTGCGGATGCAGATATCAATGAACCAAAACCCGCCTTGGTGGCGAATGTCACAGCCACGATTGCAACTGAGCCCGACGACATTCGCGATCTTCTGGTCAAACAAGTTACCGGCCGCGTGCGTTGGACCGATAGCGTCAACTATATGTCTAGCGAAGGCTGTGACACATTCATCGAAGTTGGATCAGGGAAAGTCCTCAGCGGCTTGATTAGGCGGATCAATAAGGGCGCGACGTCATTGGCTGTGGGCGAGCCGGGTGATCTTGAGGCTTTTAAGAGTTTGTCCCTGGATTAAGGCGCGTTGAATTTTCTCAGAACAAAAAAGCGAGGCGATTGATGTTTGAATTGGAAGGCAAGCGGGCGCTGGTTACAGGCGCGACCGGCGGCATTGGCGGCGCAGTGGCGACGGCGCTTCATGCGCAAGGGGCGAGCATCGCCATATCCGGGACGCGCCAGGAAAAGCTCGAAGCGTTAGCGGGTGAATTAAAAGAGCGCGTGCATGTCACCCCGTGCAACTTGTCCGATCTTGATCAAGTCGACGCCCTACCGAAACAAGCCTCCGAAGCCATGGGCGGTCTCGACATTGTCGTATCTAACGCCGGCGTCACGCGAGACACGCTAATGATGATGATGAAACCCGACATGTGGGAAGACGTCATCAAGATCAATCTCACCGCCTATTTCCGTCTCGCCAAGGCGTCGCTCCGGGGCATGACCAAGCAGCGCTTCGGACGCATCATCGGTGTTACGTCTGTGGTCGGGGTTACCGGCAATGCGGGACAAGCAAATTACGCCGCGTCGAAAGCCGGTATGATCGGCATGACGAAGTCGCTCGCTCAGGAAGTGGCGAGCCGCAATGTCACGGTAAACTGCATCGCCCCTGGCTTTATCGCCACCGCCATGACGGGCGCCCTCAACGATCAGCAGCGGGAAGCGATTTTGGGGAAAATTCCCGCCGGGGCCATGGGGAAATCCGAGGATATCGCCTCGGCGGTGGTCTTTCTGGCGTCTGAAGAGGCGGGTTATGTGACCGGGCAAACTCTTCATGTAAATGGCGGTATGGCAATGATATAACGGGCTTCCTATATGCCCAGCGCCGGTTTTGGCGTTGCAACATCCTGCAATATGCCGTAATCGGCGGGAAATGCCGCGTTCAGCGCCTTTTTGGGCCGATACCGCGACCACGACTTAAAACGACTATATGAGGAGCCCTGAATGTCTGACCTTGCAGAACGCGTGAAGAAAATTGTCGTCGAGCATCTTGATGTTGATCCGGCGAAAGTTGATCCAAAAGCCAGTTTCATTGACGATCTTGGCGCCGACAGCCTCGACATCGTCGAATTGGTGATGGCGTTCGAAGAAGAGTTTGATGTTGAGATCCCTGACGATGCGGCCGAGACGATCCAAACTGTAGGCGACGCAATCAAGTTTATTGAAGAACAGAAGAAATAAACTCTCGGCGCGACGAGGGCTAGACCGGTGCCTTGAATTGTTATCGCGCTGGCGCGTCATCGTTTTTATAGTTCAAACCTGAAAATGCGAGGCCCTTGCCTATGAGACGTGTTGTCGTCACCGGTTTGGGTTTGGTGTCGCCATTGGGCGCCGGCATTGATGCGCCATGGCGCCGGTTGATCGCTGGCGAGTCAGCGGCGGGGCCTATCGGCCGCTTTGACGTATCCGCCTTGCCTTGCCGCATCGCTGCTGAGGTTCCCCGGTCTGACGGCTATGCCGGCGGGGAGGCGGCAGGTGACGCTGCATTTAATCCCGATGATTGGGTTGAGCCCCGCGAACAGCGGCGCATGGATGACTTTATCATCTATGGCATCGCCGCGGCGCATATGGCGTTCAAGCATTCAGGGCTTGAGATCAAAAGCGAAGAAGAACGCGAGCGCATCGGCGTTATGACCGGTTCCGGCATTGGCGGTCTGCCGGGCATTGAAGAGCAAGTGACAATCCTCAACGCCAAGGGCCCGCGCCGGGTGTCGCCCTTCTTTATTACCGGCAGCCTCATCAATCTTGTTTCGGGGCAGGTTTCTATTCGGCTTGGGCTTAAGGGACCGAACCATGCGGTGGTGACGGCGTGTTCCTCCGGCGCTCATGCGATCGGCGATGCAGCGCGGCTGATTGCCCTCGACGATGCTGATGTCATGCTCGCGGGCGGCGCAGAGTCAGCAGTCTGTCCCATCGGCATGGCGGGTTTTGCCGCATGCAAGGCGCTGACGACGCATTTCAATGAAGCACCCGAAAAAGCATCACGCCCTTATGACGAGGATCGCGACGGCTTTTTAATGGGCGACGGCGCAGCGTTCCTGGTGCTGGAAGAATATGAGCGGGCGAAAGCGCGCGGCGCGACGATCTATGCAGAGATTATCGGCTATGGCCTTTCCGGCGACGCCTATCACATTACGGCGCCGGCGGAAGACGGTGATGGCGGTTTCCGATCCATGCGCATGGCCCTCAAGCGGGCGGGTATCGAACCCAAAGACATTGACTATGTAAACGCCCATGGCACGTCGACGCCGGTGGGCGACGAAATCGAGCTAAAGGCTGTCGAGCGTTTGTTCGGCGACGCGGCTCTCGGGCTGGTGATGTCGTCGACCAAATCCTCCATCGGGCATCTGCTGGGCGCCGCCGGCGCGGTTGAGGCGGTCTTTTGCCTGCTCGCCATGCGCGACAATGTTGCGCCGCCGACGATCAATCTGGAAAACCCTTCGGTCGAGACGCCGATCAACCTTGCGCCGCAAAAGGCTGTGGAAAAACAGATTGATACTGTGCTTTCCAATTCCTTTGGCTTTGGCGGCACCAACGCCTCTCTGGTGATGCGCCGCGTTGACGGTTAAACTGTTCAATTCGGGTTTGTGGAGGCGGCATGGGTTTGAACAGCAAGGTCCCGCTGAATAGAGCGGCGCAGCGCGGCGGTGCGGTGAAGTCATTTATCACCTTCGTCGCGGGGCTCGCGTTCTTAGCATTTTTGGCGCTGGCGGCAGGCGGTTATCTTGCCTGGCGCGAAGCGACCTCGCCGGGTCCCTCGGTTTCCGAAACCATTGTGTTGTTAGAGCCCGGCGCGTCGGTCGGCGGCATTGCAACGCAGTTGGAGCAGGAAGGCGTTATTCGGTATCCGGAGCTTTTCAAAGCCGCAGTGCGCTTCAAAGACCATCAGGGCGACTTGAAAGCCGGCGAATATTCAATCCCAGCGGGCGCAAGCATTATCGATATCATCGAGATATTGGTCGAAGGCAAAAGCATTCTTCATTATTTCACCGCGCCGGAAGGATTGACGACCGAGCAGATCTTAAGGCTGATCACTGAAGATGAAGTGCTGGTTGGCGATGTTACAATGGCGCCGGCGGAAGGGGAGATGCTGCCGGAAACCTATGCGTTCACGCGCAATGAGACGCGCGATGCAATGATCGTGCGGATGATGGCGGCGCAAGATGAAGTGATCGCATCGCTCTGGGACGGCCGGCAAATGGACTTGCCGATTTCAACGCCGGAAGAGGCGATCATTCTTGCTTCTATCGTTGAAAAAGAAACCGGCGTTCGCGCCGAGCGACCTCGCGTTGCTGCAGTGTTCATCAATCGACTAAAGCGCACGCCGCCGATGCGGCTCGAATCTGATCCGACGGTGATTTATGGCCTGACTGGCGGCGAGCCGTTGGGCAGGGGCCTGCGGGTCAGCGAATTGCGCGGAAAAACGCCTTACAACACTTACGAAATCAACGGGCTGCCGCCGACGCCGATCGCTAATCCTGGGCGCGCGTCGATCGAAGCGGTGCTTCATCCGGACGATACAGACGAACTCTTTTTTGTCGCCGACGGAACCGGCGGTCACGCCTTCGCCAAGACATTGCGCGAGCATCAGCAAAATGTCGCTGCATGGCGCCGTATCGAGCGCGAGCGCGCGCAAGCGGCGGAGAACGAGGGTTGAGGCGTTGACGTAACCGGGGCCGCCGCATTCGTCGTGCGACCAAAAACGCAGGCGTTACGCCGTTTACGCCATAAATTGTAATATGCTGCGTTTCGCCTATTGTGTCGGTGATCGGAGCAAGCCGCAGCGGAGGCATCGCTATGGGCGCGAAGTTTCAACTTTCCTTAATCATCGGGTGTTTCCTGCTTGCGCAGCCAAGCCTTGCCGCCACATGCCCGAAACCGCAATTGGTGCAAAAAGCGATCGCGTTGCAACATGGCAAGGCGAGCATCGACGATGACCCCATCGGCGGCGGTATCGCCGCTAAACAACAACGCAAAGCCGGTATTGACGACGACCCGATCGGCGGCGGCGTCACGGCAAAGCAGCAACCCAAGACAGGCATAGACGATGATCCCATCGGCGGCGGGATTTCCTCTGATCCAGAATGGAAGACTGCGGAAGCCGTCGCCCGCGCCTTTGATATCTTTGGCGATGGTTCAACCTATGTCGTCCTGCAGGGCGTGAAGATCGACGATAATGGCGGTTTAACGTGCGTTTACGGCTTCAGCGAAGCGAGCGGATTGGGATTTATGGCTGATCGCGCATCACCAGCCGCTTACATCACGTTAAAGCGCGGCGTCTGCCGTACAGCTTCAGGAGGGTGGCGCCAGCAACGCATTGGCGACAACAAAAAAACCGGCGAGGTGGTCTCGCTATGCAATGCGTCTGAGGCGGCATGCAACTTCAATTGTCGTTAGCCGCAAGTCGTGCGTTGCTTTTTGTTGGTTTCCTTCAAGCGTTGAATCGTGCTGATTGCAACGCCATGAGCAAACATCCAGTGCTGGCGTTCTAATCGTTATGACCATTTCATCCATGACCGGCTTTGCCCGCGCCAATGGCGCCTTCGAAGACCGCAGCTGGTCTTGGGAGGTTAAAAGCGTCAATGGCCGCGGACTCGAAGTCAGGAGCCGGCTGCCGCAGGGTTTTGACTTTATCGAGCCTGATATACGCAAAGCTGTCCAGAAAGCGCTGCATCGCGGTTCGTTGAGCGTCAATCTCACCATGCAGCGCGAAGCGACGGACGCCCGCTATCGCGTGAACAATGAAGCGTTGAGCAATGTGCTCACCATGGTCGACCACATCAATATGCGCGTTAAATGCGATCTTCCGCGTGCGGAATCAATTTTGGCGTTGCGCGGCGTGTTGGAGCCGGTCGAGGACGAGCCGGACGACGCCGCCATGGCGGCGCTCGGAAAAGCGCTGCTGGCAAGTTTCGATGAGGCGTTGAAAGCGCTGGCCGATGCGCGCAAGAAAGAGGGAAAGGCGCTCTCTTCGGCGATCGCTGATCAGTTGACGGAAATTGAAAAGCTCAACAAGGCGGCGACGAAATTAGCTGCGACGGCGCCGAAGGCGTTGCGCGACAAGATTGCGGCGCAACTTGAAACGCTGCTTGCCGGCGCGCCGATCCCTGAAGAACGTCTGGCGCAGGAAGCAGCGCTCCTGGCGGTAAAGGCCGATGTTCGCGAAGAACTCGATCGGCTGACAGCCCACATTGAAGGCGCGCGGGCCTTGTTAAAGGAAGCAGGGCCTGTCGGGCGCTCCCTTGACTTTCTCACCCAGGAATTTAACCGCGAAGCCAATACGCTGTGTTCAAAGGCGTCGGACATGACGCTCAAGCAGATTGGGCTCGACCTTAAAAAGACAATCGATCAGATGCGCGAGCAGGTCCAAAATGTTGAGTAGGCCAGAATGTTGAACGGGCAAGACAGATGATCGGCGGCGACCTGACCGTGGCGCGGCGCGGCCTCATGTTCATTTTGTCGAGCCCGTCCGGCGCCGGCAAGACGACGCTGGCGGACCGGATGCTCGAAAAAGACGGCGAGATTGTCTTGTCGATTTCAGCGACGACGCGGCCGCCGCGGTCGGGCGAAAAGGACGGCGAGGATTATCATTTTGTTGCGGAAGAAAAGTTCCTTGAAATGCGCGACAATAATGAATTCCTCGAATGGGCGAATGTTTTCGGGAATTATTATGGAACGCCGCGGGCGCCGGTGGAAGCGGCCCTTGCGCAAGGCAAGGACGTTCTGTTCGACATCGATTGGCAGGGCGCGCAGCAGCTTGATCAGGTCGCCCGCGACGATGTGGTCAAGGTGTTCATCTTGCCGCCTTCGCGCGCGGAGCTTGAACGGCGGTTACGCAAGCGCGCCCAAGACCCGGAAGACGTTGTGCAAAAGCGCATGGCCAAGGCCGATGCCGAAATTTCTCATTGGGCGGAATATGACTACGTGATCATCAACTACGCGCTTGATGAATCTGAAGAGCTGTTGCGGTCTATTCTCTTCGCAGAGCGGCTCAAGCGCCGCCGTCAGGTCGGGCTCGCGGCAATTGTGAAAGAAATGATGGGCGAGGCGTAAAAGCCTACGGCTTTGTCTGGAGCAAGCGGCGCAAGGGTGCGCCGCTCGCAAAAAGGCAGGTTAAACGAACTTCACTCGTTCGATTTCATAAGCGCGGGCGCCGCCGGGGGCGGCGACTTCAACGCTATCGCCGACTTCCTTGCCGATGATGGCGCGGGCGATGGGCGATGAGACCGAAATCTTGCCGGTTTTCACATCCGCTTCGAGATCGCCGACGATCTGCCAGGTCTTTTTCTCTTCAGTGTCCTCGTCGATCAGGGTGACCGTCGCGCCGAATTTCACCGTGTCGCCATTGAGCTTGGCGACGTCAATGACCTCGGCGCGAGTGAACTTGTCTTCAAGCTCGAGAATCTGTCCTTCGACCCAGCCCTGACGCTCTTTAGCGGCGTGATATTCGGCGTTCTCCGAAAGGTCGCCATGGGCGCGTGCTTCCGCAATCGCCTGGATCACGGCCGGGCGGTCTTCGTTTTTGAGTTTTCTGAGGTCGGCTTCGAGCTTCTCGTAGCCGGCTGCCGTCATCGGGAACTTATCCATACGCTCATCCCTTTCTCTCAAACGGAGCTTATCGCCGCGAAGTGGCGGTCAAGCCTTTGAATCGAAGCGAAAAAAATAGCGCGGCCGGGCGGGTTGCCATCGGCCGTCGCTTGAATCTCCGGCGCGCTAAGTAGTCTTGAATCGCTGAATTTTCAAGCCAGCATCGGCCAGTTTCCGATCAAAATTCTCTAACGGTTTGAATTTATTGGCAATTATGCGGAAGCGCGAAAGAAGTAGGATTGCAGCGGCGCAACCTCCAGATCGCCGGCCCGCATGGCTTCAATTGCCCGGACGGCGGCCCGGGCGCCGGCAGCTGTTGTAATACAAGGGATTTTCTGGGCGAGCGCAGTTGTACGGATGGAGCGCGAATCCTTGATCGATTGCGCGCCTTCTGTGGTGTTGAACACCATGTGGACTTCGCCATTTTTAAGGGCGTCGACAATGTGCGGCCGGCCTTCCAGCACCTTGTTCACCTGGGCGACGTCCAGCCCCTCATCGGCGAAATAGGACGCGGTGCCGGTGGTGGCGATGATCGTAAAGCCCATGTCGAGGAGCCGCTTGGCGGGGCGGATCATCTGCGCCTTGTCGCTGTCTTTGAGCGAGATGAAGATGCAGCCCTGCATGGGAATTTCGGCGCCGGCGGCGATGAGGCTTTTGGCGCGGGCCTTGTCAAAATTCTCGTCGATCCCCATCACCTCGCCGGTTGAGCGCATTTCAGGGCCCAGCACCGTATCGACGCCGGGAAAACGCGCGAACGGAAAGACGACTTCTTTGACGGAGGTGTGAGTGAAGGTCGGGTAGGTGACTTTGGTTTCGGCAAGCGTTTCGCCGGCCATGACTTTCGCAGCAATACGCGCCACCGGCAGGCCGATTGATTTGGCGACAAAGGGCGCGGTGCGCGAGGCGCGCGGATTGACCTCGAGAATATAGATGACATCGTCTTTGATTGCGTACTGAACATTCATCA
Source organism: Hyphococcus sp. (assembly GCA_028285645.1). Lineage (GTDB taxonomy): Bacteria > Pseudomonadota > Alphaproteobacteria > Caulobacterales > Parvularculaceae > Hyphococcus. The sequence continues at coordinate 9,237 of JANQOV010000152.1, forward strand.
GCCCGACGACGCCAAGCTCGCGCGCGAGCAATATCGTTTGTTCTTTAAGCTCGGCGATAACCACATCGCTCAGCGTATAGGGCGGCAGGGAGCAGGCGCTGTCGCCGGAATGAATGCCCGCTTCTTCTACATGTTCCATAACGCCGGCGATGAAAACATCCTTGCCGTCGCAAATTGCATCGACGTCGACTTCGACGGCGTTTTGCAGATATTGGTCGAGCAATAGCGGTTCGTCTTCTGAGATTTCGATTTGCGCTGTTGCAAGGTAAGCAGCGAGGGATGCTTCGTCGCGAACGATTTCCATGGCGCGGCCGCCCAACACATATGAGGGGCGCGTTACCAAGGGATAGCCAACTTGGGCTGCGATATCGGCGGCGGCCTCGCGGGTTGGGGCGGTTGCGTTTTTCGGTTGTTTAAGACCGAGCTTCATCACCAATTGCTGGAACCGCTCGCGGTCTTCCGCAAGGTCGATAGCGTCATAAGGCGTGCCGAGAATGGGTACGCCTTCCGCTTCCAAAACAGCGGCAAGCTTTAACGGCGTCTGGCCGCCATATTGAACGATGACGCCGAGGAGCTCGCCGCTTTCCTGTTCGATACGGACGATCTCAAGCACGTCTTCAGCGGTCAGCGGCTCGAAATAAAGCCGGTCGGATGTGTCGAAGTCAGTGGAAACAGTCTCAGGGTTGCAATTGACCATGATCGATTCAACGCCAATGTCCCCGAGTGCAAAAGCTGCGTGACAACAGCAATAATCGAACTCAATACCCTGGCCGATGCGGTTTGGTCCGCCGCCTAAAATTATCACCTTGCGGCGGTCGGATGCTTGCGCTTCGCATATGGGCGCTGCGCCAAAGGCTGGTTCGTAGGCGGAATACATATAAGGCGTCTTCGCTGCGAACTCAGCAGCGCAAGTGTCGATGCGCTTGAAGGCGGGGTGAACGCCGCGGGCGCGCCGGAAGACTCTCACGTCGCTTTCTTTGCCGTCGCAGAGCTGCGCCAGCCGCTTATCGGAAAAACCCATCGCCTTAAGACCCGAAAGCCGTTTGGCGTTGTCTGGCAAGCCGCGCGCAGCGACTTCTTTTTCAGCAGCGACGATTTCTTCAAGCTGCTCAAGGAACCAGGGATCATATTGCGTAATGGATCTTACCTGTTCGATGGGCAGCCCATGGCGAAAAGCTTGCGCCGCAACGCGCAATCGGTCCGGCGTCGGCGCAGCGAGCGCGGCGCGAAAGGCGTTGGCGTCATCGCCTTCGCCAAGTCCCGGAATGTCGATGGGGTCGAGGCCGCAAAGACCCGTCTCAAGGGAGCGCAGGGCTTTTTGCAGAGATTCCTTGAATGTCCGTCCGATCGCCATGGCTTCGCCGACGGACTTCATGGCGGTCGACAAGCTCGGCTCCGCGCCGGGAAACTTCTCGAACGCAAAGCGCGGGATTTTTGTCACCACATAATCGATGGTCGGCTCGAACGACGCAGGCGTTGCGCCCGTAATGTCGTTGTCGAGTTCGTCGAGTGTGTAGCCGACCGCAAGCTTGGCGGCGATGCGCGCAATGGGAAAGCCGGTCGCTTTCGACGCAAGCGCCGATGAGCGCGACACCCGCGGGTTCATTTCAATGACCACCAGCCGCCCGTCATTAGGATTGACCGCGAACTGCACATTGGAGCCGCCGGTTTCAACGCCGATCTCGCGCATCACCGCGATAGACGCGTTGCGCATGCATTGGAATTCTTTGTCGGTGAGGGTGAGCGCCGGGGCGACAGTAATGGAATCGCCCGTATGCACGCCCATGGGATCGATGTTCTCAATGGAGCAGACAATGATGCAGTTGTCCGCCTTGTCGCGCACAACCTCCATCTCGAATTCCTTCCAGCCAAGCAGGCTTTCGTCGATCAGCACCTGGCCAACGGGTGAAGCGTCGATGCCGGTGCGGACGATCTGCTCAAATTCTTCGCGGTTGTAAGCAACGCCGCCGCCGGTGCCGCCAAGGGTGAAGGCCGGGCGGATGATCGCCGGCAGGCCGATCTCGTCGAGGAGCTTCATGGCGTCGGCAAAACCTGACGCCCGGTCGTAGCCGATGATGCGGCCTTCTTCGTCTTTGATCGCGGGCGAGTCAGCGATCGCAGCGCGCGGGTTTTCAAGGCCGATCTTGTCCATGGCGGCGCGAAATTTTTCGCGGTCTTCGGCTTTTTCAATAACCTCGGGCCGGGCGCCGATCATTTCCACATTGTATTTTTCAAGGGCGCCTGAGCGCTCCAGTTCGAGGGCGCAGTTAAGCGCTGTCTGCCCGCCCATGGTCGGCAACAGCGCATCGGGGCGCTCCCGGGCGATGACTTTTTCCACAAAGGCTGGCGTAATCGGTTCGATATAGGTGGCGTCCGCAAGCTCCGGATCGGTCATGATGGTCGCCGGATTGGAGTTCACCAGGACAACGCGATAGCCCTCTTCTTTAAGGGCTTTGACCGCCTGCACGCCGGAATAATCAAACTCGCAAGCCTGGCCGATAACGATGGGCCCTGCGCCGATGATCAGGATCGTCGAGATGTCGTTACGTTTCGGCATGAGCTACTCGCGCAGCCGCGCCAAGCGGACGGCCAGCCCAATGGCCGCTCGCGCCGCGCGGAACAGAATCAATTGTCGGTTAAAGCGGTGTCTTAGGCGAAACCCCGCCCTAGGGAAAGAGCAAATTGCGGTGGCTCAGCGAATTTGGGAAATTCTCATCGAGCGGTGCGCTAAATAAACGGCACAAGCGGAATGCCGCGCCGGAAGCGTTTTTCGCAGCGGCTAAGCTGGCTTTGATAGACGGCGGCGTTCTTCGCCACTTGCCGGGCAATGTTTTGCAAGGAGCCATTGCCGTGGTAGCTGCCGCGGGCGTAGCCCTTCCAGCCCTCGTGATAGGCAAGATATTGGCTATAGGCGTCATTGAGCGAAATTCCGTTGCGGGCGTTGCTTTGCCGCCCGTACCAGGAAACGAAATCCGCCGCGTCGCTAAAGCTCCGGGGATTGGCGTTTCGATTGCCGCTTTCGCGCTGATAGACTTCCCATGTGCCTTTCACCGCCTGCGCATAACCACGGGCAGAAGATTTGCGCCGGCCGGGAAACACCAGAAGAATACGCCGCCGCTCCGGTTTGGCGTCGGCGTCGAAGGCTGATTCCTGCCGGATGATGGCGAGCTGAATATGTTTCGGCAGGCCCCATTTCTTTTCGGCCTTGCGGGTTGAACTGTACCAGCCGCCTTTATCGTCAAAGATGGCGCAAGCATCTGTAATATCATCCGGGGGGATGGAGGCGCATCCCGCTGCTGCAAGCGATAACGCTGCAATCGCAAGACATTTCCGAAACCTCCGCATGGCGTAATTCTATGCCCGAAGCCGACCTTAATTCAACGAAAACACGTCGTGCACAGGTCGCGCGCAGTCCTTGCCCATGGTAAGCTCCGCCAAGCGCCACGTTTGCAAGCAAAAGCCGGGAGCATCTCATGAAAACACTTCGTTTTGTGCAAGCCGCGATTATCGCCGCGGCTTTTCAAGTCTCGCCGCTTGCGGCTGCTGACGAAATGCAAACGGTAGATATCCGCGAATGGCAAGTGCCTTACGAGGCGTCGCGGCCGCGCGATCCCTTTGCGGAGAGCGCGACATCTGTTTGGTTTGTCGGGCAGCGCGACGGCTATATCGCTCATCTCGATGCGTCGAGCGGTGAAATGAACCGGGTTGAGCTCCCTGAAGGCGAAAGCGCGCACAATTTGATTGTCGGTTCCGACGGGATCGTCTGGTACGCCGGCAACAAGCTGGGCGTCATCGGCCGCTATGATCCGGAGGCGGAGGAAATCGCCCAATATCCGATGCCGGACCCTGCGGTTAAGGACCCGCATACGCTGGTCTTTGATGACGGCGAAAAGAACATCTGGTTCACCGCCCAGCGCGCCAACAAGGTCGGCCGGTTCAATCTAGAAACAAAGGAGGTCGATTTAATCGATGTGCCGACGGAACGCGCACGCCCCTATGGCATCAAGATGGCGCCGGACGGCTCCGTCTGGGTCGTTCTTTTCGGGACATATAAGCTTGCGCATATTGACCCGCAAAGCCTGACGCTGACCGAGATCGACCTACCGCGGGAAGAAGCGCGACCGCGCCGACTGGAGGTCACATCAGACGGGCGCGCCTGGTATGGCGACTATGCAGGCGGGCGCCTTGGCGTTTATGATCCGGCGACGGCAGATTTCACGGAATGGATGTTGCCCGGCGGCGAAGGGGCGCGACCATACGGCATGGCGAGTGATGCGTCGGGGAAAGTCTGGGCGTTTGAGACCGGCGGCAGTCCCAACAGGCTCGTCGGTTTTGATCCGGAGACGGAAGCGTTCTTTTCATCAACGCCAGTCCCCTCCGGCGGCGGCACGGTGCGTCATACGCATTATTTCGCACCCTCCGGCGCCGTGTGGTTTGGAACGGACACCAATTTCGTCGGCCGCGCGATTGTTGAGCCGGCTGAGGAGGAGTAGGGCGAGCGGCTTGCGGCTTGTATCAGCTTGCTGACGCGGCCGCAGCAGGCTTCACCGCCGTGCAATAAACGCCGAACGCAAGCCGGTGGGCGGACTTTTTATTCTTCAGAAACTTATCAAGAAATTTCAGCGGCCAACCGAGCAGCGAGACAATCAAGAAGGCGCCGCCGGAAAGAACATTCGACACGATGTTGCCGCCTTCAAATAACAATGAAGCATAATATGCATTAAGCGTCGTAATGGTGACGCTAGGACCGATGTGAAAATCGCTGTGCTCGACGTCAAACCCGTGCTGGCGCATCAATAGGTCGATCCCGCTTACGGTGTACCGACGATGATCAACTGGGTCATCATGATATTGCTGCAGAAATGGCGCTTCAATATGGATGCGTCCGTTCGGCTTAAGGGTGCGCAGCGCCTCGCGCAAAAATGCGTTTTCATCTTCGAGATGTTCGATGAGCCCGGTGGCGATCAGCAAATCAATGCTATCGTCGTCGAAGGGAAGAGCTTTAGCGTCGCTGACGATGTCGGTATCCTGAACCGGCGCATGATCGATGGTGATGACATCGCTTCGAACACGCCGCCCGCCGGCGCCGACATCGACAATGACAGCGTCCGACGGCGTTGCCGCGACCACCGCTTCGACTTGCGGCGAGCACTGAAAAGTAAGGTCGGGGTAGAGCCCGCCGACGCCTTTTCCGTATCCCAATTATTCCTCTTTGCTTTTGCGGTTGCCGGCCTATTGCCAGCGCTTGCTTGTCTTTTGCGCTAATGTGTCAGGGGCCTGTTTTTGCGCGCCGCCGTAACCGGTAACCGCGTCAGAAACAAACGGATTTGACTTGCGCTCTTGCCCGAAGGTTGAAACGGGACCATGCCCCGGCACGAACTGCATGTCATCGCCCAGGGGCCATAACTTTTGCGTGATGGAATTGATCAGCGTGTCATGGTCACCGCGGGGGAAGTCGGTGCGGCCGATGGAGCCCGCAAATATAACGTCGCCGACAAAGGCGACGCGCGCGCCCTGGTGATAGATCACCACATGGCCGGGCGTATGGCCGGGCGTATAAGCGACATTGAACTCGATGCCATCGAGTTCAAGCGTGTCGCCATCATTTAGCCATGCGTCGGGCTTGCAGTCTTCGCCCATGCCGGGCTGGCCATATTTGGCCCAATGGTCTGCGATTTCATCAAGCCAAAACGTATCTTCTTTATGCGGACCGATAATCGGCGCGCCAGTTTCGCGCTTTACCGCTTCGGCGCCGCCGGCATGATCGAGATGGCCATGGGTCAGCCAGATTTGTTCGATCGTTGCATCAAACGCCTTGGCGGCCTCAAGGATCTTTTCCGGCTCGCCGCCGGGATCGACGACCGCCGCCTTGCCGCTGGCGGCGCGAATGATCGAGCAGTTCTGCTGGAACGGCGTTACCGGAACGACACGGACCTGGAAGGGCGGCTGTTGGGTTTGCGTACTCATGAGCTTTCCTTAACGCCGCCGCCGCCGCGCGACTAGCCTTTTCATGAGAATAATCAGGAAAGGCCCAGATTACACGGAAACTGAGCGCAAGGTGATGAGCGATGTCGCACAAAGAACCCGCTCGCCGTCTGTTTCGCCGTAGACGTCAGACTGCACGACGCCGATCGTGCCGCCGGCAGAGACAACACGCGCTTCCGCAGCGAGCTTTTCTCCTTGCGCTGGCTTCATGAAGTTGATCTTGAGTTCGATGGTCATGCAGGCTTTACCCTCAGGCAAGACAGACGCATAAGCCGCGCCCGCTGCGTGGTCTGCAAGGCCGGTGACAACGCCCGCATGGACGTACCCCAGAAATTGCGTCAGTTCCTCTTTGGGCGCCACTTCAAGGATGACGTTCCCCGGTTCGAAGTCCCGAATTTTAAAGCCCGAGGCTTTGGTGAACCCTCTGTCGGAAATGTGTTCGAAGAGTTTTTTCAATTTTTCCTTTGTCATGGGCGAAGGCTAGGCTGTGCTGCCTGAGGGGAGAACAAGAATATGCAGTTGCCGCTGCAATTTGTTTTGTTGCGCGCAATTGGGCTAAGTCGTTTTTATGACGCTCACAATTCCCAATCGGCAGGCGCGGCGGCTTTGGCTAGACTGTCAGGGGCTCGAACAACCGCCGACCGGCAAGCTCAACAAAGAAGGCCTCGTATCGATCATCGAGCGGCTGGGTTTTGTGCAGCTCGATACGATCCGCGTCGTTGCGCGGGCGCATGATCACATACTCTGGTCGCGCAATCAGCATTACCGTGAAGGCATGCTCGATAGGCTCGTTATTTCGCGCGACGCGTTTGAGCATTTCACCCATGATGCGTCTGTCCTACCGATTCACTTTTACCCCTATTGGCGGCGGCAGTTTGGGCGCCTCGATAAGCGCATGAAAAGCGGCAATTGGGCGCGCTACATGCCGCCCAAGAAACTCTGCGATGAGATTCTGAAACGCGTCGCGGCGGAAGGTCCGTTATCGACAAAGGATTTTGAAGCAAACGGCCGTCTTAGTCGAAAGGAGGGCTGGGCGCGCCCGCCCCACAAATTCGCGCTGGATTATTTCTGGTTCGCGGGGCGGCTCGGCACATGTCACCGGAAGAACTTTATCAAGCATTATGACGTGCCGGAAAAGATCATTCCTCCAAAGCTCCTCAGCAAGCAGGTGAGCGATGCAACCCAACTGAACTGGCTTTGTAAAAACGCCCTCGACCGGCTTGGCTTTGCTAGCGCCGGCGATATGCAGCGCTTTTGGGACGCCGCGGATTTAAGTGAGGTGACCGCCTGGACAAAAAGACAACGCAAAAAACTCATCGATGTTGAAGTTGTGAGCGCCGACGGCGCCACGTACAAAGCGCTCGCGCCGGAAGACATAGAAGACCGGCTTGCGCAACTAAAACCGCCAACCAGCCGGCTCCGAATACTCAATCCGTTCGATCCTGTGATCCGCGACCGCACGCGGCTGCAGCGGCTCTTCGGATTTGACTATCGCATCGAGATTTTCGTGCCGGCGGCAAAGCGTCAGTATGGATATTATGTTTATCCAATACTTGAGAGCGACCGAATGATCGGTCGCATCGAAGTCCGCGCTAACCGCAAGAAGGGCGTCTTGTCCGTCGATAATGTCTGGTGGGAGAAGGGCGTTAAAGCCACCAAGGCGCGGCTCAATAAGCTTGATGCGGAGCTTGACCGCATGGGTCGCTTTGTTGGGGTAAGAGATGTGGTCTGGAAGATACATGGTGACTAGCGCTGCCGCGCGAAGCTTACCGTTTGTTTATACCGATTTACAGGCGTCGCGTTGCTGCCTTGGCGCCGGATTTGCTCTCCTGGCGAAATGGGGGAATTTTCTTTAACGCTTAGACCGGCTCGCGTGCTGTTTTTCCTCGTTTGTTGTATCGGGGTGCTGGCGCTGTTGAACGCCATTACTTTGGTTTCTGAATATAAATATGGGTACGATCATGCAAAAGGGTTGGTGCCGATGTTCCGCCTCAATGCGGAACGGAACATCCCAACATTCTTTTCTACATGTCTGCTCCTAACGACGAGTGCCTTATGCTTTACCGTTGGCAAAGGACTTACGGGAACGGATGCCTTCCTTGCACGCTATTGGCATGCGCTATCGGTTATTGCACTTTATCTGGCCGCTGACGAAGCAAGTCACATCCACGAAATGCTGGATGACAACAAGGAGCTATGGACTGCTGGTCTCTTCTCGCCGACGGGCGTGCTGGATGGGCCATGGGTCGTTGTTTATGGCATTTTGGTGATCGCCTTTTGCGCCATTTTTGCTCGGTTTTTCTTTCGGCTAGGGTGGAAATACAAATTCATCTTCGGATTGGCCGGCGGGATTTTTGTTTCCGGCGCCATCGGGCTCGAAATGATTGGCGCAGCGGAATATTCGGCATATGGCGACACGCTGCTACATGAGGTCATCAATTCGACAGAAGAAGTGATGGAAATGACTGGCGTTTCACTCGCAATTTTTGGATTGCTAACTTATATGCGCGATCGACTGTTGTGGAGTCGTGTTCGCTTCGATGGAGGGTAAGCAAGTCTGAAGGGCGATGAAGAGATTGGTCTGCGGAAGCACCTCTGGCCTTAGAAGCTGCCTTCGATCGTAAACGTAAAGATCGTCCCGAAGTTGCGAAAGCGTTCCTCTCGGAAGGCAATATCGTTGGCCAAGCGATCGTTGAAAACGGTCCGGAAAAAATCATTATCACGATCGAGGACATTCGAAACTGTTCCCCTCAATGTGAGGCCAAAGACATCTTTGTTTTCTATAAACACTTCTCCGAATGCAAAACTTTCTTGAAAAATACTGACCTCATCAAGGCGCACGCGCGGCGAATTTTCTTCGTGAGAGAGCATGACGCCTACAGCCCAGTCCGTATCCGGAAAATCTTGCCGGAACGTCGCCTCTATATCGAAGTAGTCCTGATTTGAAATGCGGCGTGAGGTCCCAAGCAGAGGATCGATCACTTCCGAGTCCACATAGTCGATCGCAAGATCGAGCCGCGCCCCCCGCCAACCCAGCGGATCAGAAAGAAGCGTCAGATCAAGAGAGGCCCCGTATCGAGTTGCAGAGTCGATATTGCCTGGCGCCTGCCCGCCGCCATCAATCGGTATTTGATCTACGATATCGGTGATGTCTTCAGCAAAGCCGCGCAATGTTGCAGACCCGAAGGCGCCGAATGATTGCTGAAGCTCCAGTTCCAGAAGCCAACTCTGCGGCGGGACGAGATTGGCGTTGGTGACATCAATTCTGTCCTCATTGATATTTACAGAGGCAATGAAATCGAAAAAGTTGAGCTGGCCAACAACACGCTCTAGTTTGGCGGAGACATTCAAATGATCTGATGCGTTCCAATTCAAGGATATTGAGCCTTTCGGTCGCACAAAATCGCGCGTCAAACCGAATTGACCTGATTGGCTGATTTGGGAGTATTCGACGCCAAGTGAAGTCTGCAGTTGCAGCGTGGGCGAAAGCGCTCGTCCATAGCTGAGCGTTGTCTCAGCACGGTCCTCTTCAACGCGGGACGACGCGCCTGGTAATTCTGCAGGTTGTAGCTCTCCACTTTCATCGCGCAATTCCAACTCGCTTTCGATATCGAGAAAGTTTCGCGCGCCTTCCAGCGCCCATTGCCAGTCGCCGCCAAGCCCTCTGAACACATATTCTGAACGCAGCACAAGTTCAGCCTCGTTCGCCTGTCGGGTGAACACCGAACCTTGGGGCGGCGACCCGTCGGCGAACTCAAACAAAACGCTTCCGACCGTCGGACTGTTTTCGTATCGGTAAAGGCTGATAAGCTTCAGGCGACCGCCTGGAATCGCAAATTCATAATCCGCACCGATCTCGTAGTTGTATTCATCCTCCGTCTCGCGAAAAAAGCGCGTGTTAGCGCCATCGGATCCGCCAGTTCGTTCGGACACTTCGGTCCCGCGAAAGATAAACGCCTGCGCTTCGCCGGTGAGATTTAGGACATTGCCGTTCGCCGCCGTGCGCGTATAGGAACCGGACAGGATAGGTCGATCACTATTGCCGTTCCGAGATTCCTGACGCGAATCGATCAGCGCGCCACTTCCGTCAAAAACCAACTCAGGACCGAAATCGTTCGACCGGCTCTGTTCGTTCTCGAAGCTCGTTGTCCATTCGCTTTGCGACCCACCGCCAGATAGCGAAATCTCTCCGTTACCCCAACGGAAGGGCGTTCCCTCTGAACGAAATTGAGGTGAGTAGCGAAAGCGCCCGCTCACGCCGCCGCCTGTTGAGGTGACTACGTTGAGCACCTGTCCCGAAAGGCCGGCGATATCGAGGCTCGCGCCATCGACGATTTCCAACCGCACCACGTCTCCAGCGGGAATGCGGCCTAACGCCTCCACCGGTCCATTTGATTTGCCTGAAATACGCCTGCCATTAATCAGGACATTGGTATCGGCTTGACCGAGACCGCGATCGTCGCCTCCCTCGCGAATGGTAAAGCCGGGGACCTGTTCCACCATATCCAGTGCCGTACGGGGCGCAAAGCGATCGAACTGTTCAGGCGAAAACGAACGGAGGACTGATGGAGACACACTTGCCTCCACCGTGCTCGTCGTTGAAATCACTATCGCCAATAAAAAACTGACGCCCGCCCAGAACAAATGCACCCGATACGCCTCTGAGACTCGTTCTCAAATTAGAATTACTGGGATAATCACATTAAGCAACCGCTAAGGCCGCAGCGTTGATCCAAATTGGGGAAGAGAAGATGCTTGCTACGCCGCCTTCAATCCCTCAACGAAGCGCTTGAAAATATAAAAACTATCTTCCGGCCCCGGTGACGCCTCAGGGTGATGCTGCACGGAAAAGGCCGGCGCGTTTTTCAAAGCAATGCCTGAGTTTGATCCGTCAAAGAGCGAGCGATGCGTTTCTTCGACATTGTCTGGCAGGGTGTCGCCATCGACGGTGAAGCCGTGATTCATGGAAACGATTTCAACTTTGCCGGTGGAAAGGTCTTTGACCGGATGATTGGCGCCGTGATGGCCTTGGGGCATTTTCTTGGTGCGCGCGCCGGCGGCAAGGGCCAGCATCTGGTGGCCAAGACAAATGCCAAGTGTCGGGACTTTGTTGTTGATGAGCTGCTTGATCACGGGCCCCGCATATTCGGCGGTCGCCGCTGGATCGCCCGGCCCGTTGGACAAGACAACGCCGTCCGGTTTTAATTCCATGATCTCATCATAGCTTGTCGTTGCAGAAACCACGGTTACACGACAGCCTTCGCTGGCGAGCCGCCGCAAGATGTTTCGCTTCACGCCATAATCGATGACAACAATGTGCGGGCCGGCGCCGTTGTGATTCTGATAACCGTTTTCCCATTGCCAGCCGGTCTCGCGATGACTGTAAGGCTTCAGGGTGGTGACGTCCTTGGCGAGATCGCGCCCTTCAATGCCTTCCCAGCCTGCCGCTTTGGCGGTGAGTGATTCGATATCGAATTGTCCCGTGGGCGCATGCGCGATCACCCCATGGGGCATGCCCTGTTCGCGAATCAGCGCGGTAAGCGCGCGAGTATCGACACCGGCGATCCCGATAATGCCACGGCGGCGCATCCAGGCGGAAAGATCAAGCTGCGCGCGATAGTTTGACGGGCTGGTGTTCAACGTGCGCAAAATTGCCCCGCGGGCCGCCGTCGCCGCGGGCGCGGATGCATCCTCGATATCTTCGCCGTTGACGCCAACATTGCCGATATGGGGAAAGGTAAAGGTGATGATTTGCCCGGCATAGGAGGGGTCCGTGAGGATCTCCTGATAGCCGGTCATAGCGGTGTTGAAGCAGATTTCGCCCACCGCTTCTCCGACGGCGCCGAGGCCCTGGCCGTAAACCACTGTTCCGTCAGCTAAAACCAGTGCTGCGCTCGGTCGATCAGCAGGTTCTTGACTAATTTTCATAGATGAATATGTCTCCTGCCTCGCTTTGTTCGCGGAATGCGGACTGCGCAGGAGAAGCTGGCGAACGCGGCTCCTTCGGCGCGCAAATTGGCCGGAAGCTATGCGAAGGCGCTCATTGGGTCAACAAACGGTTAAAGCCGAATTCATCCAAACGAAATAGCGAATATCTAAAATCAAAACTAACGGCAGTCTGGGGCGGAACCGAACCGCGCCCGTCAGCGTTGGAGAGATAAATGCTCAGAGAAAAAATTGATGCAGCGTTAAAAGACGCCATGCGGGCGCAGGACGAAAAGGTGCGCGTGTCGACGCTGCGCCTCATCAACGCCGCCATCAAGGACCGTGACATCGCTGCGCGATCGGAAGATCGCTGCAATGGCGTCAGCGACGACGAAATTTTGAGCATCCTCACCAAGATGGTGAAGCAGCGCGAAGACAGCGCCGAGGCCTTTGAAAAAGGTTGCCGGCCGGAGCTTGCCGAGCAGGAGCGCGCCGAGATCGAAGTGATCAAGGAGTTCATGCCGCGCCAGCTTTCCGGCGAGGAGATTGAGACCGCCGTCAAAGAAGTCATCGACGAATATGAAGCCTCAGGTCTGAAAGACATGGGCCGTTGCATGGGCGCCCTTAAAGAGCGGTACAGCGGCGCCATGGATTTTGGCCGCGCCGGCAAGTTGATGAAAGAGTCACTTAGCTAATTATAAATCACGGCGCCGGGAGACAAAGCGATGGAAATCGCGATTGCCGGCGCCGGGATTGCTGGTCTTGCTGCGGCGGCATTGCTCAGCCGACAGGGCTTTTCCATTACCGTCTATGATAAAGCGCCAGCGCCGGCGCCTGTTGGGTCCGGATTGATCGTTCAGCCAACCGGCCAGGCTGTGCTTGCGGCGCTTGGCCTTTCCGAAAACCTGAAAGCCCGCGGCGCCCGTCTTGATCATCTCGACGGGCGTTTAGAGGGCGGCAAGCGCAAGGTGCTGGATGTGTCTTACGACGCCTTGGGCGTCGATGTTTATGGTATCGCGATCCACCGTGCGGCGCTGTTTGACATGCTGTTTGAGGCAGCGCGCGAAGCCGGCGCAACGATCAACCAGGACTGCGAAGTTGTCGGCGTTGAGACCGCGCAAGAGCACCCGGCATTGGTCTTTGCGAACGCGGCCGCATCAGCTCCCTTTGACATTGTCATTGACGCGCTCGGCGTTCGCTCGCCATTGGTCTCGCGTCAGGGTCACTTTCTTGACTATGGCGCGCTATGGGCGAATGCGCCGTTGCCCGCTGAAGGATTTCAGGAAAACGTTTTGGCGCAGCGCTATCGCGGCGCGAAGATCTCTTCCGGCGTCATGCCGATTGGAACTTTGCAAGATGGCGGCAAAAAACTCGCCGCCTATTTCTGGACATTAAGAGCGCGAGAATTTGAACCATGGCGCGCGGCGCCGCTCGGCCAATGGAAGAACAAAGTGCTTGTCCTGTGGCCGGAAGTTTCATCCGTGCTCGATCATTTCAACGATCACGACCAGTTTGTCTTCGCGCACTACGCGCATGACACGTGGACGCGCCCTGTTGAAGGCCGTGTCATCCACATTGGCGACGCCTGGCATGCAGCCAGCCCGCAATTGGGGCAGGGCGCCAATATGGCCTTGCTGGACGCCTATGCGCTGGTGCGCGCGCTTGAGCGCAAGGCTGAGCCCCATGCTGCCTTTGCAGAGTTTTTGCGCCTTCGCCAAAACCATGTGCGGCTTTATCAGGCGATCAGTTGGGCGTTCACGCCATTTTACCAATCGGACTCGAGCGTGAGGGCGTTTCTACGCGATCTACTTGCGGCGCCTTTTTCGCGCATGCCGCCCATGCCGAAACTGCTCGCCTCTTTGGTTGCCGGAACCCTTGGCGATCCGCTTTCAAAGCTTGGTTTACGCTGATAGGCGCGATCCGCGCTGGTGCATTTTTTTTCGAATTAATCAATCCGCGCTGACGTTCTCTTCGTAGTGGTTGAGAGCAGGCAAATTGGTTTTGTCTGCGCAAGGTTGCGGATGACGCAATGAGTGCAAAGGCAAGCGGGGTATCATGAAAATCCGACAGTTCACGCTCGCAGGGCTAGCTTGTATTTTTTCTTTTCCCGCCTTTGCCCAGGAATGGCCCGGCGAACGCCCGGCGCCGTCTGACGGGTGGGAGTTTTCCCTCGGCGGCGGGCTCTTGTTTTCACCCAACTATCTCGGCGACGATGACTACATCCTCTCTGCCGTTCCCTATATCCGCATCAAAAAGGGCGACCGCTTTGTCGCCTCCATCGAAGAGGGCGTAAAATACGCAGCGATTAGCGGCGACAATTTCCGGCTGGGTCCGCGTGTCAGTCTTGAGTTCCCCCGCGACGAAGACGGCAGCGCGCCCTTTCGTGTCGCAGGCGAGCGCACCAACGACCTTCTCGGTCTTGGCGATGTCAATGCGTCAGTCTCCCTTGGTGGATTTGCAGAAGTCGACATCGGCGATTTCACCGCTTCCGCCAATTTAGGAAAGGCCGTCACCGGCCATGACGGATTAACCGGCGATGTCGCGCTGAACTATAAGGGCCGTATTCAGCGCAACGGCCCGCCGATCATCTATGCGCTCGGGCCGCGGTTTAATTTCGCGAATGATCAATATCACGAGGCGTTGTTTGGCGTGACCGCTGTGCAATCCGCGGCGTCCGGCTTGCCTGAATTCGAGGCGTCTGGCGGCGGCGTATCCTATGGCGCCGGCGTGAGCGTGATCGTCCCTGTCACGGACAATGTCTCAACGACGTTCATCGGCAGCTATGACAGGCTGATGGGCGACGCTGCGCGGTCCCCCTTGGTGACCGAACGCGGCTCAAGAGACCAGGGCTTTGTCGGCCTCGTTGCGTCTTATACGTTTAAGTAGGCACGTCGGCAGAAAAGGCGAAGCCTTTTCTGGCTAGGGTTCGGACCCATCAACAAAGCTGTCCCGCGCTTCTAAACTTGACGTTAATCCGCCCCAACAGTCATGGGACTGGAGCCTGAGTCGCTCTATTTGGGTTTCTCCAGGAAGAGATTAATCAACAATGCTGCTGCAGTGCCAAACGGGAGTAGGATGCGCCAATAGAAGGCTTCCAGTATGCCGTAGACGATATATTCATTGCGGATAAAGGAGTTGCCGAGCTGCTTCACGATGGAGAAATCCGGTAAATCGTAAACGGCGCCGCTCCAGGCAATGAGGGTCAGGACGGCGACGCCCCCGATAACGATAGCGCTCGATTCAAGACTGTTGGATTGCTGAATGCGGTTGAGCGAGTAAGCAATCCACCCGCCCGCGCATAAGCTCAAAGCCGCCAACACCAAATTGGAAAGCAAAACATTGCCGCGCCACAGATTGCCGACAATTTCAAGCGGCATGGTTGCCGCCCAAACTGTAAATAATCCTAATCCGCCACACGCAATTACAAACAATAACCACATAGATGTAGCTGTTTCATCCTGCGGTCGCCATTTGACATACCGCGAAGCAACGGCGCCGATCAACCAGCTGACGCCGAACAGAACAAGCGGATAGACAATAAAGCTCAACCGTGGGGCCTGGCGCCAAATAAGAGGCAGGGCGAAAACGAGTGCAAAAATGAAGACGCCAACTTGATACGGGCGCCTCTTGAATAGATCGTTCATCGACCAAGCCCTCTAGTTGTGTTTGTTCAATGCACCAAGATAGCATAGAATCGAGCTTTGGTCGCTTTACGATTACTAGTGGCGATGTCTCACCGTTTTGACGCACATTGGCTTCAGTGATAGCGGGCTTCAGTGATAGCGGTTACATTGCCGACCGACAGGAGAAGCGGTCAGAAAACATTGACCTTGAGCAATGCTGATGAATATAGGAAAATCACCGGCGATTGGTGTTCTGTTTGCATTTATTCTGCTGTCTGTGGGTTGCTCGGATACGCCTTCAGCAACCAACAAGGACAGTCGAGAGCCTGTTCAATCTGACCCTCGAATAGAGAAAATTGATCAATTTCGGAGTGAGGTCGATATAGACGGCCTACTCAACTTCCTCACCGAAGAGGTTTTGGAAAGCTATTCGTCGCCTGCGTCTCCGATTATCGAATGGACTCCTTTGCGACAACACGGGCGTCAGACAATTGTAGAGTTGATCATTGAAAACCCGCCATTGATCGCAGGGGTGTTGGAAGAGCTCAGCCCTCACCGGATGCCCAGTCCTCATTATACTAACCCTATGACCTACGAAGAAAATGTGCTCTTCAATTTTGCATCAGATGTGATGATTTTCGTCGGCGAACAATCCGTAAACGGTCTCAAAGATAAAAATGATGTAGACGGACTCATAACTGTCCTTGGCAAGCTGGCGGCGCATGAGGTTCCCGGCGACTGGGATCGCATAGCGAGGGATACCTTGCGCGGCTACGCACTTAGCGATCCATCTATTCACAAAACTGTGGACACGAGACTCGTAGACTTACGTAATGACGCCGCCACACCATATGGGCGCTCATTCGCCTACAAAGCGCTTACCGAAATCAATCGTGAGGTCTATTTCCAAAGAGAAGCACTATTACTGAGGCAGGCCCTGAGCTTGGCCGGCTTTGATCCGGATGCAGATATCATTGAACCTCCCGATGATAAGAAGGGTTTTCAAGCGCCCCACGCAATGTCGCTGGGTGCCCAGGTTGATATCGTGATTGAAATGAACCGGCCTCCGGCAAATCCCAAGGAAGCCCGCCTCAATCCGGAACTTTGGGATAAAGAGGTTTCCTTCTCCGGCATGTTAACGGGGCGATCGAAAGCGGAAATTGACTCTTTTTTCGACGACATTACGCATGTAGGCCTTTATTTCTTCGAAAGAAGGGACAGTGTCGGGCGGTCGGTGGGGGAACTCAGCGACGGTTCCTATTGCAACGGAGATGTCCTGCAAGACACATTCTATGTCTATCGCGTCTCAATAAGTGATGGTAAAATTGAGGGTGCGCGCGTCAAAGGTTATGTGAACCCGCCGGGCGCGCCGATACTGATGGGCGTGAACTGCGATATTCCGCCAAATTGGCCCCTGGATGATCCGTTCACCATCAGAGAGCCTTGAAGATCCCGGCGGAATGGCGGCGCTTTAGGCGTTATCCTTCGCGCGCCGTTTGCGTAAGTGCGGCTTTAGCGCAATTTTCCGTAGGCGAATGGATTTTGGCGTCACTTCAACAAGCTCGTCTTCGTCGATATAGGCGATTGCCTGTTCGAGCGTCAGGCGGCGCGGCGGGGTGAGCTTTACCGCTTCATCCTTGCCGGCGGCGCGGATATTGGTGAGCTGTTTTGATTTCAGGGGATTAACGTCGAGATCTTCGGGCTTGGCGTTCTCGCCGACGATCATGCCCTCGTAAACCTTTTCACCCGGCGAGATAAACATGATGCCGCGTTCTTCCAAATTCCAAAGCGCGAAGGGAACCGCTGCGCCATCGCCATTGGAGATGAGGACGCCGTTGCGCCTGCCTTCGATCGCGCCTTTGTGGGGCGCGTGCTCAAGGTAAGAGCGGTTCATGACGCCGGTGCCGCGAGTGTCGGTGAGGAACTCGCCGTGATAGCCGATGAGCGCTCTTGATGGCGCATGCATGGTGATCCGCGTTTTGCCGGCGCCGGCCGGTTTCATTTCTGCCAGTTCGGATTTTTTTTGGGAGAGCTTTTCGATGACGACGCCGGAATAGTCATCGTCAACATCGATGACGACTTCCTCGATGGGTTCGAGCGTTTGGCCGTCTTCGCTTTGGCGCGTCACAACCCGCGGACGCGATACGGCAAGCTCGAAACCCTCGCGGCGCATGTTTTCGATCAACACGCCAAGTTGCAGTTCGCCGCGGCCCGCGACTTCGAACGCATCCTTGTTTTCGGTTTCCGCAACGCTGATGGCGACGTCGCCTTCCGCCTGACGCAAAAGCCGCTCGCGGATGACGCGGGATTGCACCTTGTCGCCCTCGCGGCCCGCAAGCGGTGAATCGTTGGCGGCGATGGTGACCGACAGTGTCGGCGGGTCGATGGGCTGCGCGGGGAGGGCGGTTTCGATTTCAAGATCGCACAGCGTGTCGGAAACAGATGCTTTTGAAAAACCGGCAATGGCGACAATGTCGCCGGGCAGCGCCTCATCAACCGGTTGGCGTTTTAGGCCGCGGAAGGCGAGCACTTTTGAAATTCTCGCTTGCTCTACAAGCTCGCCGTTGCGGGATAGGGCTTTCATGGTCACGCCCGGCTTGGCGACGCCGGCGACAACGCGGCCCGTCAGGATGCGGCCGAGATAGGGATCAGCTTCCAGTGTCGTCGCCAACATGCGGAAGGGTTCTTCCTCAGCGTTCTCGCCCACATCAGGCGCTGCAACATGGGCGACGATGGTCTCGAACAGTGGGATGAGGTTTTTCCGCGGGCCGTCAAGTGCATGGTCAGCCCAGCCGTCGCGACCGGCTGCGTAGAGCACCGGAAAGTCGAGTTGCTCGTCGTCAGCGCCCAAGGCCGCGAACAAATCGAAAGCAGCGTCGAGCGCGGCGTCAGGTTCGGCGCTCGCACGGTCAACCTTGTTGAGAACGACGATGGGTTTTAGGCCCAAGGCAAGCGCCTTCGACAATACGAATTTTGTTTGCGGCATCGGCCCTTCGGCGGCGTCGATGAGGAGAAGGCAGCCATCGACCATGGAAAGAATACGCTCGACCTCGCCGCCGAAATCCGCGTGACCCGGCGTATCGACAATATTAAGACGCACCGGGCCGGCGTTACTTGCCTGCTCGGGCTGCTCCCACAAAACGCTGGTGCATTTGGCGAGAATGGTGATGCCGCGCTCGCGCTCGATGTCATTGGAATCCATGGCGCGCTCGGCCATCTCCGCGCCTTCGCGGACGGCGCCGGACTGGCGCAGCATTTCATCGACCAGGGTGGTCTTGCCATGATCAACATGGGCGATGATGGCGATATTGCGGAGCGGGGTTGTGCGTTGCGTCATGGGCCGCGAGGTGCGCCCTTTTTCGCGTCAGCGCAAGACCCTGGATGCGATTTCCGGTGAATTGAAACATGACATCAAACCGCAACATAGCGTATGAGAGTGAGCGGGTTGCGTTCCAGACGCTGACGGCGCAGCCGGGGGAAGACTGCCATGGGCCACATTTTTATCAGCTATTCGAGGGCCGACCGGGCGCTCATCGAAAAACTGGCGGCTGCGCTTGAAGAGTGCGGCCATTCCGTATGGTGGGATCGGCATATTCGCGGCGGCGCTGCTTTCGCCAAGGATATCGAAGCGCAGCTTCACAAATCTGACCATGTGATTGTCGCCTGGTCCTCCAACGCCAATGAGTCGGACTGGGTTAAGGACGAGGCGGTCTACGCCCGCGACAAGGGTAAGCTCATCCCCATCAGCCTTGACGATTGCGAAGCGCCCATCGGTTTTCGCCAATATCAGGTGATCGACTTCCAGAAATGGAAGGGCGACACCACGCATCTGGCGTTTCAATCGCTTTTGGCTGCCGTGGCGGAAGACGCCGACAGTGCGGCTGTGCTGGCCTCGCCGCCAAGTCCCATGTCGCTGGTTGAGAAGATGCGTGCAAAGCCTGCCTATCTCGTCGGCTTTGCAGCGCTCGGCTTGGCGCTGGCGGCGCTCTTGGTTTTTTCTGTGATGCGAAGCGGCGGGCAAGCTTCTGATGCGGAGATTATTGCAACGCCGGGAAGGCTGCCGCCGCCGGAGGAAGTTTCCATCGCCGTGCTTCCCTTTTCGGATATGTCGCCCGAGGGAAATCAGGAGTATTTCGCAGATGGACTTTCCGAGGAGCTGCTCAATGTTCTCGTGCGCATAGACGGCCTCAAAGTGGCGTCGCGCACGTCTTCGTTTGCACTCAAGGACGAAACACTCAGCATTGGCGAAATGGCCCAGCGGCTAAAAGTCAATCACATCCTTGAAGGGTCCGTCCGCAAGATGGACAACCGCATTCGGATCACCGCGCAGTTAATCGATGCGCGAGACGACCGGCATTTGTGGTCAGAAACCTATGACCGGCATCTTTCCGATATCTTCCGCATACAGGATGAAATCGCGACAGCGGTGTTCGGCGAGTTGCGCGAAAGCCTCGGGATGGCGGGGGACGCAGACATTGTCATCAAACCGGCGACGGATAATCTCAACGCCTATGACAAATATCTCAAAGCGCGCGAACTCTTCATCGCCCGCGGCAGGACTAATGTCCGTGAGAGTTTGAGGTTGTTTGAGGAAATCGTCGAAGAAGACCCGGACTTCGCCCGCGGCTGGGAAGGGCTCGCCGCGGTTTACGCTATCGCCACAAGTTGGGGCATTGTCGACCGTGATTACTCTGCCTTGTCGCTGGTGGCGGCCAACAAGGCGCTTGAGGCGGACCCTGAGCTTTCCATGCCATATGCGGTGATGGGGCTGACCTATCGCACGCACTATCCGACGCCTTGGGCTGAATCCATCGGCAATCTCGAAATGGCAATCGAACGCGATCCCAAGAATTCCAACGCCTGGCTTTGGCTCGGCATGAACATGATGGCGATCGGTTCTGCAGACAAAGCGATTGAAGCGTTCAACAGCTGTCTTGAGATTGATGAGGCGGCAAGGCTTTGCCGAAAGTACCGCTCGATCTCCTATCTCTTTAAGGGCGATGTGGAAGCAGCGATGGTTGATGCTGAAGCCAATGCGGAGATCGGCTATTTCAGCGATTTTGATGTTTACGTGCCGATCTTTCTGGAGCGCGGCGACCGGCTGACCGCCTTTACGGTGTCGCGCAATGTTTTTTGGCGCGAAGACTTTCCCCATGCTGACTTTATCAACGCGTTGACGGAGCCAGGATCATTGCCGGCGGACCGCCTTGAGAAGCTGTTTGAATGGTCCGACGAGAAAAAAGCGAACATTGCGGATCAGACCAATGTCATGCTGGCGATGCGCGCCTATGATAAAATCAATGTCGAAACCTTCGACAATGACTATGAAGATTTATGGCTGCCGGCGTTCGCCCATTACCGCAAAAGCGCAGAATTTAAACAGCTCGCAGCGGCGCTCGGGCTGACCGACTATTGGCGGCAGGCAGGCTTCCCGCCGCAATGCCGGGAACTTTCCGCGGAAGAGGGCGCCGAAGCTGATTTCGAGTGCGATTGACGAACGCTGTGCCGCTTGCGTCAAAACAAACGAAGCGGTTGCTAATCAGCGTAGGGGCTCAATAGTTCGAATGCGACATCGTAACCGGACATAATAGCCCCGTGGACGGTCGCCATTTGGCCATGGTTTTCGAACGCCGCGCCGGCAAAATATACTTTGTCCTCTAGCGGTGCTGATGCAAGTTTCAGGTTGTTTTTGCCGCCATCGCCGTCGGTCCATGTTCCCATCGTAAAGACATGCCGCCCCCAGTCTTTTAGACGATAGTCGCCCGAATAAGCTGCGCTGGCTTTGCCTTGGTACATCTCATCCAGCTCTTTAAGAACGGCTGCTACAATCGCGTCTTCATTGCCGAGCTTGTAATAATCTTCAGCGATATCGCCCGTCGCCAGAAGGCAGAGCACATGATCTACGGCGTCTTTTTTGAAGGCGGCGTTGAAATAGGTTTTATCGCCGTTTTCTAGATTGTATTCGATGATGTCAGCATAGAAATCTTCGTTGAATTTCAAAAACAGCTTAAAGCCCTTTAAAAAATCAAAACCATTGATTGCATTGATGCGTTCAGCAGCCATCGCCGGTTCAAAATTGATATAACCCTCCCGCAGGACGCCGATAGACACCGTGACGATGGCTTTGTCCGCCGTAAACGTGCGGTCGTTCTTTGTTGTGACAACGACCTCGTCGCCGGCATAGCCGATATTGACGACGGGCTCGCCGAAAATGATGTTGTCTTTTACATTTTGCGCAAAGTGCTGGTCCACAAAATCGTACCAGGTTGTCGCCTTGAATTTGTACTCAGGAAAGCTCCACTGACCGAGGCGCGTTATGATCCCCGATGCTTTTCTCAGCGACTTGCCGTTCCATGATTGAATATCAGTCGGGTTATAGTGGATGAGTTCAACGGGCGGCTCATCGTTGTCTGCGCCAATCAGGCGATTAAGAATACCGGCATCGTGGTGAATCCATTCCGCGCCAAGATCGATTGGAAAATCAGCAAAGCTGTCGTCTTTCTGAACGCGCCCGCCATAATGATCCGTCGCCTCTAGAATCGTGAAGGGAACGTTATGCCGCTGAAGCGCGTTTGCCGCTGCAAGTCCTGATGCGCCGGCGCCGATAACGATGACGTCGCCGTCAAAACTGTGGTCAATCTCGTAAACGAGTTTTGCCGGCGCGCTGTCATTCAATCTTGTCACCCAACCGCGACCAAACATGAGCGCAAGAACCAATATAGCCGCCAATGCAACGGTAGAGATAAATAGTATTTTTTTCATTCCAAACAGATTTTTACGGAATGCTATAGACTAAAGTTCTTCTCTAGTAAGCATGCTTCCCGCGGCGCTTGGTGAACTGCCTCAGGATAAGGCTGCGCCATGCCCATCGAAGCATCGCAAAAACTGTTGCCGGCACGAAGGCAAGCGTCAGCCACAAAGCGAGCGCTTCAGCGGGCAGGGCCGATGCGATCAACAAGCCAAGATAGCCGGACATCAAGAACAGCACCGTAACAACGATAGGCCGCGCTACGGGCCGCATGCGCGCGACCCAGAAGACGCCCTTGGCGATCAAGGCGACAAAGGTCAGCGCGAACGCAAAGAAGGTGCCCTTACCAAGCAATGATCCGGCAAAATTCGGATCGGCGCGGAAATCCACCGGCACCGGCGCTTGCGAAGACACGAAATAGGGCGGCTGGTCGATAGCGAAGGGAAGATCGATCGCGGAGTCGATGTGGCCAACAGTGGTGATCAGCGAACGGTCATCGGCGTTCCAGATGCGCGCCGTATTGTCCCGCGATCCGCTGACCAGAATTTTTCCGTCATTAGAAGAATCAAGGCCGCGGCTGCCGTCGCGATGGGCTTCCAGTTCCGCCAGCGGCTCGGTTTGATCTTCGACAGACCAGATGCGGATGACCGGATCGATGCCGCTGGTTGCGATTTCCGTTCCGTCCTCAAGGAATGCAACGGCAAAGGCGCGAGCGCCGTGGTTGAAATTGGCGATGCGGTCGCCGCTTTCCGCGTCCCAGATGCGAATGCGGCCATTGTCAGAAGCCGCAGCATACATCGTCCCGTCTTTTGACCACTTAACATCATTCGCGGGACCGCCGGCGGCGCGGGCTGATTTCCGGCCGCCATCCCGCCAGTTCCAAAGCCTGACATTGCCGTCCCGGGAAGCAGAGGCGAGGGTCTCGCCGTCAGGGCTGAACTCTACCGAGTTCACTCGGTCGCCATGGCCTCGCAGCGTGCGGATGGCTTCGCCGGTTTCAGGGTTCCAGATCATGATTGTTTGATCGCCTGATGCCGACGCGATGACTTCGCCCTCGGGATGAAAGGCGACGTCATAGACGCTGGCGCGGTGGCCTTCAGCGATGATTGTGCCGCCCAGAAGCGAGGTTTGCCATATCTGGACCGTCATGTCGCGAGACCCCGATGCAATCGTGCGTCCGTCTGGCGAGAAATCAGCACCCCAGACCCAGCAAAGCGGTTTGCCGTCATTGTCGAACTGTTCGCACATATCAAGGTGATTGTTGTAATTGCCCAGCTCGACGCCGGTCGTTGCGTCCCATATTTTTACAGTGCCGTCGTCTGACGCGGTCACGAAACGCCCGCCATTTTTTTCGAGCGTCACGCTGTTAATGTCGGCGCCTTCAATGCCTTTTACCTGTACGCCCTGAAGCGCCGCCGCATATAAACGTCCTTCAAGAATGAGCGGCGATATCGCAATGAGAGAAAACAAGATCAGCGCCATATAGGATCGCGGTAAGAGCGCCAGCGATGCGGCGCCCGCCGCCCGGTCGGCTTCAAGCGTTCCGTAGCGGGACAAAAATGCGAGCACGCCCATGGCGCCGATAAAGAATGGCCGATAGGCGGCGAACACAAAATCAGACGTATAAGCGAGGGCGGCAAAGGCGGCGGCGATGATCACCGCCATGAAGAGCGACTGAAACAGAAGCGACAAACGACGCTTTGCGCCGGTGGTCGTGTATGATTTTGCCGATTGCTGCGTGCTCTTTTCGCGCTTGGGCTTTTTCTTCTTTTTCTTTTCAGCATCGGCGTCAGGCGCAGGCGTGTCAGGGGCGGGCCTTCTTCGCGATGCCGTAGGGCTAATATTGCCGACAATGGTTTTGACGAACGCCTTCAGGGCGGGGTCGTTCATGTTGCCGCGCCAATGGGTAAGATCAGCGGTCTGAATTTGCCGGAAGCCCAAGGGGATATCGACATTGTCGATCAGGGCGGGATAGAGGATGCCGCGCGCGGCGCCTTCATCGGCTTCATCACAAACGAAGCGCGAGCCCACAGAGTCGCGCGACCAGACAACAAGCACCGATCGCGTATTGGTCAGTGCATCGGCGATTTCTTCACGGAAACCGGCGCCGGTTTTGATTTTGGGATCCCACCAGACGTGCAGGCCTTGCTGCGTTAGCGCGCGCGCAATCTTCTCGACCTTGTCACGGTCGGTCCGCGCATAGGAAATGAATACGTCGTGGTGTCCCACCGTTACTCCCCCCGCGCCAAGTTCCCCCGAGAAAATGGCAGCGTCTTTAGTTCCCACCGATGTGAGGCCGGTCTTGCGCCCCACTAGCCAGCCGTAACCCTACCATTTTGTCAGGTTTTCGACAAATCGAGCGGGCCGCGGGACTGCTGAACTCCAAGCCTGTGGACAACAATTCCGGGCATTTTTGCGAAAACTCGGCGATGAAGGAACGGAAACACCATTCTTCACCCGCTTGAGCCCCATAGGAAACGGCGGGCGATTAACCATATCTGTTGGCGATGCCTCGTTTTACGCCTGAATTTCTTGATGAAATCAAAGCCCGCTTACCTCCCTCGGATGTCATCGGGCGCTATGTGAAACTGCAAAAGCGCGGCAACGCCTGGTGGGGGCTTTCGCCCTTCAACAAGGAAAAGACGCCTTCTTTCACGGTCAATGACCAGCGCGGCTCCTATCACTGCTTTTCGTCTCAAAACCACGGCGACATCATCACCTTCCTGATGGAGACCCAGGGGTTGTCGTTTCCGGAAGCGGTTGAGCAGCTCGCCGCTGACGCTGGTCTTGAAGTCCCCGCGGAAAGCCCGGGGGAAGCGGCGCGGGCCGAACAGGCAAAATCCCTGGCGGACGCCTGCGGCGCGGCGGCTGATTATTTCGCCGCCATGCTGCATCGCGCCGACGGCCGCGAAGCGCTGCAATATCTCAACGACCGCGAAGTAAGCAGCGAACAGATTGAAGCGTTTTCGCTGGGCTTCGCGCCCAACAACCGAACGGCGCTCAAGGATCATCTGCTCAATAAGGGGTATAAGGAGGAAACCCTCATCGACGCTGGGCTTGTCATCAAGCCCGATGACGGCGGCGCGTCTTACGACCGGTTCCGCGGTCGGATCATGTTTCCGATCCTTGGCGCCCGCGAACGGGTCATCGCCTTTGGCGGCCGCGCGCTGGACCCGAACGCCCGCGCCAAATACCTCAACTCGCCGGAAACGGCGCTCTTTCACAAAGGCTCCGTACTTTACAACTACCTGCCGGCGCGGGCCGCGGCTGCGAAGGAAAATGCGCCGCTGATTGTTTGCGAAGGCTATATGGATGTGATCGCGCTCTGGGGCGCAGGGATAAAGCGAGCGGTCGCGCCTTTGGGCACGGCGCTGACGGAGGATCAGCTGGCGCTGCTCTGGCGCGCCTCTGATGAGCCGATCCTCTGTTTTGACGGCG